>DASRJM010000066.1:0-34155 GCA_035649475.1 Acidimicrobiales bacterium
ACTTCTCGCAGGGCCTCTGGTCGGGCGGCTACGACGAGGAGACCTACCTCGCCCGCTGCCAGGAGTGGCAGCACACGCTCTACGACGACGGCTGGGCCGGCATCACGTGGCCCAAGGCCTACGGCGGCCGCGGCGGCCGCCCCATCGAGCAGGTGATCTTCGGTCAGGAGCAGGCCCGCTACGGCGTCTCCAACGGCGCCTACATGGTCTCGATCGGCATGGTCGGGCCCACGATCATCGCTCACGGCGACGACGCCCAGAAGGAGCGGTTCCTGCCGCCCACGCTGCGGGGCGACGAGCTGTGGTGCCAGCTGTTCAGCGAGCCCGGCGCCGGGTCCGACCTGGCCAACCTCGGGACCCGGGCCGTCCGCGACGGCGACGAGTGGGTGGTCGACGGCCAGAAGGTGTGGACGTCGTCGCCCGACCGGGCCCGGTGGGGGATGCTGCTGGCCCGCACCGACGCCGACGTCCCCAAGCACCGGGGGATCGGCTACTTCCTCCTCGACATGGGTGCCCCGGGCATCGACGTGCGCCCGCTGCGGCAGATGACCGGCGAGGCCCACTTCTCCGAGGTGTTCCTGGACGGCGTTCGGGTCCCGGCGGGCAACCTGCTGGGCGGGCCCGGGGACGGCTGGCGCATCGCCCAGACCACGCTGACGAGCGAGCGCTCGTCGATCGCGGGCGGCATGGGCGTGACGCCCGCGTCGCTGATCGCGTTCGCGCAGCGGTTCGGCACGGGCGACACGGTGCTGCGCCAGGCCCTGATGGACGTGCACATCCGCTTCGAGCTGCTGCGGTTCCTGCGCTACCGGTCCCAGACCGCGCTGAGTCAGGGACGGGCGCCAGGGCCGGAGTCGTCGGTCATGAAGCTGGCCTTCGCCCGCTACATGCAGGCGCTGACGACCACGGCGATGTCGGTTCAGGGGGCGTGGGGGCTGCTGGGCGGCGCGGACGTGGCCGACGACGGCATGTGGCTGCGCCGGTTCCTGCACGCCCCCTCGCTGCGGATCGCCGGGGGCAGCGACCAGGTCCAGGCCAACATCGTGGGGGAGCGGGCCCTCGGCCTGCCCCCCGAGCCCCGGACCGACAAGGACGTCCCGTTCCGCGAGCTGGCCGGGCCGCTTCGGTAGGTTCACGGCCCGATGGATGGCTCCGCCGCGCCCGCGCTCACCAAGAGCCAGGCCGCCCGGCGGGAGCGCGTCATCCGGGCCGCCCGGGAACTGGCGGCCGTGGGGGGCTACGACGCCGTGCAGATGCGGGACGTGGCGACCCGGGGCGAGGTGGCGCTCGGCACCATCTACCGCTACTTCCCGTCCAAGGACGCGCTGCTGCTCGCCGTCATGGTCCAGTGGCTCGGCGACCTGGAGCAGCGGGTCACCCGGCACCCGCCGGCCGGCGCGACCACGGTCGACCGGATCATGGACGTGCTGACCCGGGCGGTGCGCTCGATGGACCGCGAGCCGCGGCTCACCCGGGCGGTGATCGGGGCGATGACCGCCAACGACCCCGCGAGCGTGTCCGCCATCGGCGAGGTGACCCGGGCCATGGCGCGGATCCTGGCGGCGGCGTTCCCCGACGACGTCGACCCCGCGTTGGAGGCGAGCGCGGCCAAGGCGCTGGGGCACGTGTGGTGGTCGGCCACGATCTCCTGGGCCAACGGCATGGGCGACGGCGACTGGGTCGTGGCCGAGCTGCGGGAGGCCGCCGGGCTGATCGCAGACCGCTTCTCCTGACTCTGGCGCCCCTGACCCTTGGGTCAATGGCCCTGACGTCGACTTTCTGACACCGGGTCAGACCGATACGCTGCGCCGGAGATCGTCCGCTCAGAGGGGAAGAAGACGCATGCGCGCAGCCGTGCTCCGCAACACCGGTGACGAGAAGCTCGAGATTCGCGACGACGTCGACCTGGCACCGATCGGGCCCAACGACGTCCGGGTCAAGATCGAGGCCACCGGCGTCTGCCACTCCGACGTGTCCGGCATGAACGGCACCATCCCCCAGCCCGCCCCCTTCGTGCCCGGCCACGAGGGCGCGGGCGTCGTGGCCGAGGTGGGCGAGAACGTCACCAACGTCGCCGCCGGCGACCACGTGATCATCGCCTGGAGCGCCCCGTGCGGTTCGTGCAAGTTCTGCATCGACCGCAAGCAGCCGAACCTCTGCTTCAACGTGCAGATGGTCGCCTCGATGACCCCCCGGTTCGTCCTCGACGGCGCCCCGCTCGTCGGCTTCGCCGGTTGCGGCACGTGGTCCGAGCACATGGTCATGCCTCAGCAGGGCGTCGTGAAGATCGACCCCGACACCCCGCACGAGATCGCGTCCCTGGTGGGCTGCGGCGTGATGACCGGCGTGGGTGCCGCCCTCAACACCGCCAAGGTCACGCCGGGCTCGTCGGTCGTCGTGTTCGGCTGCGGCGGCGTCGGCATCTCCGCCATCCAGGGAGCTCGCGTCGCCGGCGCCTCGGAGATCGTGGCCGTCGACCTCGTCGACTCCAAGCTCGAGGACGCCCAGCGGTTCGGCGCCACCCATGCGGTCAAGCCCGAGGAGCTCGACTCGGCCAAGACGTCGATCACCGGCGGCGACGGCTTCGACTACGCGTTCGAGGCCATCGGCCTGCCCGTGACCATGCGCAGCGCGTACGACGTCACCCGCCGGGGTGGCACCACCTGCATCATCGGCGTCGGCGCCCCGACCGAGACCGTGTCGCTGTCCGCCTTCGAGCTGTTCTTCAACGAGAAGACGCTGGTGGGCTCGTACTACGGCTCGGCCGACGTGCGCAGCGACTTCGGGCGCATGCTGAACCTCTGGAAGAACGGCCGGCTCGACCTCGACGGCATGGTGTCCAAGAAGATCGCCATCGACGACGTCAACGACGCCGTGTCCGACCTCAAGGCCGGCACCGTCATCCGCTCGGTCATCACCTTCTGACCCCGGTCTGCGACGTGGGGCCCGCATCGCGCGGGCCCCTCGTCGCGTCCGCCCAGGCTGCGGGCGTGCGAGCCGGGGTGTCCGGCGGGGGCCTGGTGGCGTGTTAGCTTGCCCCCAGCGGGGCGAGAGGAACTTCGGCGGCTTGGGGGCAGGCCGGAGAACCGCCGCGGCGGGTTGTTGCCGCGCCCGTGGGGTCAGCTGAGCGCGGCCCCGAGACAGAGCCACACGACAGCGGTGCCGCCCGGGGGCACCTGAGCTTGGGGAGAGACATGACCATGACACAACGCGCTGCCTCGCGACGAGGCCTGGCAGCCGTCGCTTGTCTCGCGCTCGCCGCGGGACTGGTCGGCGGGCTCGCGTCACCGGCCGGAGCCACCGACGGGGAGGCTGTCTACAAGGGCGCCTCGTCCCAGGTGCTCAAGGTCAGCGGGAGCTTCGGCGAGGGCAGCGGGCACTACGACGCGGGCTTGATGAAGCTGGACGTCGACGGCTCGGAACAGTTGGGGTACTGCATCGACTTCTTCGACCGCACGAGCACGACGACCCCGTTGCCCGAGGAGGAGTGGGGGTCCGTCGATGTCGCCAACCGCGACACGGTCGGCCGCATCCTCGGCGCCTACCACCCGATCGGCACCGGCCCCGAGGGCCATGTGATCGAGGGCACCGACGCCCAGAAGGCCGCCGCCACCCAGGCCGCCATCTGGCACTTCACCAACGGGTTCGATCTCGACGAGGGCGTCGGGGACGACGAGCTGGCAACGGGCTATGCGGTCGTGTACGCGAACTACCTGAAGATCCTGGCCGCGGTGGAGGCCGGCGCGCTGCCCGAGATCGGCGGGAACGTGACGCTGTCCATCGAGGGCGACACCGACGTCGAGGCCCTCCCCGGCCAGCTGGTCGGGCCCTTCGTGGTCAAGACCTCCGTCGCCTCGGTCGAGCTGGTCCCGGGCGGCGGCGGCACCATCCACAACGAGGACGGCTCCGCCTTCGAGGGTCCCGCATCCGACGGCGACGTGTTCTGGATCACTGCGGCCGAGGCGGGCACCGCCTCGGTGTCGGCCGTGGCGTCGGGCATCGAGACCGGCGTTCGGGCCTTCACGCACCCCCACAAGCAGGACATGGCGTTCGTGGTGGCGACGCCTGTGGAGGTGCCGGCCTCGATCGAGGTGACGTACAGCACGCCGCCCACCACCGCCTCGACCACCACCACGGTGCCGGAGACCACCACGACCACGGTGCCGGCGACCACGACCACGGCCCAGCACGCCACGACCACGACAACGGTCCCGTCGTCACCGGGCGGCAGCCTGCCGGTGACCGGCGCTCAGACCCTCATGCTGGTCGGGGTGGCGCTGGCGCTCGTGGCCGCCGGCGTCGGGTTCGCGGTCGTGAGCAAGCGCTCCCGCGGCGAGGCCTGACGGCCTGAAAGCCGCCGCCGTAGGTTTCGGCGACAGCGAGAGGGGGGGCCTCCGGGCCCCTCCTCTCCCGTTTCTACGGTCGACAAACGGTGTGCTAGACCAACCACCCGGAAGTAGAACCTGTTTCAGTTGTGGGGGAGGTGGCATGGCCGAGGCCGAGATCCTGTCGGCGCCGTTGGTGCTCGAGTACCCCTTCAGCCGGACCGTCGGGCCGGTGCAGAGCGCGTTCCTGACCGGCCTGCGGGAGGGACTGGTGCTCGGGGTCCGGGCCGGGGACGGGCGGGTGCTGTGCCCGCCGGTCGAGTACGACCCCGTCACCAGCGAGGAGCTCACCGAGCTGGTCGAGCTGGCCGACACCGGCGAGGTCACCACCTGGTCGTGGGAGCCCGCCCCGCGGCGGAACCAACCGCTCGACCGGCCCTTCGCCTGGGCGCTGGTCCGGCTGGACGGGGCCGACACCGGGATCCTCCACGCCCTCGACGCCGGATCACCCGGCCGGGTCCGCACCGGCATGCGAGTCCGGGCCCGCTGGCGCGACGCGCGCGAGGGCGCCATCACCGACATCGCCTGCTTCGAGCCCCTGGAGGAGGTGCCGTGAGCGAGCGCAGCGGGCGAACCATCAGCACCGTGCGGCACTCGGCCCGAAGCGCCGATGCGTCCTTGCGCGCCGCCCGAAGGGTGCGCCAGTGACGCCGCCGAGCCCGCTCACGTTGCCCGCGGCCCTCCGGGACGTCGAGCCGGTCCGGGGCGTCCGTACGCCGGCCCGCCTCGACTACACGTTCACCGCCGGCCGGGCGACCTCGCGGTTCCTGCGGGGCATCGCCGGCAAGAAGATCTACGGTGAGCGCTGCGGCACCTGCGGCAAGGTCATCCTCCCGCCCCGCGGCTCGTGCCCCAACGACGGCGTGCCCACCAGCGAGCAGGTGGAGCTGCCGGACCGGGGCATCGTCACCACGTTCTGCGTGGTGAACGTGAAGTTCTCGGGGTCGGCGATGGAGCTGCCCTACGTGTGCGCCACCGTCCTGCCCGACGGGGCGGACATGGGTCTGTTCGGCCTGGTCCAGGAGATCCCGTTCGACCAGATCCGCATGGGCATGCGGGTCGAGGCCGTGTGGGTCGACGACGACGAGCTGACCCACGACCTGGCCTCCATCAAGTGGTGGCGCCCCACGGGCGAGCCCGACGCGCCCTACGACTCCTACCGGGAGCACGTCTGATGCGCGACGTCGCGGTCGTGGCCTTCGCCCAGTCCCACCACGTCCGCCGGGAGCAGTACCGCAACGAGGTGGAGCTGCTGATGCCGGTGCTCCACAAGGTGAAGTCGGAGGTCGGCCTCGACCAGACCCAGATCGACTTCACCTGCTCGGGCAGCACCGACTACCTGGCCGGCTCGGCCTTCAGCTTCGTGAGCACGCTCGACGGCGTCGGCGCCAGGCCGCCGATCAGCGAGAGCCACGTCGAGATGGACGGCGCCTGGGCCCTGTACGAGGCCTGGGTCAAGATCCAGACCGGCATGGCCGACACCGCGCTCGTCTACGGGTACGGCAAGTCGTCGCCCGGGGCACTGCGCGACGTGCTGTCCCGCCAGCTCGACCCGTACTACATGGCCCCGCTGTGGCCCGACAGCGTCGGCCTGGCGGCCCTCCAGGCGCGGGCCTGCCTCGACGCCGGCGTGACCACCGTCGAGGAGATGGCGGCCATCGCGGCCCGCAGCCGGCGGGCAGCCGCCGCCAACGAGTACGCCCAGCTGACCAGCTCCGCCGACCCGGAGGCGCTGCTGGCCGGGCCGGAGATCGCTGCCCCGCTGCGCCGCCACGACTGCCCGCCGGTCACGGACGGGGCCGCGGCCGTCATCCTGGCCGCCGGCGACCGGGCCCGCGAGCTGGCCGCCCGGCCCGCCTGGATCCGGGGCATCGACCACCGGATCGAGGCCCACGCGCTGGGGGTGCGGGACCTGACGACCTCGGTATCGACCCGACTGGCCGGCGACCGGGCGGGCGTGGGGGACCGCCCGGTCGACCTGGCCGAGCTCCACGCCCCGTTCACGCACCAGGAGGTGGTGGTGCGGGAGGCGCTCGGGCTGGGCGACGGCGTCACGATCAACCCGTCGGGCGGCCCGCTCGCCGCCAACCCGCTCATCGCCGCGGGGCTGATCCGCATCGGCGAGGCCGCCACCCGCATCGCCCGGGGCGACGCGAACCGGGCGGTCGCTCACGCCACCAGCGGGCCGTGCCTGCAGCAGAACCTGGTGTGCGTCCTGGAAGGAGGCGAACGCTGATGGCGAAGGAGCGCGTCGCGGTCGTCGGCATCGGCCAGACCCGCCATCAGGCCACCCGGGGCGACGTCTCGATCGCCGGGCTGGTGCGGGAGGCCGCCGTCGAGGCGCTCCAGGACGCCGGGATGACCTGGGCCGACATCGAGGCCGTGGTCATCGGCAAGGCGCCCGACTTCTTCGAGGGCGTGATGATGCCGGAGCTGTACCTGGCCGACGCCCTGGGGGCCGTGGGCAAGCCGCTGCTGCGGGTCCACACCGCCGGGTCCGTGGGCGGGTCCACGGCACTCGTCGCCGCCAGCCTGATCCAGGCCCGCATCCACCGCCGGGTCCTGACCGTCGCCTTCGAGAAGCAGTCCGAGAGCGAGGCCATGTGGGCGCTCACGCTGCCGATCCCGTTCAGCCCGCCGCTCGTGGCGGGGGCGGGCGGCTACTTCGCGCCCCACATCCGGGCCTACATGCGCCGCTCCGGCGCTCCGGAGCACATCGGGGTGCTGGTGGCGCTGAAGGACCGCCTGAACGCCCTGAAGAATCCCAAGGCCCACCTCCACGAGGAGGGCATCACGTTCGAGTCGGTCAACGACTCGATCATGCTGTGGGACCCGATCCGCTACTCGGAGACGTGCCCGTCCTCGGACGGCGCCTGCGCCATGGTCTTCACGGACGAGGCCGGCGGCGACGCCGCCACCGACCCGGCCTGGATGCTGGGCGGGGCCATGCGGTCCGAGCCCACGATGGCGCCCGGCCGCGACCAGGTGAACCCGATCGGCGGCCGCGAGTGCGCCGCCGAGGTCTACGCCCAGGCCGGCATCGCCGACCCCCGCCGCGACATCGACGTGGCCGAGGTCTACGTGCCGTTCTCGTGGTACGAGCCGATGTGGCTGGAGAACCTCGGCTTCGCCGAGGAGGGCCAGGGTTGGAAGCTCGTCGAGGACGGGGCCACGGCCATGGACGGCGACATCCCCTGGAACCCGTCAGGCGGCGTGCTGTCGTCCAACCCGATCGGCGCCTCGGGGATGATCCGCTTCGCCGAGGCGGCGATGCAGGTCCGGGGCCGGGCCGGCGAGCACCAGATCGACGGTGCCCGGGTGGCCCTCGGCCACGCCTACGGCGGCGGGTCGCAGTTCTTCGCCATGTGGGCGGTCGGTGCCGGCAAGCCGAGCTCGTGAGGAGCGTGACATGACGGGACGGCTCGACGGGAAGGTGGCGATCATCTCGGGTGCCGCCCGGGGCCAGGGCGCGGCCGAGGCCCGCCTGTTCGCCGCCGAGGGCGCCAAGGTGGTGCTCGGGGACGTGCTGGACGACGAGGGCACGGCCGTGGCCGCCGACATCGGCGACGCCGCCCTCTACGCGCACCTCGACGTCACCGACGAGGCCCAATGGGCCGCCGCGGTCAAGGCCTCCGAGGAGGCGTTCGGGCCGGTCTCGGTGCTGGTCAACAACGCGGGCATCCTCCACTTCCAGTCGCTGCACAAGACCACGCTGGAGGATTTCGAGCGGGTCATGCGGGTCAACGTGACCGGCGTGTTCCTCGGCATGAAGGCCGTGACGGCCTCGATGGTCGACGCGGGCGGCGGCTCGATCGTCAACGTGTCCTCGACCGCCGGGCTCCAGGGCCTGCCGTACCTGGGCGCCTACGTCGCCAGCAAGTGGGCCGTGCGGGGCCTGTCGAAGACCGCGGCCATCGACCTCGGCCAGAAGGGCATCCGGGTCAACTCGGTCCACCCGGGCGGCATCGACACGCCGATGGTCGCCGGGACCTCGGGCGACGCCCCGTTCTACAAGCGGCTGCCGGTGTCCCGGATGGGCTCGCCCGACGAGGTGGCGGCCGCGGTCCTGTTCCTGGCCTCCGACGAGGCGAGCTACATCGCAGGCGCCGAGCTGGCGATCGACGGCGGCGCCACCTGCGGCGACCTCAACATCATGAGCTGATGCGGTCAGCGAACAGGTGCACCGGTGCGTATTCGGCGGCTCCGCCGCCGAAGGTCAAACGACGCTGTGCCTCCGCTCTTGGCGCCTTCGGCGCCGGGCCGCTGGGCCACGGCTGCGCCTCTCGGAGCAGCCCCTGATGGGCACCGTCTGCGTCACCGGCTCGGCCGGTGGCATCGGCGCGGCCGTCCGCCGGGCGCTGGAGGGCGCCGGCCACGCCGTGGTCGGCGTCGACCTGCGGGACGCGGAGGTGACCGCCGACCTGGCCACGCCCGAGGGCCGGGCGGCCATGGTGGCGGGCGTCGAGTCCGCCGTGCGCGGCGGGGCGCTGGACGGGCTCGTCGCCGGCGCCGGGGTCCAGGGGGCCGGGGCCCGCCTGGTCGTGGGGGTCAACTACTTCGGGGCGGTGGCCACGCTGGAGGGGCTGCGGCCGCTGCTGGCCCGGTCCGGGGATGCGGCGGCGGTCGCGCTGAGCTCGAACTCGGCGACGGTCCTGCCCACGGTGGACCCGGCCGTCGTGGTCGCCTGCGACGCCGGCGACGAGCCCGCGGCCGTGGCCGCGGCCGAGCGGGCTGGCGCCTTCGCCGACTACCCGTCGACCAAGCTGGCCCTGGCCCGCTGGGTGCGGCGCCAGGCGCCGACAGCGGCCTGGATCGGGGCGGGCATCCGGCTCAACGCCGTGGCCCCGGGGCCGACCGCCACGGCCATGGTCGACGGGCTCCCCGTGGACCCCTTGTCGGTCGGCGACGCCTACCCGGTCCCCATCGGGCGGATGGCGACGCCGGAGGAGCAGGCGGCGGTCATCGCCTTCCTGCTGTCCCCGGAAGCGTCCTACGTCGCGGGGGCCGTCCTCCCCGTGGACGGCGGGGGAGAGGCCGCCGCCCGCGGGGAGGACTGGCCGTCGCCCCGGGGGTGAGTCAGGGCAGGATGAGGTGGCTGTCGCCGAACTCGTGCCAGCGGTAGCCCGTGGCCACGGCAGCGGCGTAGGACCGCTCCACCAGGTCCCGGCCGCCGACGGCCTCCAGCATCGCCAGGTGTGACGACTCCGGCTCGTGCCAGCCGGTGAGCAGGCCGTCGATCGCGCGGACGCCCCGCTCGGGCGTGACGACCAGCTCGGTCCAGCCGTGGCCGGGGTGGGCCCGACCCCGGGCGTCGGCCACCGTCTCCAGCGCCCGCACCACGGTCGTCCCCACGGCCACGACCCGGCGGCCGTCGTCGTGGGCGGCGTTCACCAGGGCGGCTGTTGCGGCCGGGACCGTGTACCGCTCGGCGTACGGCGGCTCGCCGGCCTCCTGGGACGACACGCCGGTGTGCAGCGTGAGCGGGGCCAGCACGACGCCTCGGGTCACGAGCTCGGTGACCAGGGCCTCGGTGAAGGGTCGGGCTGCGCTCGGCATCTCGGCCGACCCCGGGACCCGGGAGAACACCGACTGGTAGGCCTCGACGGGCCAGGCCGCGTCCGCGTGGGCGTAGCGGACCGGCTGCCCGTGGGCGGCCAGGTGGTCGAGCACCGGCGCCGGCAGGTCGAGCCGGGCCAGCCACAGCCGGGCCACCCTGGTGCCGGCGGGGTAGGGCGCCAGCAGCTCGGCCCGGCCGTCACCGGCCACCACCAGGTGGGTCGGTGGCCGGCCGCGGTAGCGCTCGGTGCCCGGACCGGCGGGTCGGCGGGGCTCGACGACCCAGAAGCCGCCCGGCTGCTCCGTCGACAGGTGCAGGCGGACCGGCTCGCCGTCCGGGCCGCACGCGTCGAGGGCGGCCGGGATGACGGCCGAGGTGTTGACGACCACGACGTCGCCCGGCCCGAGGGCGTCGCCCAGGTCGGCGAAGGCCCGGTGGCTGACGTGGTCCTCGGATCTCCGGGCCACCATGAGTCGCACGCCCGCCCGGGCGTCCGAGCCGAGCTCGCCGCCGTCGCGGACCTCGACGGGCGTGCCCGCCTCGTCGCCGTCGGGGATGCGGAACGGCCGGAGGTCGGTGACGACGGCGAGCTCGGTCCGGACGTAGGGGTCCACGCCGCTGCGGATCCTCGCCCGGGCCACGCCTTCGCCCGTGTGGTCGGTGCGCGCCGGGTCCATCACCCTCATCGGACCGCCTCCAGCGCCTCGGGCACCTCCTCGACGTGGTACCGCCCGCTCGGCGGGCGCAGCTCGATCAGCCGCACCAGGCCGGGGACCCGGGTCTCGGGCAGCGGCCGGTCGGAGATGTCCTCGCCGGGGAACGCGTCCTGGTGCATCTGCGTGCGCATGTCGCCGGGGTCGACGGCGTAGACCCGCACGTCGGGCTCCTCGGTGGCCAGCACTCGGCTCAGCTGCTCCAGGGCGGCCTTGGACGCCCCGTAGCCGCTCCAGCCCTCGTAGCCCTCGACCGCGGCGTCCGAGGTCACGTTGACGATGGCGCCGTCGGCGGCCCGGAGGTGGGGGAGGGCCGCCTGGATGACCCGCAGCGGCGCCACGACGTTGGTGGCCAGGGTGCTGGCCAGGTCGCCGGCCCGCAGCGACGCCACCGACGGCAGCGGGGAGGGGCCGAGCGTGCCGGCGTTGTTGACCACCAGCTCGAAGCGGCCCTGCCCGGCGGCCGCGCTGACCAGGGCGGCGACGTGGACGGGGTCCTCGACGTCGCCGGGCAGGGCGACGACCGAGCCGGGTCCGGTCGCGTCGATGGCCCGCCGGGCCTCCTCCAGGGCCACCGGGCCCCGGGCATCGATCACCAGGTTCCACCCGTCCGCCGCCAGCCGCTCGGCCAGTGCCCGCCCGAACCCCCGGCTGGCCCCCGTGATGAGAGCAGTCCTGCGCACCGTGCGCTCCCTTCGTCGTTGCCGTTGCCCTGCAACGTAGGGAGCGGCCCGGCAGCCGCCATCGGCCCGCGGACGGGTTCTGCCTCGGTCGGAAGACCTAGGCCGCCCGCGTCGCGGGCCGCGTGAGCCAGGCGTAGCCGCCGACGGCCGCCAGGGTGGCGGCCCCTTCCGCCAGCGCCCCGACGGTCCGGGCGCGGGCGATCTCGGCGTCGGTGAGCGGCCCGTGAGCGACCGCGTCGCCCAGCACGAACACCCCCAGGACCAGCGCACCGGCGACGGCCACCCCCGCGATGCCGGCGACGAGTGTGGACGGCCGCACACGCGGGGCGGAGGGCGGGGCCGCGCCCGCGGCGGCGACGGCGAGGGCGACCGCAGTGCTCACCAGCGCGGCCCCCACGGCGTCGGCGGGGCGGTGGGCTTCGGCGGCCAGCATGGACAGGCCCACGGCTGCGGCGTAGGCCCCGCCGACCGCGGCGGCGACCGCCCGGCGGCCGCGCGGGGCGAGCGCGACCGCGACGATGGCGACCGACACCGCCATGGTGGAGTGCCCGCTCGGGAACGTGTTCGGTTCCATGTAGATGCGGTCGCCGACGGCGACCAGCGCCGGCCGGTCCATCACCACGTGCTTCAGCACCTCGGTGATCGCCAGCGACGCCGCGATCGACGCGGCGACGACAATCGCGCCGCCGATCGAGACGCGGCGGGCCGCCCACGCCACCACGGCCACGGCACCCCCGACAGCGAGCACGGTCGCCATCGCACCGAAGCGCTCGGCCGTGGGGTTGTGCGCCCACCATGTCTCGACCGGTCGGCCCTCCATGGCCACGTTCTCGACCATCTGGCCCCGGGTCGTGCGCACGGCCAGCAGGTACACGCCGGTGGCGGCGGCCAGGCACGCGGCCGCCGCGGCCAGGAGCCGGGACCGGGCCGTCATCGCCGGGGGTCCACCACGCCTGCCCGGACCGCGAACAGGGCGGCCTGGGTCCGGTCGGCGAGCCGCAGCTTGGCCAGCAGGCTCGACACATGGGTCTTGACGGTCTTCTCGGACACGAACAGCTCCGATGCCAGCTGCCGGTTGGTCAGCCCCCGGCCGAGGCCGGCGAGGACCTCCCGCTCCCGGGGCGTGAGCCGGTCGAGGTCGGGGTTGGGTGACGGGGGAGCGCCGGTGTCGTCCGCAACCCGGGACATCACCACGGCCGCCGCCTCGGGCGACAGCAGCGCCTCGCCGCGGTGAACCGCCCGGATGGCGTCGGTCAGGGCCGCCGGGCCGGCGTCCTTGAGCAGGTAGCCGTCGGCCCCGGCCCGGATGGCCGGGATGACCTGGTCGGCGCCGCTGAAGCTCGTCAGCACCAGGATCCCCACGGGGATGCCCAGCCCCCGGACCCGGCGGATGGCCTCGATGCCGTCCAGCACCGGCATCACCAGGTCCGTGAGCAGCACGTCGGGACGGACCTCGGCCACCAGCCGCACCGCGGCCTCCCCGTCGGCGGCCTCGCCCACGACGGCGAAGCCCTGGGCCTCCAGGAACGACCGCAGCCCCTGGCGCACGACCGGGTGGTCGTCGCTCACCACGACCCGGATCGCGTCGCCGTCGGTCACCGCGGCACCCGCAGCTCGACGGTCGTGCCCTCGCCCGGTGCCGACGTCACGGTCAGCGCCCCGCCCAGCGACGCGGCCCGCTCGTGCATCGAGGTCAGGCCCAGGCGGCGGGCCCGCAGCCCCCGCGCCTGGGGGTCGAACCCCCGGCCGTCGTCGCTGACCCGCAGCACCAGGGCCCAGCGCGAGTCCGGCGCTCCGGGGCCGAGCGTGACCCGGACCCGGCCGGCCGACGCGTGGCGCAGCGCGTTCGTGACCGCCTCCTGGGCGATGCGCAGGACCTGGTGCTCGTCGTCGGGGTCGAGGCCGTCGAGGTCGCCGACCTCCACGTCGACGGGCACGTCGTGGGCGCGACCGGCGACGGTGAGTTGGGTCGTCAGCGCCGCGGCCAGCCCGTCGCGCTCGAGGTCGGCCGGGCGCAGGCCCTCGACCGTGGTGCGCAGCTCGGCCGACACCTGGGCCGCCAGGGCCCGCACCGTGGCCAGCGCCGCCGCCGCCCCCGCCGGGTCCTCGGCCAGGAGCCGGGTGGCGGTGTCCGCCGACAGCTGGAGGCTGAACAGCGACTGGCTCATCGCGTCGTGCAGCTCGCGGGCCAGCCGCCCGCGCTCCTGGAGCAGCGCCAGCTCCCGGCTGTCCTCGAACAGCCGGGCCTGATCGATGGCGATGGCGGCGTGGGAGGCCAGCAGCACGACGGCGGCCTCGTCCCCGTCGGTGAAGCCGCCGCCGCCCTCCTTGTCGGTGACGTAGAAGGCCCCGATCACGTCGCCCGACGACACGATCGGCACGCCCAGGAACGACCGCATCTGGGGGTGGGCCGACGGCCACCAGCCCCGGAACCGCCGGTCGCGGGTGATGTCGTCGGTCCGGTAGGGCGACGGGTCGGCCAGCATGGCGTCGAGCAGCCCGTGGGTGCGGGGGAGCGGGCCGAGCTGGGCGATCAGCTCGTCGCTCATGCCCACGGTCACGAACTGGGCGAACTCGTCGCCCTCGGGCTCGGGGACGCCGATGGCCGCGTAGCGGGCCCCGACGAGCTGGCGGGCGCTGGCGGCGAGCTGGTGCAGCACCCGGTCGAGCGAGGACCCGAGCGTGACGGCCCGCATGGCCGCCGACAGGGCGGCCAGGACGGCACCTGTCGCGTCGGGGTCCTGCACCCGCACATTCTGGCGGGGACCCGCCGCGACGCCCCTACCCGCCCCCGTGCCGGGCCGACGCGGTGGCCTTGGCCGGGGCCTCGTCGAGGCGGTCGGGCCAGTAGGGCGGCGGGTACACGAGGCGGTCGTCGCCCACCGGCTCGGCGTAGAACTGGGCCATCCACTTGCGGAACTTCATGAACGGCCCGTCGGTGTCGATGAGCGCGGGGCGCACCAGGTGGGCCTTGTGCTCCCAGATGGGCTTGTCCTCCCGCACCTGCTTGTCGACCTCGGCGGCGAACGCCTTGCCCACGCCGCGCGTGGCAGCCTCGTCGCCCAGGGACTTCACCGCGAAGTTGAACCGCACGATGCAGCGGTCGGCCTCGATCGGCGTCGTGGTCGTGTAGTTGATCGTGTCGACGATGCCGCTGAAGTAGACGAGCGACAGGCCCGGGCCCCAGGCGTGGGTGTCGAGCCGGCCCTCGACCACGCCCCGCCCGGTCACGTACTTCTGCGACGAGCGCATGACCGCCTCGGGGAACCCGGCCGTGTACTCCTCCAGCACCGGCACCGCCGCCGTGTCGTGCACGTAGCGGAAGTGGGCGGAGTCGACCGCGTTCTCCGCCATCTCCTGCAGCGCCGCCTCGATCTCGTAATGGGAGCGGGTGGTGACGGTCCACTCGGGATGGCCGTTGAGCTCGGGGACCTCGGGCACGTCCCACATCGGCGGCTCGTCGTCGGGGTGGTACCAGGCCAGGACCACGCCGTTGCGCTCGAGCGTCGGGTAGGTGCGCAGCTGGGCCTTACGGTTCACCCGCTCGCTGTAGGGGATCACCGTGTTGGTTCCCTCGGCGTCGTACTGCCAGCCGTGGAACGGGCAGCGGATCTCGCAGCCCTCGACCGTTCCCCCGTGGCCGAGATGGGCGCCGAGGTGGGGGCAGAAGGCGTTCTGGACGTGCAGCTCTCCGGCCGTGTCGCGCCACGCGACGAGGTGGCGACCCCAGTAGTAGAGCGGCCGGGCCGCGCCCTCCGGGAACTCCTCCGGGTAGCCCACGCAGAACCAGCCGAAGGGGATGGGGAAGGGGTAGCGGTGCGTCATGACGGCTCCTCGGTCCTGCCGTCAGGCTAGAACACGTTTCAGTTCGCGGTCGACCTGTGGCACTTTGCACCCCAGCGGAGATCCCCCGGGGCTCCGCCTACCGTCGGCGGAACATCGACGGCGCACCGTCTGACATGATGGAACGCCATGGGCACAACGTCTTCGCCGTCGGCCGCTAGCGGCGGAACCCCCGACTTCACGATCGTTCTACGGGGATACGAACGCACGCAGGTCGACATGTTCATCGAGCGGCTCCACGCACGCATCGAGGAGCTGACCGACACCGCGTCCCGGGCCAAGACCGGCACGACCGACGCGCGCGACCGTATCAACGACCTCGAACGCAAGGTCGCCGAGCAGAACAAGGCCCTGGAGGAACGGGCCCAGCCGACACTGTCGGGCCTCGGCAGCCGCGTCGAGCAGCTGCTCCGCCTGGCCGACGAACAGGCCAATGAGCACCGGGGCGAGTCCAAGCGCGAGGCCGAGAAGCTGATCGCGGCCGCCCACCTCGAGTCCAAGGAGGTGGTGGAGAAGGCCCGGGCCGTCGCCACCGCGGTCAAGACGGCCGCAGAGCGGGAGGCCAAGGCCGTCCGCGACTCGGCCGACCGCGAGGCCAACGACCAGCGGGCCAACACCCGCCGCGAGGTCGAGAACCTGCGGTCCGAGGCCGAGCGGGAGACCAGCCAGCTCCGCACGACCACCGACCACGAGGTCGCCGAGCTGCGGGCCACCGCCGAGCGAGAGATCGCCACCCTGCGGGCCACGGCCGAGCGGGAGATCATCGAGCTGCGCAACGTCGCCTCCCGCGAGGCCGAGGAGAAGCGGGCCGCCGCCTCCAAGCTGCTCACCAAGGCCAAGGAGAAGCGCGAGGCCGAGTTGCAGGCCCTCGAGCTCGAGCTGGCCGAGCGCCGCGAGAAGTCCGAGCGCGAGGAGAGCGAGCGCCACGACGCCGCCATGGCCGCCACCCAGCGGCTGGTGGGCGAGGCCGAGCAGCGGGCCCGGGCCGCCGACCAGCGGGCCAAGGAGATCGACACCGCGGCCGAGCAGCGCCGCAAGGACGCCGACCTCGAGGCCACCGAGGTCGAGTCCAAGGCGCGGGCATTCGCCGACCGCACGGTGTCCGACGCCCGGTCCGAGGCCGACCAGCTCATCTTCGAGGCCAAGACCCACGCCGAGGTCACGAAGAAGACCGCGGAGCGCGAGGTGGGCGAGCTCACCCGCCAGCGCGACGCCGTCACCGGCCAGCTCACCCAGCTGCGCGAGATGCTGTCCGGCCTGGCCGGGCTCGGCACTCTGCCCGGCGAGGAGCAGAAGAAGGTCGAGCAGGCCGCGGACGCCGCCGAGGACCTGGAGGACGCCGTCGAGGACCTGGCCGACCAGGCGGTCGACACGGCCGAGGCCGGGGCGGAGGCGGCAGACGCCGGCGCCAAGGCCGCCGGCGGGGCCAGCAACGGCAACGCCGGGCCCAACGTCCGGGTGCGCGGGTAGCCGCGGTGAAGCTCGGCCTGATCGTCGGCTACTGGCCCTCCAGCGGGCCGCCGGTCGACGCGGTCGACCAGATCACGGCGGCCGAGGAGCTGGGGTTCGACTCCATCTGGACGTCGGAGGCGTACGGGTCCGACTGCTTCACACCGCTGGCGTGGTGGGGGTCCCAGACGACCCGGGTCAAGCTGGGCACCGCCATCACCCAGATCTCGGCCCGGACGCCGGCCAGCACGGCCATGACCGCCATCACGCTCGACCACCTCTCGGGCGGGCGCCTGATCCTGGGGCTCGGAGTGTCCGGGCCCCAGGTCGTCGAGGGCTGGTACGGCCAGGATTACGCCAAGCCGCTGGCCCGCACCCGCGAGTACGTCGACATCGTGCGGCGCATCGTCGCCCGCGACGAGCCGGTCTCCTACGTGGGCGAGCACTACGCCATGCCGTTCCAGGGCGGCACCGGGCTGGGCAAGCCGCTGAAGTCGATCGTGCGGCCGCTGCGGTCCGACATCCCGATCTACCTCGGGGCCGAGGGGCCGAAGAACGTAGCGCTCGCCGCCGAGATCGGCGACGGCTGGCTGCCGATGTTCTTCTCGCCCAAGGCCGACGACTTCTACCGCAAGGCGCTGGACGAGGGGTTCTCCCGGCCGGGCTCCCGCCACACGGCCGACGACTTCGAAGTGGCGTGCGTGGTCCCGGTGGTGCCGGGAGACGACCTCGAGGCCTGCGCCGACGTGCTGCGCCCCAACCTGGCGCTGTACATCGGCGGCATGGGCGCCCGGGACCGCAACTTCCACAAGGACGTCTTCGTCCGGCTGGGCTACGAGGCCGAGTGCGACAAGATCCAGGAGGCCTACCTGGCCGGCCGCAAGGCCGACGCCGCGGCCGCGGTGCCGACCGCCATGGTCGAGGACGTCTACCTCGTGGGCCCGCCCGCCAAGATCCGCGACGACATGGCCCGCTGGCGCGAGACCTGCGTCACGACGCTGCTGGTGGCCGGTCCCGGGCCGCTGCTGCACCAGATCGCCGACCTGGTCAACGGCTGACCCCGTCGCCGGGCGGCTACTCGAACGCCTCCGGGGGCGGGCAGGCGCACATCAGGTTGCGGTCGCCGTAGCCGCCGTCGATCCGGCTGACCGGCGGCCAGTACTTCGACCGGCGCAACGCCGGCGCCGGGTAGGCCGCGTCCTCGCGGCTGTAGGGGCGGTCCCACTCGGTGACCAACAGGTCCTCGGCGGTGTGCGGCGCGTGGTGCAGCGGGCTGTCCGCGTGCGGCCACTCGCCGGACGCCACCCGGTCGATCTCGCCCTTGATGGCGATCATGGCATCGCAGAAGCGGTCGACCTCGGCCAGCGACTCGGACTCGGTCGGCTCGATCATCAGCGTGCCGGCCACCGGGAAGCTCATGGTCGGGGCGTGGAAGCCGTAATCGACCAGCCGCTTGGCCACGTCGTCGACGGTAACGCCGGTGGCCTTGGTGATCGGCCGGATGTCGACGATGCACTCGTGGGCGACCCGGCCGTGCTCGCCGGTGTACAGCACCGGGTAGTGGTCGCGCAGCCGGGCGGCGATGTAGTTGGCGCTGAGGATGGCGACCTGGGTGGCGCGGCGCAGTCCCTCGGCCCCCATGAGCATGGCGTACGTGTAGCTGATGGGCAGGATGCCGGCCGAGCCCCACGGGGCGGCCGACACGGGGCCGGGGCCGGTCTCGGGGCCCGCCTCGCGGGTCGCCGGGTGGTTGGGCAGGAACGGGGCCAGGTGGGCCCGGGCCGCCACGGGCCCGACGCCGGGGCCGCCGCCGCCGTGGGGGATGCAGAACGTCTTGTGCAGGTTCAAGTGGCTGATGTCGCCGCCGAACCAGCCCGGCCGGGCGACGCCGACCAGGGCGTTGAGATTGGCGCCGTCGACGTAGACCTGGCCGCCGTGCTCGTGGACGACGTCGCAGATCTCGACGATCGTCGACTCGAACACGCCATGGGTCGACGGGTAGGTGACCATGAGCGCGGCCAGGCGGTCGCCGTGCTCGCCGGCCTTGGCCCGGAAGTCCGCCATGTCGACGTTGCCGGCGTCGTCGCAGGCCACGACCACGACCCGCATGCCCGCCATGACGGCGGACGCCGCGTTGGTGCCGTGCGCCGAGGCGGGGATGAGGCACACGTCCCGCTGGTCGTCACCCCGGCTGCGGTGGTACTCGCGGATGGCGAGCAGGCCGGCCAGCTCACCCTGGGAGCCGGCGTTGGGCTGGAGCGACACGGCGTCGAAGCCGGTGATCCGGGCGAGCGTGGTCTCCAGGTCCTCGATCAGCTCGCGGTAGCCCTCGGCCTGGTCGAGCGGGGCGAACGGGTGGACGGCCCCGAACTCCGGCCACGTGACCGGTTCCATCTCGGTGGTGGCGTTGAGCTTCATCGTGCACGAGCCGAGCGGGATCATGGCCCGGTCGAGGGCCACGTCCTTGTCGGCCAGGCCGCGCAGGTAGCGCAGCATCTCGGTCTCGGACCGGTGGTCGTGGAACACCGGGTGGCTGAGGAACTCGCTGGTGCGGGCCTCGGCGGCCGGCACGCCCCCGTTGCCGGCGGCGGCCGCCTCGGCCAGGTCGGCGGGGTCGGTGTCGATGCCGAACGCCGCCAGCAGCCGGCTGAGCACCGGCTCGGTCGTCTCGTCGAAGGCGAGGCCGAGGCGGTCGCCGTCGAGCCGCCGGAGGTTGAGCCCGGCCTGGCGGGCTCGCTCGGTGATCTCGGCCGCCTGGCCGGGCGTACGGATCGTCAGCGTGTCGAACCAGGTGTCGTGGATCAGGTCGAAGCCGGCGTCCCCCAGCCGCCGGGCCACCGCGGTGGCCTGGGCGTGGACGCCGCGGGCGATGGCGGTGAGGCCCTCGGGTCCGTGGTACACGGCGTACATCGACGCCATCACGGCCAGCAGCACCTGGGCGGTGCAGATGTTGGACGTCGCCTTCTCACGGCGGATGTGCTGCTCGCGGGTCTGGAGCGCCAGGCGGTGGGCGGGCCGGCCGGCGGCGTCGACCGACACGCCGACCAGCCGGCCGGGCAGCGAGCGGCGGAAGGCGTCGCGGGTGGCCAGGAAGCCGGCGTGGGGGCCGCCGAAGCCCATCGGCACGCCGAACCGCTGCGACGAGCCGACGGCGACGTCCGCACCCAGCTCGCCCGGCGGGACCAGCAGCGTGCAGGCCAGCAGGTCGGTGGCCACGACCGCCAGCCCGGCGGCGTCGTGCACCGCGTCGATCACGGGGCGCAGGTCGCGGACGACGCCGGAGGTGCCCGGGTGCTGGAGCAGCACGCCGAACACGTCCCCGGGCACCAGGTCGGTCGCCGGGTCGCCTACGACGATGCGGATGCCTAGCGGCTCGGCCCGCGTGGCGACCACCGCGATGGTCTGGGGGTGGCACTCGGCGTCGAGGAAGAACGCGTCGCCGTCGTGGCGGGTCGAGCGGCGGGCCAGCGTCATGGCCTCGGCGGCCGCCGTGCCCTCGTCGAGCATGGAGGCGTTGGCGATCTCCATGCCGGTCAGGTCGCACACCATGGTCTGGAAGTTGAGCAGCGCCTCCAGGCGGCCCTGGCTGATCTCGGGCTGGTAGGGCGTGTACGCCGTGTACCAGGCCGGGTTCTCCAGCACGTTGCGCAGGATGACGCCGGGCGTGTGGGTGCCGTGGTAGCCGGCGCCGATCAACGATGTCAGGACCTGGTTGCGGTCGGCGAGCGCCCGCAGCCGAGCGATGGCGTCGGACTCGGAGACCGCGGCGTCCAGCTCGAGCGGCTTGTCGTCGCGGATCGTGGCCGGGACGGCCTGGTCGATCAGCTCGTCGAGCGACAACAGGCCGAGGGTGGCGAGCATGTGCTCGACGTCGGCGGGGGAGGGCCCGATGTGACGGTCGGCAAACGGGGCGGCGCTGGTGCTCACGTCGTGCTCCCGGAGGGTCGAGGTGGTGGCTCGTGCTGGCCCCCTCTGTCACCGCCGGCGGCGGCTCCAGAGCTGCCTCGCCCCAGTGGTCCCTGGTGCCTGAGAGGTTCCGGGGTGGTTGCCCCTTCGGCGCCCGGGTGAAGGTCCCGGGTCTCTCCCACGGAGGTCGTCAGCGGCGCTCAGGCTAGTGCGCCCGGGCACAATCCCCGAAAATCAGCCCGCGCCGCCCGCCCGCAGGAACCGGTCCGCCATCCGGGCCAGGTGCTCGACAAGCTCGGGCGGGTCCTCGATCGTGAACTCGAACCCGGCGGAGCCCACGAACGCCCCGAGGGCGGACAGCGTCTCGGCCCCGAACCCGGCCCGGGTGCGGCCCTCCGGCAGCGCGGCCAGGGTGGCGCCGGCGGGGGAAAGGCGCTCGGCCACCTCGTCCACGGGCGCGTCGAACACGACCCGGGCCGTGTAGCGGTAGGGCGAGGTCGTGACCGACCGGGCGAGGTAGGCGCCGAAGTCGCCGCCGGGCGGGGGCCGGGGCGTGAAGCGGTCGCCGGGGATCGGCGTCGAGGCGATGCGATCGACCCTGAACGTGCGCCAGTCGCGGCGGTCGGCGTCCCACGCCACCAGGTACCAGAGCCGGCCGGTGTGGGCGAGGTGGTAGGGCTCGACGGTGCGGCGGCTGGTGGCCCCGCCGTGGTCGCGGTAGTCGAAGCGGAGCTGCTCGGTGGCCCGGCAGGCGGCGGCCACCACGGTCAGCAGGTCGGCGTCGACGGTCGGCCGAGGGCCAGGCAGGGCGACGGTGGCGGCGCCCAGCGTCTGGACCCGGTGCCGCAGGCGGGCCGGGAGCACCTGCTCCAGCTTGGCCAGCGCCCGCAGCGACGCCTCCTCGATGCCGGCCACGGTCCCGTTGGCGGCGGTGCGCAGGCCGACCGCCACCGCCACGGCCTCGTCGTCGTCGAGCAGCAGTGGCGGGAGGTCGGCGCCCGCCCCCAGGCGGTAGCCGCCGGCCACGCCGGGCGTGGATTCCACCGGGTAGCCGAGCGACCGCAGCCTCTCGACGTCGCGCCGAACGGTGCGGACGTCGACCCCCAGGCGCTCGGCCAGCTGCGGTCCGGACCAGTCGCGCCGGACCTGGAGCAGCGACAGCAGCCGCAGCAGCCGGGCCGACGTGTCCCACATGCCCGCATGGTGGCACGCACGGCGGACAGGTTCTGTCCTGGTTGCCTACTCGTCGCCCCCCGTCGGCTTGAGCCGTCCGAGGCGCCAGGCGGCGATCGCCAGGGTCACGGCGGTGATGATGGCGAGGCGGACCACCGCGCCCCAGCCGTTGGGCGTGCCGTCCCGCAGGAGCCGCCAGCCGCCGTCGTCCCGGGCCAGGCCGGCGTAGACCTGCTGCGCCTCCCACATGGGCGAGATCTGGGCGATGCCGGACAGGTAGCCGCCCAGCAGCCGCTCACCGAGGAACACCACGGCCAGGGCCCAGATGGCCGAGCGGCGGGTGATCGCCCCGATCATCACGAACAGCCCGATGTAGGCCGCGGAGCCGGTCGCTGCGGCCAGCGCCATCGGCCCCGCCCCCTCGGGGATGTCGGCCACGACCGTGGCCAGCACCATCGCCGGCACCAGGGTCAGCAGGGTGACGAACCAGCCGCCCAGCCACCGGCCGGTGACGATCGTGGAGAACTTCACCGGCGAGAGCCACGTGAACGCGAACGTGCCTGCCCGCATGTCGGCGCCCATGACCGCGTCGCCGACCACCAGGCAGGTCAGCGGCAGGATGAGCCCGAACAGCCCCTGCTCGGCCACGAACGCGAAGACCCGCTGGGCCGTGGTGTCGGCGAAGACGGTGAGCCATCCGAACAGGAGGGCGCCGGCGCAGGGGAGCAGGACGCCCCACCAGCGCCGCGCCGGCAGGCAGGCCCGCAGCGTGTAGCCGACGATGGCCCAGAACGGGGCGGGCAGCGGCCGGGGAGGGGAGGTCGGGGAGGTCGGGGACGTCGGGGACGTCGGGGAGGTCGGGGTGGTGGCGCTCACCGCAGCAGCTCCCGGAACACGCTCTCCAGCGAGTCGTCGAGGGGCCGGACCTCGAGCAGCCGGGCGCCGGCGTCCCGGGCGACCCGGGGGAGCGCGGCGGCGAGCTCGCCGGCCCGCCCCGAGGTGACGGTCAGCGTGGTGCCCTCGACGCTCACGCCCCGCACGGCGTCGACGGCCATCAGCCGGGCGGCCAGCTCCCGGGCCGCGGGGGTGCGGACCTGGACCGACCGGGGCCGGTCCGCCAGCCCGTCACGGATCGCCCGGTGGTCGCCGGCCGCCGCGAGCCGCCCCCGGATCAGGACGATCTGCCGCCCGGCCAATCGCTCGACCTCGTGCAGGACATGGGAGCTGACGATGACGGTGCGCCCCTGGTCGCCGAGGGCGTGGAACAGGTTGATGAGCGCCACCCGCTGCACCGGGTCGGCACCGTTGAGGGGCTCGTCGAGCACCAGCACCCGGGGCATGGTCACGAGCGCCGCCGCCACCTTGGCCCGCTGCCGCATGCCCTTGCTGAAGGCCCGCAGCCGCCGGTCGGCCACCTCGAGCAGCCCGACGGTGGCGAGGCACTGGTCCGGCAGCGTGCGGTCCTCGACCCGGTGGAGGGCGGCCGTGTAGCGCACCAGCTGGCGGGCCGTGAGCGCCATGGGGACGGCCTCGTCCTCGGGCACGAGCGAGATGGTCCGCTGCACTTCGCGGTCGCGGCGGGGGTCGCGGCCCAGGACGGTGATGTGGCCCTCGTTGACGGCCAGCAACCCGGTCATCGCCCGCATCAGGGTGGTCTTGCCGGCCCCGTTGGGCCCGAGCAGGCCCGTCACCCCGGGCCCGAACGAGCACGAGAGCTCGGTCAGCGCCACCTTCTGGTCGAACCACACCGACGCCCCCCGGACCACGACGGTGGCGTCCGGCACGAACGCCGGGTCCAGCGCCGGCGGGGGAGCGGGCGGCGGGATCGGCACGTGCCGCTCGCCGGGCACGGCCGGCGCGGCCGCCGAGGCCGGGGGAGGCGGTGGCGGCAGCGGCAGCGGCTCGGCACTCACAGGTCCACCTCCCGGTACCGGTAGACGAGCACGCCGAGCGCGGCCGCCAGGACGACCAGGTAGCCGCCGACGGCCATGGCCCCGCCGCCCTCGACCCCGGTGAGCCCGGACTCGTCGGACAGGTGCCCGAGGAACACGAGGTCCCGCACGTCGAGCGGCAGGAACATGATGTTGAGGAGCGACAGCGGCGTCCCGCCGTCGGCCGCCGACTGGAAGATGCCGGCCACCGCCGAGGTGATCAGCGCGAAGCCGAAGATCGCCACGCCCCCCACGATGCGCCGGTCGGTGAGCGAGGCGAGCGCGACGCCCACCGCCCCGTAGTAGACCGCCAACAGGGCCACCGACACCGGCACCTGCCACAGGACCTCGGCGTTGTCGGTGAAGTAGTCGAGCGCCCCGTCGCTCACCAGCATCTGCCCGACGAAGAGCACGACCTGGGGCAGGAACGAGAACCCGAACACGATCGCCGAGATGGCCGCCACCTTGGCCACCACGTAGTCGACGCCGGTCAGCGGCCGAGAGAACAGCAGCGGCAGCACCCGCTGCGCGCGGTCGGGGCACACGACGTCCGGCGCCGTCAGCGCCACGAACAACAGGAGCACCGTGGACACGCCCACGTACTCCCGGTAGGTGATGAACGAGAAGTCCGCCATCTCGACGGGGTTGTTGCGGATCGCCCAGGCCACGCCCACGTTCACGACCGCCGGGATGGTCGCCAGCCCCAGCAGCGTCCACGGGAACACCTTCTGGCGCCACGACCGCCGCAGCCCGAGCGCCCGCCGCACCGACAGCCGCCACAGGGCGAGCGTGGCCTCCCGCCGGCCGCCACGCGGCCCCTGGTAGGGCCGGTAGCCCCTGTCGTAGACGGCACCCGCGAGCGCCGGGGGCAGGGTCGTCACCGGTACGCCTCCTGCAAGAACAGGTCGTCGAGCGAGCGGTGCCGGGTCGACAGCGCGTACAGCCGCAGCCCGAGCTCGGCCACCGTGTCCCGCACGAGGTCGAACGCCTCCTCGCCCAGCTCCCGCGTGTCGACGTCGAGGTTGTGGGCGTCCGCCGCGGCGGCGGGCACGCCCTGCAACGCCAGCGCCTGCGCCAGCGCCGCGACTGCGTCGTCCCGCCCGCCGACCTCGACCCGCATCACGCCGGTCGTCTGCATCAGCTGGTCGATGGGACCGGCCAGCACCAGGTGCCCCCGGTCGATCATCACGACGTGCTCGCACACCCGCTGCACGTCGTCGAGCAGGTGGGTGGCCAGGATGGCGGAGATGCCGAACCCGGCCAGCCGCCCCACCAGCTCCAGCATCTCCTCCCGGCCGACCGGGTCCAGCCCCGCGGTCGGCTCGTCCAGCAGCACCAGCTGGGGGTCGGCCACCAGCGCCTGGGCGAGCTTGGTGCGCTGCCGCATGCCGGTGGAGAACCCGCCCACCGGCCGGAACCGGGCCTCGTCCAGCCCCACGAGGTCCAGCACGTCCGAGGCCCGCTGCCGGGCCGCCCGGGACGGCAGTCCGGCCAACTCGCCGAACGTCGACACCACGTCCGACGCCGACTGGTCCAGCGGCAGGCAGTCGTGCTCGGGCATGTACCCGAGCCGGCTGCGCACGGCGACCGGGTCCTCGACCACCCGGCGGCCGGCCACCTCCAGCACACCCGCGGTCGGGTGCATGAGCCCCAGCATGAGCCGGAACAGCGTCGTCTTCCCCGCCCCGTTCGCCCCCACGAGGCCCACCGACCCCGCCGGCACGTCGACCGTCAACCCCGCCAGGGCGTTCGACCCGCCGGGGTACGTCATCGTCAGCCCCGAGGCACGCAGCATCGGGGGTGCAGGCGGGGGAGCCGGGTGCATCTGCGGCAGTCTCCCACGGCCGGTCGCAGATGGGTGCGCACGTTCACGAGCACCGTCTGCGACCATGACCTGATGGGAGCCCCGGGATGACCGTCGTCGCCGTCGTCCAGCACGAGCACGACTGCCCACCCGGCTGGGTCGACGCCTGGCTGCGGGACGCGGGGGCGACGGTGCGCATCCACCGCCCCTACGCCGGTGAGCCGCTGCCCACCATCGCCGGCGCCGACGCGCTGGTGGTCCTGGGCGGCTCGATGTCAGCCAACGACGACGACACGGTGGCGTGGCTGCGCGCCACCAAGGGACTGCTGCGGGACGCGGTGGCGGCGGGGCTGCCAACGCTGGGGATCTGCCTGGGCCATCAGCTGCTGGCCGTGGCATGCGGGGGCCGGGTCGGGCGGAACCCGGCGGGCAAGCAGATGGGATTGTTTCCTCTGGGCCTCACCTCCGACGGTCGATACGAACGTGCGTTCGCCAGCGTAGCGGATGGCGCACGCTGCGTCCAGTGGAACGACGACATCGTCCTCGACGTGCCGGACCGCGCCGAGGTGCTGGCGACCGTGGACGGGGTCCCGCAGGTGATGCGGCTCGGGCCGGCGCTCGGCGTGCAGTTCCACCCGGAGGCCGGCGCAGACATCGTGGCCGCGTGGGCGGCGTCCGGGGCCGCCCGGCCGGGCGCGGACGAGGCGATCGCGGCGATCCGGGCCGCCGAGCCCGAGTTGGTCGCCACCTGGGCATCCTTCGCCCGGGCCTGGGTCGCCGAGGTAGTTTCGTCACTGTGACGAAACCAGGGGAGACCAGGAGTGGCCGGTGCCGGTGGTGCGGGCGGCCGTTCACCGTCGTGGCCCGTACGGGGAGGCCTCGGGCGTACTGCCGGCGGAGCTGCCGCCAGCGCGACTACGAGGCCCGGCGGCGGGCGGCCGAGGCCGGACTCGGCGACGACTCGGTGATCGTCGGCCGGGCGGAGCTGGACGAGCTGCACGACCGGCTGTATGAGCTCGAGGCGGCCGTCGAGGACGTGCAGCGGGATCTGGCGGGGAAGCCGACCGCCCGGGCGTACAGGGAGGCGGTGGAGTGGCTGCTCACCGCGGCGAGGCCTCTCGTGCAGAAACGCTTACTTGACAGAACGTAGATTCTAGGCGGTGCGCCGGCGGAGCCGGCGCCGCCCAGAATCAGCCACCCGCGTGCACCCGTGGCGGAGCCACGGGTGCACGCACATCCCCTGGCGCCCGCAACCCGGGTCCCCGGGATAGGAACCGGCTCACTCCGACCAGGGGGTGATCGGGCGGGGTTGGGGGTCGCCGTCGATGGTCAGGTCCACCTTCTCGTTGAAGAAGCAGACCAGGTCCTTGATCCGCGGGTTCTCGGGGATCGGGTCGGGATAGGACCACGCCAGGTCCGGGTGGTCCCCGCCGCCGGCCCGGACCGTCCAGTAGCGGGCCGTGCCCTTGTACGGGCACGTCGTCACCGTGTCCGTGGGTGCCAGCTTGTCCCAGTGCACGTCCTCCGGCGGTAGGTACCAGCGGGTCGGCAGCGTGGTCTCGAACAGCGCGTGGGCGCGGCGGGACTCGGCGACCACCTCGCCGGCGACCTCGACCCGGACGTGGCGGTCGCTCGGGACCACGTCGACCCGCTTGGTCGGATCCTTGGCGTGGACGTGCACCTCCATCGCCTCCTCGAACCACTGGACGCCCCGGTCCCACAGGAACGTCCACGTGCCCTCCAGGTCGGCCAGGTCCTCGGGAACGCTTTCGCAGCGGCGGGCCACCGCCGGGACCACCGCGTCGCCCACCACGACGTCGTGCACCACCATGAACCCCGACCGCTCGCCCGTCGGGCGCAACAGCTCGGTGTGCACGTCCGCGTCGGGCAGGCAGTACGTCGGGAGCATGCCGGGCCCGTACCAGGTCAGCAGGAGGGCGCGGCGGCTGTCGGCGATCAGCGTGTCGCCCTCCCGCACCCGGATCCGACGGGGCGTCGGCGCCACGGACGGCTCCGGCAGGCCGGCCCAGAAGTCGGCTTCGGTCACGGGCCCGTCCCGTAGGACTGCCACGTGCCCGCCAGCACCGCAGCGTCCGCCAGGCCCGGGAGCGACCAGTCGCACACGCCCTGGGGGAAGATCGCCTCGAGGCGGGCCCACTGTGCGTCGGTGAACGCCACCGTGTAGCCGGCCGGGTCCGGGGCCACCTGCTGGCAGAGCTTGTCACTCGACACCGGTCCCCCGGCCACGATCCGGGGATCGCCGGCGATCGGGAACGGGCCGGCGTAGCAGGCGTCGAGGTCCTCGACCTTCGGCGCCGCCGCGGACGTCCAGCACCCGTCGGCCGCCGCCGCAGGGCGGTTGCGGGCCGCCACCTCGGCCGCACTCCCCCGCCGGTGGTCGGCCTCGATCGCGGTCAGCCACGCCTCCATGGCGTCGAGGGCGTCGCCCTGGCGGTTGACGCCCGGCGGCGCGATCCACCGCACGTGGATCCGGGGGTCCACGCCGTCGGCCACCAGGCGCTCGTGGATGGCCACCGACCAGTACGAGGTGTGGATGTCGGGGAACGCGTCCGTGTAGCTCCGCAGGTCGATGGTCGGCGTGAACGCCAGCCCGCCGGTGCCCGCCGCCGCGATGCCCGTCTCCGCCACCCGGGCCGTCGCTGCCGGGTCCGGCGGGCTGCGCTCGGCCGCCGGCTTGCCGTGGCGGTCGTAGCCGCCGATGCCCGCGTTCAGGTCGAGGAACTGGTCGACCGTGATCGTCCCGTCCTCCAGTGCCGCCAGCCCGTACTGCACGCCGTCGTTCCAGTACAGCAGCGGGGCGAAGCCGTCGGCCTCCACCCCCAATTGGGTCGTCACGTGCTCGGTGAGGTTGCAGCGCACGCCGGTCGGGTTGGTCACCGGGTCCCAGATCGTGTCCCGCGGCACGATCGACGGGCAGGCCGCCTGGGGGTCGATGCGGTTGGCGAACGACAGCGCCCACGACTGGCACGACTCGAACGTGCGGTGCCCGCCGATCGCCTCGCGCTGGGCCGCCGTCAGCGTGGACCCCGCCGGCGTGGCGAGGTAGCGCAGCAGCAGGGTGCAGTCCGACGGCGCCGTGTTGGTGAAGGCGTCCGGGAAGCTGGCGGTGGGGAGCAGCCCGTCGAGGATGCCCGGGTAGCCGTGGGTGATCGTGTACTGCATGATCGCCCCGCCCGAGCCGCCCATGCCGATCGTGTGGGTGAGCGGGCCGTACACCTCGGCCACCCGCTCCTTCGTCATCACGGCGGCCTCGGCGGCGATGACCGGGCTGCAGTTGGTCTCGTTGACCAGCAGGCTGTTGGACGCCACCGCGTAGCCCCGGGACAGGGCCAGGTGGTTGAGGACGCCCGCCGTCTGGGCGCCCTGGTGATAGCCGATGTTGCAGCCGCCGCCGAACGTCATGACCAGCTTGGTGTTCCAGCCCCGCTCGGGCCGGGCCGGTGAGGGATCGGTGCCGTCGTAGAGCGCGGCGATCTCGTACAGGCCGCGGTCGATCACGCCCCGCTCCACCCGCACGACGTAGGGCACCTCCTCCCCCGCCACCGTGACCCTGGCCAGGTCGGCGGGCCGGGACGCGGGGTCGGCCAGCGGCTGGAACGCCCCCTCGGTGGTCCGGTAGGCGTACACGACCTGGGTCGGCGCCGAGCAGCTCGCGTCCGTGGCCGGACCGAGGCCCGCCGCGTCGGTCTCGCAGTAGAACGGCTGCTGCTGCGGGCCGGAGAACACGGGGCCCGACGCCGGGTGGTTGACGACGACCCGCGTGTCGATGCGGGGCACGATCGTGGACCCGCCGGGCGCCGGCGTGCTCGCCACCAGCAGGTTCTCCCCCACCGCCAGCCCACCGACGACGCCGAGGAACCGGCGGGGCTCGACCTCGGTGAACGCGCCCGTGACGTCGGCGCCGTTGGCGAGCACGCGCAGGTGGCGGGGGGCGCCGCCCCGGGGCACGGTCACCTCGACCAGCGCGTCACCGCCGGTGACCCGGGACGCGTCGGTCGAGACGACGGTCAGCTGGGGGACGCGGGACTCCGCCCGGCCGCCGACCGCCTGCGCGGGCGACGCCGCCGCCGACCCGACCGGCGGGACGCCGAGCGTCGCCGAAACCAGGACCACCAGCGCGACCGCGCGCGCACGCTTGCATGCCATCGTCGACCCCCTCCAACCGAACCGTCGCACGGCCGCCGGCGCCCGTCAACGGAACCGCCCAAGAAACCTGACCCAAGGGTCAAGTCCTTGGCTAGCGTTCAGGACGTGATCGTCGACACACCGTCCGGCCGCATCCAGGGCCTCCAGAAGCGGGACGTCTGGCAGTTCCGCGGCATCCGCTACGCCACCGCCGAGCGGTTCCGGGCCCCCGTGCGGGTCGAGGGCTGGGACGGCGTCTACGACGCCACCGCGTTCGGCACCATCGCGCCCCAGAACACGTCGCCCACCGAGGCCATGCTGGGCGCCCAGGACCGGCCATCCGGCGAGGACTGCCTCTCCCTCAACGTGTTCACGCCGGCCGCCGACGGCGGAGCCCGCCCGGTGCTGGTGTGGATCCACGGCGGCGGCTTCAGCGCCGGCTCCGGCAGCGTGCCCTGGTACGACGGCACCAACCTCGCCCGGCGGGGCGACGCCGTGGTCGTGACGATCAACTACCGGTTGGGCGTGCTCGGGTTCCTCCACCTGGCCCACCTCGAACCGTCCCTGGCCGGCTCCGGCGCCAACGGCATCCGGGACCAGGTGGCGGCCCTCGAGTGGGTGCGCGACAACATCGAGGCGTACGGCGGCGATCCCGGCAACGTCACGGTCTTCGGCGAGTCGGCCGGTGGCATGAGCGTCGGAACCCTGCTGGGCACGCCGGCGGCGTCCGGGCTGTTCCGCGGGGCGATCGCCCAGAGCGGGGCCACGGCGCACGTCCACCGGCCCGAGGCGGCCGAGTGGGTCACCGAGCAGGTGCTCACAGAGCTGGACCTCTCCCCCGCCACCGCGATCGACGGGCTCCTGGAGGCGCCGGTCGACGGCGTGCTGGCCGCCCAGGCCGCCGTCGACGCCCGCCGCCAGACCCCCGAGGGCCGTGACGTCGGGCCACCGGTCGGCGCGCTGACCTACCAGCCGGTGGTGGACGGCACGGTGCTTCCCGAGCCGCCGCTCGACGCGGTCCGCGGCGGCAGCGCTGCGGGCGTGTCGCTCGTGGCCGGGTCCACCCGCGACGAGTGGAATCTCTTCCACCTGCGGTTCCGGGCTGCCGGCCCTCTCGACGAGGCCCGGCTGCGTCACCGCCTCGGCGCGCTCGTGCCCGAGGAGCGGGTGGGCGACGTCGTCGACGCCTACCGGTCCCGCCGACCCGACGCCGACCCGGACGACGTGATCTGCGCGGCGATGACCGACCACGTGTTCCGCATCCCCGCCAGCCGCCTGGCGACGGCGCAGGCGCCCCACGCGCCCCGGGTGTCCATGTACCGGTTCGACTACGCGTCGCAGATGCTCGGCGCCTGCCACGGCATCGACGTGCCGTTCGCCTTCGACAACCTCGACCGGCGGGGTGTCGAGATCCTGCTCGGCGACCTCGACGAGTCCAGTCACCGGCTGGCCGCGCGGACCGCCGGCGCCTGGCTCGCCGCCGCCCGCAGCGGTAGCCCCGAGCTCGACGACCTGCCCTGGCCCGCCTACGACCCGGACGGCGGGCGCCTCACCGCCGTGCTCGACCGGGAGGTGGGCGTCGAATCCGACCCCGAGGCCGCGCTGCGGGAGCTGTGGGACGAGCTGGCCCCGGTGCCCACCCCGGGCGTGGTCGTAGACTGAACCGGCCACCGCGATGGGAGCGTCCACCATGTCTGACCGCCGTCCCCACCAGTTCCCCAAGTTCTCCTCGCCCGACGAGGAGCGCACGCACATGAAGCAGCGCATGGCGGCGGCCTTCCGGCTGTTCGACCGGTTCGGCTTCAACGAGGGCGTGGCCGGCCACCTCACCGGGCGGGACCCGGAGCACTCCGACCTGTTCTGGGTCAACCCGTTCGGCCTCAGCTTCGGGCTGATCCGGGCGTCCGATCTCATCCTTGTCGACCACCAAGGCAAGGTCGTCGAGGGCGACTGGCCGGTGAACACCGCCGCCTTCGCCATCCACTCGCAGATCCACGCGGCCCGGCCGGACGTCAAGGCGGCGGCCCACACCCACTCGCCCTACGGGCGTGCGTTCTCGACGCTCGCACGGCGCCTCGACCCGCTGACGCAGGACGCCTGCGCCTTCTACGGCGACCACGCGGTCTTCGACGACTACACCGGCGTGGTGCTCGACGTCGAGGAGGGCAAGCGCATCGCCCACGCGCTGGCCGACAACAAGGCCGCCATCCTCCGCAACCACGGCCTGCTCACCGTCGGCACGACGGTCGACGCCGCGGCCTGGTGGTACATCACGATGGACCGGTCGTGCCACGTGCAGCTCATGGCCGAGGCCGCCGGCGACCCGATCAGCATCGACGACGAGTGCGCCGCGCTGACCGCCAGCCAGGTCGGCAGCGAGCCCGCCGGCTGGCTCAGCTTCCAGCCGCTGTACGACAAGATCGTGGCCGACCAGCCCGACCTGCTCGACTGACCGCCCGCCGCGAGGTCGCCCATTGGCCGACGTCACACCCATCGGCGTGAAGCTCCGGGAGCGCCGGGAGCAGACGCTGGTCGCCCTCATGGACGCCCAGAACTCCAACGACGTCGCCGGCGCCCTGGCCTGCTTCGACTACCCCCGCTACGAGCTGATCGGCAACCAGCGGGTGTACGACGGCGTGGAGGAGGTCCGGCGCTACTGGCAGATGACGCGGCGGTACTTCCCCGACCTGCGCTTCGAGGTGATCAAGGTCCACCACGGTGAGGACGCGGTCGTGTGCGAGGTGTGGATGTCCGGCACCCACACCGGGTCGGGCCCCGACTTCGAGGCCACGGGCCGGCACTTCCGGTGCCGCAGCGCCGTCATCTTCAGCTTCGAGGGCGAGCGGCTCGTCGGCGCGCGGGCGTACTACGACACCGGCACCATCGCCCGGCAGCTGGCCTGAACCGGTCCGTCCTCACGAGGCGGCCGCTCCCGCTGCGGCTCACCGCGAGCCAGTTCCTCGACTAGCTCGGCGACGCCCCGCCGCTACTCGAAGACCGGGCGGAGGGGGACGCCGGAGACGCCGTCGTCGGTGCGGGGCACGGCCAGGATCTGGTGGACCTGGGTGCGGCCCGCCTCGAAGTTCGTCGCCGAGCCGGCCATGTACAGGCGCCAGACCCGGGCGCGGTTCACCCCGACTTCCTCGACCGCCGCGTCCCAGCTCTCCTCCAGGTTGGCCACCCAGCGCCGCAGCGTCAGGGCGTAGTGCTCCCGCAGGGTCTCCAGGTGGCGGACTTCGAAGCCGGCCCGCTGGATCACCGACGCCACCCGGCCGACCTCGTGCAGCTCGCCGTCGGGGAACACGTAGCGGTTGATGAAGCTGCGCCGCGGCAGCCGGGCCTTCTCCCCCGGCGGGCGGCTGATGCCGTGGTTGAGCAGCCGGCCTCGGGGGCCCAGCAGGGCGCGCAGCCGGTCGAAGTACTCGGCCAGCTTGGCCTCGCCCACGTGCTCGAACATGCCGATCGAGCTGATGGCGTCGTAGGGGCCGTCGGACACCTCGCGGTAGTCCTGCAGGCGGATCTCCACCTGCCCGGACAGCCCGGCCTCGCCGACCCGCTTCTCGGCCAGCTCGGCCTGGCGCGGCGAGATCGTGATCCCCACCGCCTGGACGCCGTGGTGGCGGGCGGCGTGCATCGCCATGCCGCCCCAGCCGCAGCCCACGTCGAGCAGCCGCATGCCCGGCTCGAGCCCCACCTTGCGGCAGATCAGCTCGTACTTGTTCTCCTGGGCTTGCTCGAGCGTGTCGGCCGGGTCGCGGAACACGGCGCAGGAGTAGGTCATGCTCGGGCCCAGCACCATCCGGTAGAACTCGTTGGAGACGTCGTAGTGGTGGCGGATCGCCGCCGCGTCCCGGGACCGGCTGTGGCGCCGGCCGTGGAGGTGGGCCTCCTCGGGCGGCGGTGGAAGCCGTCGGATCTTGCGCCACCCGCCAAGCTCCTGGACCAGCCGGAGCATCGCCTTGGGCTCCAGCCGGACGTTCGGGATGCGGTCGCGCAGGTCCAGCAGCGCCCAGATCGAGCCGCGCAGCTCGAGGTCGCCGCTCACGTAGGCCCGGGCGAGGCCCAGCTCGCCCGGCGCCGTCAGGACCCGGGACAGTGCGTCGGGCGAACGGATGACCATGGTGGCCGGGGCGTCCTGCGGGCCGCTGCGACTCCCGTCGTAGGCCTCGACCGTCAGGGGCAGGTCGCCCCCGAGCACCTCTTCGACCAACGGTGCCAACGTCATAGCAACCCCCATGCCTCTCGGGTGTTGCTATGAGGCTACGGCCCCCGTCAACGGTCCGGCGGGGAATAGAACGGGGTGGGCACCACCATCGCCGGCACCGCGGCCCCCCGGATGTCGACCGCGACCTCGGTCCCCTCCCCGATATCCGGGGGCAGGAAGGCCAGTGCGATGCCCTGCTGGAGCGTCGGCGAGAAGTTCCCGCTGGTGACCACGCCCGCCGGCTCCCCGTCCACGAGGACCGCGTAGTCGGCTCGGGGCGGGCGCCGGCCCTCGATCGCCAGTCCCCGGAGGCGGCGGCTGACGCCCCGCTCCCGCTCCGCGGCGAGGGCGTCGTGGCCCT
>DASRJM010000067.1:0-10447 GCA_035649475.1 Acidimicrobiales bacterium
GCGGCCGAGGCGGGCATCACCAAGCCGATCCTGTACTCGCACTTCGGCGACAAGGCCGGTCTGGTGATGGCCCTGTCGCAGCGGGTGGCGCGGCAGCTCAACGAGGCGATCCTGCGGGAGCTGGAGAGCCCGACGTCGACCGACCCCCGCGAGGTGGTCCGCTCGACGATCGCGGCGTTCTGCACGTTCATCGAGTCCGAGCCGGAGCTGTACCGGTTCCTGATCCAGTCGGCCATGCACCGCCCGACCCGGTCGCCGACGCGCCTCGCATCCGACATCTCCAACGCCATCGCCATCACGCTGGGCAGCGCACTGCGCCGGGCCGGCGCCGACTCCGGCGCCGCCGAGCTGTGGGCGTTCGCCATCGTGGGCATGACCTTCGCCGGCGCCGGCTGGTGGCTCGAGCGCCGCTCGATGTCCAAGGACGACCTGGTCGACTACCTCACCCAGCTCCTCTGGTCCGGCCTCTCCGGCGCCGGCCTCAACACCCCCGCCGCGGTCCCGGGCGCCGCCGACGCCCGCCCCCGCACCAACGTCACCCCGCTGCCCCGACCGGCCGCGTCCGGCGACGCCTAGAGGCGGCCAGCAGGCTGTCCCCGCGTCGAGTCGGGCAACCGGCTCAGGCGGCGGCCAGCAGGCCGATGCCGAGGGTGATCAGGCCGATGGCCAGGACCACCGCGCCCACGGGGACCAGGACGAACAGCCGGTTTGGCCGGGTCACGCCCCGGCCGGCGACCGACAGGAAGAACCCGCCGGGGAGCAGCAGGGCGGCGGCGGGGACGAACGTGCGAGCGACGAACTCGGCCAGGCCGGACAGCGTGGTGGCGTCCACCAGCACCTGGGTGACCAGGCCCAGGATGAGGAACACGCCTGCGTGGGCGTGCCCGGCCCGGAAGAACGCCTGCTGGAGCGGGGTCGCCTCGTGGCGGCCCCGGACGATGGCGACGAGGAGGGCTCCGCCGGTCTCGACCGTGACCAGGCTCAGCACCAGGATCCCCGCCAGGACGAGGGAGGCATCGGACAGTTCCATGTAGACAGTGTCTACTTCCGCGTAGACACTGTCAACGTGGCGGTGGTCACGACGGAGACGGCATCGTGCCCAGGTCGGGCTGCCTCCCGGTCGCGACCGTTACCAGCGCCACCAGCGCCTCGTCAATCAGGTCGACCAGGTCGTCGCGGTCGAGGGCGCCGCGGGACAGCCAGTCGACCGTCACCTCTTCGGTGAAGGCCACCCACCCCCGGACCGCCGGCCGCAGGCGGGGCGAGTCCCGCTCGGGCAGCCCCATGGCGTCGATCACGCGGTCGGTGAAGGCCGTGCGGGTGTCCTCGTACACCGCCAGCAGCTCGGGGTCGCCGCCGGCCGATCCCCGGATGAACGCCACGTACGCGTCCCGGTTCTCGGTGAGGTGGTCGACGAACGCCTCGACGTTGGCCCGAAGCACCGCGATCATGCTCGGCCCCGTGCGGATGTCGGTGCGGTCGAGCAGATCCTGCGCCGCGGCCCGGGCGACCGCCACATGGAAGTCCCGCTTGGTCGGGAAGTAGTGGAACAGCAGCCCCCGACTGATGCCGGCCTCAGCGGCGATGTCGTCGATGGCCACCTTGTCGAGCGGCCGTGTGCTGAGCATCTTCAGCCCAAGCCCCACGAGCTGCGCCCGGCGGGCTTCGGGATCGAGGCGGGTTCGCGGGGTGTTCGCCACCCCACGATCCTATTGACGCGCGGTCAACACCGTGTGAAATTGTTGTTGAACAGCGCTCAACACAGGGGCAGCGAGCGCGACTTGGGGGATGGGGAGTGCGGATGGGAAGACGCACTGACTTCGAGCTGGACGGCGCCCGCGCCCTGGTGACGGGGGCCGGCAGCGGCATCGGCCACGCCATCGCCGTGGAGCTGGCCCGCAAGGGGGCCCGCGTCCTGGCGGTCGACATCCACGGCGACATCGCCGAGAAGACCGCGCTGGCCTGCACCGAGGTGGGACCGGAGGCGCACGGCCTCGCCTGCGATGTGACCGACCTGGCCGCCGTGCACCGCCTGGCCGACACGGTGGCGGACGATCACGGGCCGCTCGACGTGCTCGTGAACAACGCCGGCGTGGGCATGTCGGGCCGCCTCACCGACATGACGATCGACGACTGGCACTGGATCCGGGGCGTCAACCTCGACGGCGTCGTCCACTGCTGCCACACGTTCGGCCCGGCGCTGATCGAGCAGGGCCATGGCCATGTGGTCAACGTGTCCTCGGCGCTGGCCTACACGATGCGGGCCACCGAGCCCGCCTACGTCGCCACCAAGGCCGCAGTGCTGGCCCTGTCGCGGTGCCTGCGGGCCGACTGGCGCGCCGCGGGTGTGGGCGTCACCGCCGTCTGCCCGGGCGTGGTCAACACCCCGTTCATCGAGTCGACCCGGTTCGTGGGCGACGACGGCGAGGCGGCGGAGAAGGCCGCCCGCCTGTTCCGCCTCGGCCACCCGCCGGAGCTGGTGGCGCGCGACGTGGTCGTCGCCATCAGGATGAACAAGGCGGTGGCCACCTCGGGCTGGGAGGCCAAGCTCGCCTGGTGGGCCCACCGGTTCCTGCCGGTGCGGCTGCAGCAGCGCATCGCCGCCAAGCGGCTGTGACGGCGGCGGGCCCGTGGGGCGCCCCCGCCGGCCCCGACATCCTCACCGTCCCGGGGCCGGGCGTGGCCGACGGCCACCGGGTCGTGCGCTAGGACCAGCCGGGCCACGCAGCGTCGCCCACCGGCCGGGACCCGATCTCGGTCGGCCGGATCGGCGACGATCTGGCCCGGGTGGTCGAGGCCTCTCGACCTCCGCGACGCCGTGTGGCCGGCCACTCGATGGGCGGCATGAGCGTCATGGCCGTCGCCTGCCGCCACCCCGACGTGGTGCGGGACCGGGTGCGCCGGCTGGTGCTCGTGGCCACCGCCGCCCACGGCCTGGCCGCCGGCAGCCGGGACCGGTTCTGGCGCATTGTGCTCTGGCGCGGAGGGCTCAACCGCGTGACGGCCCGGCCCCGGCTGGGCCGGGGGCTCGTGCGGGAGACGTTTGGGCGCTCGCCCCGCCCGGCCCACGTCGAGGCGACCCTGGCCCTGTTCGTGGGCACGGACGCCCGGGCCCGCCGTGACTGCGCGGGGGCGATGGGCGAGACGGACCTGCGGGCGGCGCTGGGGGCGGTCGACATGGCGGCCACGGTGCTGCTGGGGCACGCGGGGACCGCCTGATCGTCCACCGCCTGACCCGGGGCACCGTCGACCACGTGGCGGGCGCGGGCCTCGTCGAGATGCGGGGCGGGCCACATGCTTCCGCTGGAGCGCCCCGACGAGGTCACCGCCGCGATCGAGGGATGGTCAGGCGGGCGGCGGGGGCGTGCTGACGACCCGGAAGATCTCGCCCTGCGGCGAGTCGGTGGCGATGTAGAGGGCGCCGTCGGGCCCCTGGACCGCCACTCGCAGCCGGCCCCGATCCTGGATCCGCGTCCACTCGATCTCGACCCCCCGCCCGTCGGGCGTAAGGCCGATGACGCGCAGCTGCTGGCCCTTGAGCACGGCCACGGCCAGCGCCTTGTTCCAGCCGGCCCACTGGGTGCCGGACAGGATCACCCCGCCGGACGGGGCGATGGTGGGGAACCCCGAGCTCCAGATGGCCGGCCGGGCGTTGGGGAACTTGCCCAGGTCGGTCATGGGAACCGCCTCGTTGTAGCCCGGCACCGGGTCCCAGCCGTAGTTGGACCCGCCGACCAGCAGGTTGACCTCGTCGTCGCGGTCGGGCCCGTGCTCGATCGAGTAGGCCTTGCCGTCGGCGGCGAACGCCAGGCCCTGCACGTTGCGGTGGCCGTAGGTGTAGATCTCGGGCCGGAACCGGCCACCGGGGTTGCCCGGGGCCGGGAGTCCGGCCCGGGTGATGCGCAGCACCTTGCCGCCCAGCGACTGCGGGTCCTGCGGGTTGGTGCCGAGGGCGGCGTCGCCGGTCCCGACCCACAGGAAGCCGTCGGGCCCGAAGCGGAGGCGGCAGCCGGAGTGGCGCCCGGTGGGGTTGGCCGGGATCCCGGTGAGGATGTCGTCCCGGTTGGTCATGCCGGTGGCGGCGGCGTTGACGACCCAGCGCACGATCCGCACGTCGGGCGCGCCGCCGGCGGTCGACACGAAGCAGGTGTAGAGGCGCCGGTTGGTGGCGAACGCCGGGTCGACGGCCAGGCCCAGCATCCCGCCCTCGCCCACAGTCCGGACGTCGGCCGGGGCGGCCAGGACCCGGCGCTGCCCCCCGACCAGCACGTTGATCCGGCCGGCGCGCTCCGTGAAGTACATCTCCCCGCCCGGCCCGAAGCCGATGTCCCACGGGTTGGACAGGCCGGACACGACCGTCGACGCGCTGAGCTGAGGCGCGACCCGGCAGGCGGCGCCAGCGGCGAGCAGGAGCCCGAGGGCCAGCAGCACGGAGGCCGTCCGACGTACCGCGCAAATCCGGCGACTGCTCGTGGTCATCCGGAGGCAGTTCCCGCCCGCTGCGTCTCATAATCTGACGGAATGTCAGATCCTGCGGTGCTGGTGGAGCGCGACGGCCACGTCGTGACGCTCACGCTCAACCGGCCGGACAAGCGCAACGCGTTCAATCCCGAGATGCTGTGCCGGCTGTGCGACGCCTGGGACATGGTCGACGCCGACCCCGGCGTGCGGGTCGTCATCGTGACCGGGGCGGGCGGCAACTTCTCGGCGGGCGCCGACCTCGACCGGCTGGTGGGCGCACTCATGTCGGGCGCGCCGGCCGAGAGCGAGTTCGAGGAGCGGTTGCGCGCCGACGTCAGCCTCATCTACAAGGGCTTCCTCAAGGAGTACCGGCCGGTCACGCCGTTGATCGCCGCGGTCGAGGGCTATTGCTACGCGGGCGGGATCGAGATCCTCCAGGCGTTCGACGTGCGAGTGGCGGCCGAGGGCGCCCAGCTGGCGGTCAGCGAGGTGCAGCGCGCGCTGTTCCCGATGGGCGGCTCGACCGTGCGGCTGGCCCGCCAGATCCCCTGGACCGTCGCCATGGAGATGCTGATCACGGGCGACCCGATCTCCGGCCGGCGGGCCTACGAGGTCGGGCTGGTCGGCCACGTCGTCAAGGACGGCACGACGCTGGAGCGGGCCCGCGAGCTGGCCGACCGCATCGCCCGCAACGGCCCGCTGGCCGTGCGCAACATCAGGGCCTCGGTGCTGGCGGCCGACGCCGTGCCCGAGGCCGAGGCCTACGCCCGCGAGGTCGAGCTCGGGATGGAGGTCATGGCCTCCACCGACGCCCGCGAGGGTCCCCGGGCGTTCCTCGAGAAGCGGGCGCCCAACTACACCGGCTCCTGACGCCCGCCTCCGGCCCGGTCCTCCAGCACCGCGAGGTCGCGCTCCGCATAGAGGCGGTGCGCGATCTCCTCGCGCATGACCACCTTGAGGCACCGCTCCACGGTGCGGACCTCGTCGGGGTAGCCGGGCGCGGGGGCGCGGGCGCACTCCCGCGCCAGCTCGGCGTCGGTGAGGCCGGCGAGGATGCCGCGCATGACCGCCTGGCGGTCGGCCCGCGCCTCCAGCACCTCGTCCAGGGACGGCCGGGCGTCGAGCTCGATGCCGAGTTCGAGCGCGCCGGCCGGCGGGTAGGAGCTGTGGGTGAACCCGAGCCGGTGGTAGGGCCGGGGCTAGTCGAGCACGGTGCGCATCGCCCAGGCGTCGGTGCAGAAGACGAGGTGGCGCAGCGTCTCGACGAGCGACCACTCCTCGTCGACCTGCTCCTGCGCCGCCTCCTCGCCCAGCGCCCGCCCTCGGTCGACGGTCCCGGCCCACAGCGACTCGATCGTGGCCCACATCGCCCGCAGGTCGTCGGCCGTCCGGGCCTCGCGCAGCTGGGCCCGCTCGGGGTGCCGGCGGTCGAGCTCGGCCTCGACCAGCGGGGCGATGTCGACCTCGTTGACGACGAAGTTCCCGACGAGCCCGGAGATGTTCACGTCGGTCAGCCGGGCGTCGGCGACCTTGACCCCGCGGAAGTCGCAGTCCCGGAAGATCGCGTCCCTCAGGTCGACGCCGGTGAACCGCGCGCCGCGGAGCTCGTCGGTGTCGGTGTGTTCGGTTGCCACCCCGCCATTGTCCACGACCCGGTGGGCTCCGGTTCCGCGGCGCAGCGGGCGCGGGCCTCGGCGATCAGCGGGGCCTCGCCGGCGGCCAGGCGCAGGGTCGTCAGCATGGTCAGCGCCGCGGGGCGGACCAGTGCGAGGTCGAGCAGGCCCGGCTGGCGCAGCCCCAGCATGTCGCGGGCCCAGCCGGGCAGGATGCCGACGGCGGCCTGGACCACCACCTGGTGGGCGCCGGCCATCACCGGGTTGGCCCGGCGGGGCATCGGCCGGGTCAGGAACTCGACGGCGTCGAGGCACTGCTCGCCCGCCTCGAGCTCCGGCCGCATCCGCCGAAAGTAGGCCCGGATCGCGACCCGGCTGCGCGGGATCTCCTCGGCGCCCAGCCGCTCGGCGATCACGCCCATCTCGTGGACGTAGCGGTCGGCCTGGTCGCCCCGGACCGGGAACGGGTTGTAGCGCTGGTGGGCCTTCAGGAAGTTGACGACCTCGGTGGCGTGGACCCACGTCACCAGGCCGGGGTCGGCGGCGTCGTAGGGGCGGCCGTCGGGGGCGGTGCCCCGGACCTTGCGGTGCACGCCCTTCACCAGCTTGATGAGCCGCTCGGCCGCCTCGGTCGAGCCGTAGGTGGTACCGGTCACGAACGAGCCGGTGCGGCTCAGCCGGCCGAGCGGGTCCGACCGGTAGTTCGAGTGGTCGGCGACCCCCGCCATCGCCAGCGGGTGCAGCGTCTGGAGCAGCAAGGCGGCCAGCCCGCCGATGAGCATCGCCGGGTCGGCGTGGACCCGCCAGGTCGCGCTGCCGGGGCCGAACAGGCCGGGGTCGCCGGGCGGATCGGTGTACTGCTCGAACGGCAGGCGGTCGACCGACAGCGAGGCGGCGATCGGGGCGATCAGTTGCTGGCGCAGCACGCCGCCCACCATCGGGATGGCGCCCAGGCTCGGCAGGGAGACCATCGGCCGAGTGTGCCGCCGCCCCGGCGTCCGCCACAAGATGGCCGCCGTGCTCTAATCGCGCCATGACACCGACCGAGCCTGGGTACTCCGACCTCGCCGAGCACGTCTCCGCCATGTCCGACGAGCCGCTCGTCGAGGGCGACACCCCGCTGTCCGTGCTGATGCTGGTCAAGCTGCGGGACAGCGAGGGCGACGTCGTGTGGGGCGTGCGCTACGCGGGCGATCCGCTGTCGTCCGAGGAGCAGCTCGGCGCCCTGACCGGCTTCGCCGAGTCGATCAAGCGGGAGCTGGCGTCGGACTGGGAGTAGGGCGGGTCACTCAGACGTCGAACGGCTCGCTGCACAGCAGCGTCTGGCGGGCCGCGTTCTCCTCGCTGTGGGGCACGGCCCAGCGCCCCGCGCCCAGCGGGCGCGCCGCCTCGATGGCGTCCGGCGGGGCGACGCCCAGGCAGAACACCGCCCGGGCGGGATCCTCCGGCAGCTCGTCGCCTCCGCCCTCGGGGGCGGCCGGGCCGTAGGTGAACGGCAGCGTGACGCTGTCGGTGCGGGCCTCGCTGGCCCCGGGCTCCAGCCCGCCGGCCGTGACCATGTAGTCCTGCACGCCCTCGACGTCGCCGGGCACCGGGAACAGGCGGCGGGACACCTCGACCACGCCACCCTCCCCGCCGGTCACGTAGGCGCCCCGGAGCGGCTCGCCCTCGGCCTCGTCGCCCCGGACGTTGTCGAACACCAGCAGCGGGTCCTCGCCGTCGTTGGTCACGGTCCAGGAGATGCGCACGCCGGCGTCGACCGGCTCGACGGTCACGTCGAGCGAGGCGTCGGCGGCGGGCGTGTCGCCGTCCGGTCGCTCGCCGGGCCCGGCGTCGTCCCCGCCGCCGCAGGCGGACGCGACCAGCACCGCGACCAGCGCCGCCGTCACCCGGGCCCGGGTCATGGCGGCCAGCCGTAGGTCGTGCGGTCGGGCAGGCCCATCTCCCGGCGCAGGCCGTTCTCGGTGTAGGTGATCGGGTGGTCGGGGTCGACCTGCTCGGGCGTGGACGGGTCGCCGTCGTGGTCGACCGGCAGGCCCACCGCCTGGCGCTCGCGGGTGTTCACCGGCCCGTTGGGCTCGGGGTACGTGCCGTCGATCGACGTCTCGTAGCCGTAGTCGTACTGGTGGGCCATCTCGTGGAACAGCACCACCACCGGCGGGACCTCCTGCCAGTGGATGGTCGTCGGGTGCGGCGTGTAGGACCCGCCGTACATCTCGGTGATGGCCCGGCTCTGCTCGATCCCGTTGGTGCGCCACAGGTCGAGGGGCCCGGACTCGTAGCTCGCCGAGCTGTTGTCGGTGCCCGGGTACTCGCGGATGGTGATCGTGTCGCCCTGGTAGGCGATGCCGCCGAGGACCGGCCAGTCGGCGGCGATGGCCTTGGTGTCCTCGTGGATGTCGTCGAGGGCGAGCAGCATGCTGCGCCCCTCGGGCGAGGACCGCAGCATCTCCAGGTCGGCGAGGATGCGCTGCTGGAACCGGGGCGAGCCCTCGATGCGCAGGGCGCTGTCGCCCGGCAGCCCGCTCAGGTCGACCGTGATCGTGGCGGTGGTCGACCGGCCCATCACGGAGTCGGTCGTGTCCGACCCGGGCTGCACGTAGGCGGTGTTGGTGCCGTGGTGGTCGGTGACGCGGTCGTCGCCGTCGCCGGCGTAGATGACGTCGTCGCCGCCCTGGCCGTCGAGCCGGTCACCGCCGGCCCCGCCGGACACGATGTCGGCCTGGGCGCCGCCCAGGACGGTGTCGGCGCCCTGGCCGCCGTCGAGGTGGTCGCGGCCCGCGCCGCCCCGCACGGTGTCGTCGCCGTCGCCGGCGTAGACGACGTCGTGGCCGTCGCCGCCGTCGAGGTCGTCGTCACCGCTGAACCCGTCGAGGTAGTCGCGGTCGGCGCCGCCCCGGATCGCGTCGTCCCCGGCCCCGCCCTCCAGCTGGTCGCGGCCACCCTGGCCCTCCAGCGTGAAGTCCACGTCGACGTCGGTGCCGATCTCGATCGTGTCGTTGCCGCCGCCCACCCGGATCATCACGTTGCCGGCGGCGACGCCGGTCAGAATCTGCTCGACGCCGTTGACCGTGATCCTGATACCGCCGGGCACCGAGACGACCGTGACCTCGTCGTCGCCGTCCCCGGTGTCGACGACGATCCGGCCGTTCACGTGCATCACGGTGAACGTGCCGTTGCCGAGGCGGGGGACCGAGGCCAGCGCGCTGTCGTCGACCCGGCCGTCGCCGTCGGGGTCGGCGGCCTGGAACGCCCGGCCCACGTCGCCCACCCACGACGCCAGGTGGCGGCCGATGCCGTAGAGGTCGAGCACGTCCCAGCCGATGTAGGGCACCGACGGGCAGAACCGCTGGGCGTCGGGGTCGGTCCGCACGGCGTGCAGCGCCGACATCAGCGCCAGCGCGGGGTCGTAGAGGCCGGCGAGGGCGTCGTTCGTCGCGGTCTCGAAGGCCACGAGCTTGCCGGGCTGCGCGCTGCTGGTCGCCACGGCCGGCGATCGTAGGGTCCGCGGCCCCGAGACTCAGCGCGCCCACTACGGTCGCCGGCCGTGGCCTACCCGTCGCACATGCAACCGCTGCCCTTCCCGACCGCGGCCGTGCAGGCGGCCGCCGACCAGTGCCGGTCGATGGCGACCCTGGTCGACGGGCGCATGGCGATCGCGTCCGCCGCCGCGGTCGAGGCCCGGGCCGGCTGGGCCGGCGTCTACGCCGACGACTTCGGCATCGCCTGGCCAGACACCGAGACGTCGGCCACCGAGCTGTCCGAGCGGCTGCGGCGGCTGGCGGGCGAGCTCGACGACGCCGTCGACGCCGCGGCCGAGGAGAACGGGCGGCGGGCCGGGCTGCGGGCGCAGTACGACTGCGAGCACGACCCGGACCGGCCGCGCAACCTCCCCTGCTGAGTCAAAGCACGACGACGCTGCGCAGCACCTCGCCGCGGTCCATCTTGGCGAAGGCGCCCTCCACGCCGTCGAGCCCGATCGTCTCGGACACGAAGGCGTCGAGCGGCAGCCGGCCCTGGAGGTGCAGGTCGATCAGCGCCGGGAAGTCTCGGGAGGGGAGGCAGTCGCCGTACCAGCTGGGCTTGAGGGCGCCGCCCCGGCCGAAGAACTCGATCATGGGGATGTCGGGGAAGCGCATCTCGGGCGTCGGCACCCCCACCTGCACGACGGTGCCGGCCAGGTCCCGGGCGAAGAACGCCTGCTCCAGCACGGCCGGGTGGCCGACCGCCTCGATGCACACGTCGGCGCCGACCCCGCCGGTGGCGTCGCGCACCGCCTCGATCGGGTCGGCGGCGCGGGCGTTGACCGTGTGGGTGGCGCCGAAGCCCTTGGCCCACTCCAGCTTCCGGTCGTCGAGGTCGACGGCGATGAT
>DASRJM010000068.1:0-2392 GCA_035649475.1 Acidimicrobiales bacterium
CCTCCCACTGCACCTGGCGCATCGCGGCGATCCGGCCCCGAGGCGACAGCGCCTCCTCGCCGGTCACCCGGTATGTCGGGCAGTGCGGCAGGCACAGCCCGCAGGCGACGCAGCACGCCAGCTCGTCGTCGGCGACGCCCAGGTCGACCGGGATGGGCGCGGCGCCGTCCGTCACGCCCGCCCCGCGTTCCGGCGTTCGGATGTGACGGATACCGGCGTCTTTGAACGCCGGTTGGCGGTCATGCCGCCTCCGCACCTGCGGCGGCCAAGGGGTCCCGCCCGGGGTTGAGGCGGCCGCCGGGGTCGAAGACCGCCTTGATCCGGCGGTGCAGCTCCAAGACATGGGGGTCGACGAGGCGGGCCGGCGCCGGCCGGTCGGCGTGGACGACGCCGACGCCCACCTCGGCCACGAACCGTCCGGGCCCGTCGGGGCCTGATCCGTCACCGCCGAGGGCGGGCAGCCCGGACGGCCGCAGCGACCAGCGGTGCGGGCCCGGGAGAGCGGGCGGGCCGTCGGCGTCCGCGAGGCCGGCGAGCGCCGACTGCGCCGCCACGTCGTCCGGATGGCCGTCGAGCAGCACCCACGTCGTCGTCCCGTCCCACAGGACCGCCGCCGGCCGGTAGAGCCGTTCGACCAGGGCGAACGGGTCGGCGTCACCGGCCAGCCAGCGTTCGGCCGGCGGTAGCGGACGCGTCCGCAGCACCACCTCGGCGGCGAACGCGAGCGTGCCCAGCGAGCCAACCAGCAGCCGGCACAGGTCGTACCCGGAGACGTTCTTGACCGTCGGCCCGCCCGCCTTCACGACGCGGCCGTCGGCCGTCACCACCCGGGCCTCGAGGAGCACGTCCCGGACCGGTCCCCAGCCGAGCCGCCGCAGCCCGCTGTGGCCCACGGCCAGGACGCCGCCCACGGTGGCGCCGTCCCATGGCGGCATCGCCACCGTCTGGCCGACCTCCGCCAGGGCGGCGTCGAGCTCCGCCACCGTCGTCCCGGCCCGCACCCGCACGGTCATGTCCGCGGCCTCGAGGGCCACGATGCCCGCCGGGGCCCGCACCTCACGCGCGTCCGGCGAGACGCCGCCGCCGACGCCCCATTGCGTCCGCCCGCCGACGGCGCTGACCGGCCCGGCGTCCGCCGGTCCGACCTCGGCGGCGAAGGCCTCCACCGCCCCGGTCGTCGCGGAGCTCATACCCAGACGCCCTCGGGCACGCTCTGCAGGTCGCCGCAGCGACTGCCCGCCGGCAGGATCTTGGTGGGGTTCGCCACGCCGTCGGGGTCGAACGCCTCGCGCAGCCGGGCCTGGGCATCGAGGTCATCGGGGCCGAAGAGCAGGGGCATGAGGTCGCGCTTCTCGAGGCCGATCCCGTGCTCGCCGGACAGGACGCCGCCGGCGTCCAGCGACACCTGGACGATCTCCTCGCCGGCGGCGTGGACGCGCCCCATCACGCCCGGTTCGCGGGCGTCGAACAGCAGCAGCGGGTGGAGGTTGCCGTCGCCGGCGTGGAAGACGTTCATCACGCCGAGGTCGTGGCGGTCGGCGATCGCGTAGACCTGCGCGAGCACCTCGCACAATCGGGTGCGGGGGACGACCGTGTCGTGCAGGTAGTAGTTGGGCGCCAGCCGCGCGACCGCGCCGAAGGCGGACTTCCGGCCCTTCCACAGCAGGGCCCGCTCGGTGTCGTCGGCGGCCACGCACACCGTCCGGGCGCCGTGGGCCCGGCCGACCGCCCGCACCTGCTCGACGCCGGCCTCGACGCCGGCCGGGAGGCCGTCGAGCTCGACGAGCAGAACGGCGGCGGCGTCGGTCGGGTACCCGGCGTGCACGAACTCCTCGGCCGCCTGCGTGATGCGCCTGTCCATCATCTCGAGGGCCGCAGGCAACAACCCCCCGGCGATGATGCCGCTCACCGTCTCGGCGGCGTCGTCGACGGAGTCGAAGTCGAGCAGCAGGGTGGCCACCGCCGGCGGGTCGGGCGTCAGGCGTACGGCGATGCGCGTGGCGATGCCTAGCGTGCCCTCGCTGCCCACGAACACGCCGCGCAGGTCGAGCCCGGCGGGCTCGGGGTCGAGCCCGCCGAGCACGGTGACCTCGCCGTCGGGCAGCACCACCTCCAGCGCCAGCACGTGGGCGCTGGTCACGCCGTAGGCCAGGCAGTGGGGTCCGCCCGAGTTGTTGGCCACGTTGCCCCCGACCGTGCAGGCCTGCTGGCTGGAGGGGTCGGGGGCGAAGTGGAGGCGATGGGCCGCCAGCGCCCGGGTGAGGTCGAGGTTGATGACCCCCGGCTGGACCCACGCGATCCGCTCGGCCGGGTCGACCTCGAGGATGCGGTCCATCTTGGTGGTCACGATCACGACGGGGTCGCCGACCGGGACGGCGCCGCCGGCCAGCCC
>DASRJM010000069.1:0-9940 GCA_035649475.1 Acidimicrobiales bacterium
GGAGCTGGGCCTCGATGCCGCTCGGCGCCGGCTGGCCGCTCAGGGCGGCGCTGGCCGCCGCCGAGGCCGCCACGCCGGTGAGCACCAGCGCGGCCAGCAGGGCCGAGCCCCGGGCCGACCGCCGCTTCGGGGAGTCGTCGCTCATGGCATCGGTCCGATCACGATCACGAGCTCCAGTGGATGTCGGTCATGCCGTCCACCCCGTCCTGGGCGGTGCGGGCGTCCGTCGCCAGCCACCACACCATGAGGTCGTTGGCGCGGTGCGCGGTGTTGTCGGTGCCCGGGCAGCCGCCGACCTGCTGGCACGCGCCGCGCTGGGCCATCGTCCCGTAGAAGTACATGCCGTCCCCCAGCCGCGTGGTGGCGAACAGGTCGACGAGCTGCCACTGGCGGGCGTTCACGCCGCTGGTGGCGTAGATCTGGGGGAACGGCAGCGCCGAGGCGAACTCCCAGGCGTTGTGCCACACCCAGCCCTGGTTCCAACCGTTGTTGCAGGCGCCCCCCGTGGCGGTCTCGGTGGGACAGCCGTCGGCCGAGGCGTTGGCATACAGGCCGGGACGCCCCGGGGTGCCGTCGTAGCCGGCCGTCCAGTGGTGGGCCTTCCAGGGGGAGGACCACGACGGCTCGACGTCGTAGGCGCCGTAGATCCGGGCGTGCGCCGGGTAGTAGGTGGCCACCCAGGTGGCCACGTCCCGGACCATCGTGCCCCACGCCCGCCCGTGGGCGTACAGCCAGCCGTCGGCGTCGTCGTCGATCGCGGCGTTGGAGGTGCCGACGCCGATGAGCAGCCGGAAGCTGGGATCGGTCCGGCAGTAGGCGTAGCCCCGTACGAAGTCCATGACTGTCTGACCGATCTGGTGCACGTTCAGGTCGGGGGCGCCCCAGACCGTGGCCCCGGCGATCCCGTTCACCGACGTCGGCGCGCCGAAGAACAGCGTCATCCGGCCCGACTTGCCGGCGTTGAAGCAACCGAGCGCGGCGGCGTCCGACGCCGAGGTGCGGGCCATGTAGTAGCTGGCGGTCTCGGCGCTCTGCGGCTTGTGGCACGCGCCGGCCGCACCGATCACGCCTGCGCACGCGAAGGCCGCCAACCATCGCCTGCCCGTGAACGCCATCCCGACCTCCCGGGTGGGGCCGGACCGCCCGGGGAGCGAGGAACCGGCCGCTGGTCGAGGGGAGGATTCCGCAGGACGTGGCGAAGGTCAAGCGTTCCGCGCGTGTGTGACCGCGCGGAGTGTCAGTGCCCGTCGTCGACCGGCGGCAGGAACGGCAGCGTCAGGTCGCCCAACTTCACGAGCGTCGAGGCGATCCAGCCGCCCATCGCGCTGAGGTGGTCGTCGAGGATCGTGCCGTCGGCCAGCGTCTCCTCGTCGAGCTCGTAACTGCCCTCGTAGGACACCTCGATGGCGAACTCGCGCTCGTGGAGGTCGGCCGAGCACACGGTCTCGATGGTGGGGCCCGACCGTTCGAGGTGCTCGGTCCCGATGGGGGCGCTCTGCTCGGGCAGCACGGCCAGGACCGTGCTGGGCTCGGGCGCCTCGGCCAGGCGCTGGACCCGCAGCACCAGCTCGATCTCGATGCGGGGCGGGTCGTTGAACGGCTCGCCGATGTACCACGACCGGTAGGCGGTCTGCGCCCACGTCGGCCAGTCGAGGGTCAGGTCGGCCTGGACCCGGGGCGGCAACCCCTCGCCCGGCAGGCCGTACGACGTCTCCCAGGTGACGTCGCCGAGCAGCACGTCGACCTGGAACCGCTCCTCGAACGCCTGGCGCTCCAGGAACGCGCGCTCGAGCGAGTCCCGCAGCGCCCCGATGGCATCGGTGAACACGTGGTCGAGCATGGCCAGCGCAGGCTAGTGCCGCGCCGGAGGCGTCCCACCGGCAGCGGCCGGCGCCGCGGACATGAACGCCACCGGGACCGACACGACGTCGCCCGAGCGGAGCGTGGCGATGCGCCGGCCCGGCTGGACGGCGCCCTTGGGGGCGCCCACGGCCTCGCCCAGCAGGGCCGCGGTGGCGTCCAGGTCGGCCACGGTGAACGCCAGGCCCCAGAACCTGGCCGGACCCTCGCTGCCGGCCTCGGTCGGGCCCACGAGCTCGAGGATCACGTCGCCCAGCCGGAAGAACCGCTGGGCCCGGCCCCGCCCGGCGTCCCGGGTCCGGCGGGCCACGATCCCGCGGTCCTCGAGCGCGGCCGTCGTGCGGTCGAGGTCGGAGGTGATGGCCACCACGTGGTCCATCGACGTTGCGCCGTTGGGGTGCGCGCCCGGCCCGCCCGGACCGGCGTCCGCGGCGGTGGTGGGCAGGCCGTCGATGTCCCCGCCCTCGGCCAGGTCGGCCGCCAGCGCCCAGCCGAGGATGCCGCGGCCGCCGTCGTGGCCGGCGAGGCGCAACCGCACCGCGCCGACCGCGCAGGTGCCGTCCGAACCCACGTCGAACCCGATCGCCGCCCAGGCCGCGGGCTCGTCGCCCACGGTGATCTCGACCAGCGGCGGTGCCGGCGTCCCCACTCGCCGGACGCTAGCCCGCCCCGCGCGTGCCTAGTAGTACGGGCAGCGCGTGCGATGGCGGGGCACCGCCTTGACCGCCGGGTCCTGGCCCCGCTGCCACAGCTGGTGGTCCAGCGCCGCGGGGGTCAGGCCCGTGCAGGCGGCCAGCAGCTCGACCGCGTGGACCCCGCAGGCCCGGATCTCGACCTCCTCGGGGCTCCCTGCGGCCAGCGGCTCGCCCGCCCCGATGCGGTCGGCCAACCGGTCGTCGTAGACGAGCACGCCCGCCATCCGCAGCGTGTGGGGGACCAGGTTGTCGGCGAAAGCGGTCAGCCGGTCGATGTCGACGAACTGCCCGATGCCGGCGCCGCCCGTGGCCCGGGCCAGGTGCGAGGCGGTGATCTGCGCCCGCTTGTACAGCGGGACCTCGAGGTCGCCGTGCCGAGCCACGTCGTGCATCAGCGGCATCTCGTCGAGCGTCCCTACCAGCGTGGCCGCCGAGCCCTCGGCCGAGCGGACCAGCGCCGCTGCCGAGCCGGCGAACCGGTCGATCAGCAGCCCGCCGAGGTCGCGCCAGGCCCGGGCGAACAGCGCCAGCAGGTCGTCGACCCGGCCGGGGTGGGGCTGGTCGAACACCGCGGCGCACGTCTCCGGCGCCGCGCCCGCCAGCCAGGCGGCGGTGGGCGGTCCCGCCCGCTCGGTGTGGTCGGCCAGGCAGGCGGCCAGCGTCCGGGCACCGGACAGGCCCGGCCGCTTGCGCAGGTCCGGGAACCAGCCCGAGCCGAAGTTCACCGCGTTCCAGGCCAGCACGGAGGCGGCCACCGCCTCCTCGTCGCCACCGGTGTGCTCCTCGGGCAGCAGCGGCGGCTCCTCCGGCTCCACCGTGGCCGCCAGCGCCCCGACCGCCGCACCGTCGATGCGGACCCAGTCCGCCTGCCGGGCGACGGCGGCGCAGGCTGCCCGGACCCGGTCGAACACGTCGGCCGGGCCGGCGTCGGTGGCGGTCACCCCGCGCCCAGGCCGAGCTGCCAGCGCAGGAACGAGTGCACGTCCGCGGCCTCCTCGGCCTGCTTGGATGCCGGCTTGCCCTGGCCGTGGCCGGCCCGTGGCTCGACCCGCACCAGGACCGGCCGCTCGTTCGGGCACGAGGTGGCCCAGGCCAGCCCGGCGCCGAACTTGCGGGCATGGGCGGGGTCGACCCGGCTGTCCTCCTCGCCGGTGAGCACCAGCGTGGCGGGGTAGCACGTGCCCTCGACCAGGTGGTGGTAGGGCGAGTACGCCCACAGCCACGCGAACTCCTCTGCGACCTCGGGGTCGCCGTACTCGGGCGTCCACAGCTTGGCGATGAGGAACCGCGGGAAGCGGACCATGTCGGTCAGCGGGACGGCGCACACCGCCGCCCGGCACAGATCGGGGCGCTGGGCGAGCTCGACCGCGACCAGCAGCCCGCCGTTGCTGCCGCCCCGGATCGCCAGGCGGTCCCGGTCGGTGCGGCCCTCGGCCACCAGCCAGTCGGCGGCCGCCGCGAAGTCGTCGAACACCTGCTGCTTGCGCTCCCGCGTGCCGGCCCGGTGCCAGTCCTCGCCTTCCTCGGCCCCGCCGCGGATGCAGGCGACCGCGTAGACGCCCCCGTCGTCGGCCACCGCCACGGCGGCTGGGCTGTAGCCGGGGCTCATCGTGACCGAGAACCCGCCGTAGCCGGTGAGCAGGGTGGGCGTCGCCGGGCCGGGCGCGACGTCGTGGCGGCGCACGGTGAACAGGGTGATCTCGGTGCCGTCGCTCGACGGGTAGCGGTCGACGGCGACGGCGTAGGCGGCCGGGTCGACGGGGGAGGGGAGGTCGCTCCACCGGCGGAGCTCGTCCCCGTCCTGCTCGGCCGGTGCCCACCGCCACAGCTCCGGCGGCCGGGCCCACGACGTGAACGCCAGCACCGCCGTCTCGCTGTCCCGGTCGCCGGCCACACCCGCCAGCGTCCCGGGCTCGGGCAGCGGGACGTCCTGGGGCACGACCGGGGCGTCGCCGTCGAGAGCCGCCCGCGGGATGCGGCCGAGCCGGCTGGTGGCCCGGCGGGTCGACGCCACGAGGAGCGAATCGGCGGTGACGGCCACGCCCTCGATCACGTCCTCGGACTCGGCCACCACGGTGCGCCAGGACGCCGGAGTGGGCGACGCCAGCGGGGCGGCCACCACCCGGCCCCGCGGCGCGTCCAGGGTCGTCGTGCCGACCAGGCGGTCGTCCACCACCGTGAACGACGACACGGCCTCGACGCCCTCGATGACCGTGGTGCGGTCGCCGGTGGTGCGGTCGATCACGTGGACGTCGACCCGGGTCCAGCCCCGGGCCACCTCGATGACCAGCCAGCGGCCGTCGCGCGAGAGGTTGCACGACGACCAGGCCGACTTGTCGTCGGGTGCCGAGAAGACCAGCTCGTCGTGGCCGGGGTCGTCGCCGAGGATGTGCCAGAAGACGCTGCGGTGGTAGTTGGACTCCTCCTCGCCCACGATCGCCGGGTCCGGGTACCTGGTGTACGCGAACGCGTTGCCGTCCGGCGCCCAGCCGACCGAGGCGGCCCGGGTGTGGGGTATGGAGTCCGCGAGCCGCTCGCCGGTGGCCACGTCGAGCACGCCCAGCGTGGACCGCTCGTCGCCGCCGGTGGAGATGCCGTAGGCCACCAGCCGGCCGTCCTTGGACGGCGCGTACCAGTCGAGCGCGGCGGTGGCGTCGCCGGTGACCTCGTGGGGGTCGAGCAGGACCCGGGGCGCCGGGACCCGGTCGCCGTGGGCGTCCCGGACGACGAGCACGGCCTGCTCCTGGCCGGCCCACCGGTCGATGGAGAACAGCCGCCCGCCCCGGATGGCGGGCGCGCCGGCGGTGCCGGCGGAGAACAGCTCGCTGAACCGTTCGACGAGGCCCGACCGCTCGGGCCGGCCGTCGAGGACGTCCCGGGTGCGGGCGTTCTCCGCCGCCACCCAGGCCCGGGTGTCGGGGTCGTCGCCGTCCTCCAACCAGCGGTACGGGTCGGGCACGGCCACGCCGTGCATCAGGTCGACGACGCCGTCGCGTCGCGCTGGTGCGTTCAATCCAGTACCTCCCCCAGGTCGGTCATGCGGGGTACGGGAGCCACCGGGATGCCGGTCTCGTGCTCCAGCTGGGCCAGCAGGTCGTCGTCCACCGCCCGCCGGCGCCCCAGCGGGTACCGGGTCCGCTCGCCGGCCGGCCCGAACAGGGCGAGCGCCCGGCTGCCGCCGGGGTCGTGGCGCACCCGGTAGCGCACACCCTCGCAGCCGGCCCGGGCGAACGCCGCGGCCCACTGCTGCGGCAGGTCGTACGGCGTGATGCTGGCCAGCTCGGCCGTCACCCCGAACCCCCGGGCCGCCCGGACGGTCGTGTCGGCCGCCCGGCAGTGGTCGGGCAGGTCGAGGTACCAGAGCACCAGCCGGCGGGCCCAGCCCGAGCTCACGACCACGATCGGCCCGAGGACCTCGAGCAGGGCGCCGACCTCATCGTCGGCCAGGTAGCAGGTTCCCCGGGGCGGCTCGAGGTCGAAGCGGCCCTCGCCGTCGCTGGAGAACCACCACGGGCCCAGGCCCGCGGTGGTGACCCGGCACAGGGTCGTGCCGGCGTGGACGTGCCACACCGGGAACCCGGCGAGGTCCTCGGGGTCGGGCGGGGTCCCGATGCTCGGGATCTGGCGGGTGTCGGGATGGCGCTTGGCGTCTTGGACCATGGTCGCGGTCGCCCTCGGGCCGCGGGGTGGCATGTCGCGTGGGTGTCGCCGGCCGGGCGTGAGGTTAGGTCGCCAGCGACCAGCGGGTGGCGCGGTCGTCGGCCAGGTCGAGGACGGAGGCGAGGTCGCCCCCGTCCCGCAGGTGATCGACGATCGTCACGCCGCCGAGGGCGGGTTGGGGGGCGGCCAGGAACGAGGCGACCATCCACTCGTCGTCGCCCACGCGCGGGTGGAAGCGATCGAGGATGTCGGCGAGGCCCTGCACGACACGGTTGTGGTCGTCGAGCTGGAACGCCGGGTAGACCCAGGCGCCGTCGGCGGTGCGCAGGGCCAGCACGGTGCGGCGGCGGCGGCGCTCCTCGACGGCCTGGCGGGACACGCCGCCCAGCACCCGGGCGAAGCCGGTGGTGCTGTAGAACGGGCCGAGCTCGGCCCAGGGCGAGGGCTCGGGGACCGTCGCCAGCATGCGGGCTGCGACGTCGTCGGGGTCGCCCAGGGCCGCGGCGTCCTGCCCGTTGGCCCGCAGCGCGCCGACGCGGCGGGCCAGGCCCTCGGTCACCTGGCTCGACACCCGCTCGACGTAGGGGTCCCGGAGCGCCTCCGCCGTGGCGGCGGTCATGTTGCGGGCCCGTCTCTTCATGACTCCGAGGCTAGGGACGCAAGGGCGTCAAGGCAACCCCGTCAAGGGCGGAAGGGGCGATCAGTGGCTCGCGGCCCAGGCCACCAGGTCGTCCGCACCCATCGTGTTGACGATGCGGACGGGCTCGATGCCGTGGCGGGTCGCCTTGTCGCACCCGTGAATCTGCCACTCCATCTGCCCGGGGGCGTGCGCGTCGGTGTCGATGGCAAACAACAGGTCCCACTCGATGGCCATGTCGAGGAGATCGTCGGGCGGGTCCTGACGCTCGGGGCGGCAGTTGATCTCCAGGGCCGTGCCGAACTGGGCGCACGCCGCGAACACGACCTCGGCGTCGAACGTGGACGGGGGCCGGCCCCGGCCCACCAGCTTGCGGCCGGTGCAGTGGCCGAGGATGTCCACGTGCGGGCTTGCGACCGCCGACACCATCCGGCGGGTCATCTCGCGGCGCTCCATGCGCAGCTTGGAGTGGACGCTGGCCACCACCACGTCCAGCCGGGCCAGCAGCTCCTCGGTCTGGTCGAGCGCTCCGTCCTCCAGGATGTCGACCTCGATGCCGGTGAGGATCCGGAACGGGGCCAGCTCCTCGTTGAGGGCCGCGACCTCGTCGAGCTGGGCCAGCAGCCGCTCGGCGTTGAGGCCGTGGGCCACCGTGAGCCGGGGGGAGTGGTCGGTCAGCACGATGTACTCGTGGCCCAGGGCAATGGCGGTGCGGGCCATCTTCTCGATCGGCGCCCCGCCGTCCGACCAGGTCGAATGCGTGTGGCAGTCGCCCCGCAGCGCGGCCCGCAGGTCGGCGCCCTCGCCGGGGTCGAGCACGGTCTCGGCCTCCAGGTGCTCGAGGTACGCCGGCATCTCGCCGTCGAGGGCCTCGGCGATGACCTTGGCGGTCGTCGGGCCGATGCCGGGCAGGTCGGTCAGCTTGCCGGCGGCGTGGAGCCGGCCGATCTCCTCGTCACCGGTGGACTCCACGACGTCGCGGGCCCGGGCGAAGGCGCGCACCTTGGTCCCGTCGGCCAGGACGCGGTCCATGAGGTAGACGATGCGGTCGAGGGCGTCGGCGGGGTGCACGGTCACAGGATCCGGAAGCCGACCTCGACGGCCGCCTCCACGGTCATCTCGGACGCGGGCAGGTCTTCGGCGGGTGGCTCGGCATCGGCGGCGCGGAAGGCGACGGCCGTGCCGCGGGTCACCGGCGGCGGCCCGCCGGCCGGCACGCCCTTGCGCAGGCCGGGCTCGGACACCCACGCCACGGGGCCCAGGTCGAGCCCCAGCGCCTCGGCGTAGGCGGCCGCCCGCAGCCGGGCGTCCTCGGCCGCGCCCCGGCGGGCCTCGGCGTGGGCCGGGTTGGTGGGCGCAAGGGTCCAGTCCGGCCCGGTCACGGCGGCGCCCGCCTCGACCAGGCCGGCCATGATCGGCCCGAGCGCATCGAGCCCGACCAGCTCGACCAGCGTGGTGCGGCTGGCCCGCCACCCCTCGTGGAGCTCGCGGCCATTGGCCCACCGGGTCCGAGGCTGGACCCGCAGGCCCGCCACGGTCGTGCGGTCGACGGCCGCGGCGTGCTCGGCCAGCACCGCGTCGACCCGGGCGGCGATCTCGGCCCGGGCCCGGTAGGCCGCGTCCTGGTCCCGGTGGTCCGCGGTGACGTCGACCCGCAGGCGAGCGCGGTCGGGCAGGGCGCGCGCCTCGGCCGTCCCTCGCACCACGATCTCGGGCTCCATCCGGAGCAACCTATCGGGACCGCGGCCGGTGGTCGTTAGCCTGCCGGGGTGGAACGGTTCGGGTTCGTCGGCCTCCCCAACGCCGGCAAGTCATCGCTGTACAACGCCCTGGCGGGCGGGGGCGCGCTCGCCGCGCCCTACGCCTTCGCCACCCGCGACCCCAACGTGGGGGTGGCGAGGCTCCCGGACCACCGGCTCGACGCGCTGGCCGCCCTGTCCGCCAGCCGCAACGTGGTGCCGGCCAGCGTGCAGTTCGTCGACATCGGGGGCCTGGTCGAGGGGGCCAGCAAGGGCGAGGGGCTCGGCAACCGGTTCCTCGCCAGCATCCGCGAAGTCGACGCCATCGTGTACGTGCTGCGGGCGTTCACCGACGCCGACGTGCCCGGCCCGACCGACCCGCTGGAGCACCTGCGGGTCGTCGAGCTGGAGCTGACGCTCGCCGACCTGGAGTCGGTCGAGAACCAGGTGACCAAGCGGCGCAAGGCGGCCAAGGGCGACCGGGCACTGGCCGACGAGGTGGCGGCGCTGGAGGCGGCGGAGGCCGCGCTCGCCGAGGGCGTCCCGCTGTACCGGGCCGGCCTCGACCCGGCGGCGGCCGAGCTGCTGCGGCCCTACTTCCTGCTGACCAACCGGCCGGTCCTGGCGGTGGTCAACGTGGGCGAGGACCAGCTGGACGACATGGCCGCGGTCGTGGCCCCGGTCGAGGCCGAGCTGGCCGGGCGGGCCGAGGTGCTGGGCATGTGCGTCCAGCTGGAGGCGGAGGCCGCCCAGCTCAGCCTGGACGAGCGGGCCGAGATGCTGGAGGCCCTCGGCCTCGGCGAGGGCGCCCTGCTGCGGTTCGTCCATACCGCGTACCACCTGCTGGGCCTGCGGACGTTCTTCACCACGGGCGAAAAGGAGTCCCGGGCGTGGACGTTCAAGGCCGGCTGGAAGGCCCCCCGCTGCGCCGGCGTGATCCACACCGACTTCGAGAAGGGCTTCATCCGGGCCGAGGTCATCGCCTGGGACGAGCTGGTCGAGATCGGCTCCTGGTCCAAGGCCCGCGACGTCGGCAAGCTCCGGGTCGAGGGCAAGGACTACGAGGTGGCCGACGGGGACACCCTGGAGATCCGCTTCAACGTCTAGCGACGAGCTCGAAACCGCTGGCGCGGGGTCGCGCCAGGCGGCACAGTGCGATGTGCCCAGCATCGGTGTGATCGGCGAGTACGACCCCGGCAACGAGACGCACGTGGCGACCGACGACGCCCTGGGTCATTCGGCCCTGCGCTTGGGGATCCAAGTGGACGTCGAGTGGGTGTCGACCACCGACGTCGGCGAGGCGGCGGACAGCCTGGGGGCGTTCGAAGGGCTGCTCATCGCGCCCGGGA
>DASRJM010000070.1:0-8492 GCA_035649475.1 Acidimicrobiales bacterium
GTGCAGGGCACGGCGTTCCCGGCCAACGACAACTTCATGGAGCTCCTGTTCTGGATCGACGCCCTGAAGCGGGCCAGCGCGGCGTCGGTCACGGCCGTCATCCCGTACTTCACGTACGCCAAGGGCGACAAGAAGGACGAGCCGCGGGTGTCGATCCGTGCCCGGGTGTGCGCCGACGCCATCGAGGCGGCGGGCGCGGACCGGGTCGTCACGCTGGACCTCCACGCCCCCCAGGTCCAGGGGTTCTTCCGCATCCCGGTCGACGACCTGTACGCCGTGCCGGTCCTCTGCGACGCCATCCGGGCCCGGGGCCTGGACGACCTCGTGGTGGTGGCGCCCGACGCCGGTTTCGCCAAGAAGGCCCGGGCGTGGGCCAACCGCCTCCGGGCGCCGACCGCCATCGCCGACAAGCGCCGGGTCGACCACAGCGAGTCGGCCGAGATCGTCGAGCTGATCGGCTCGGTCGACGGTCGCACGGCGCTCATCGTCGACGACTTCACGATCTCGGCCGGGACGTTGGTCGACGCGGCCCGGGTCCTGGTCGAGCGGGGGGCGACCGAGGTCTACGCGGCGGTGACGCACGGCCTGCTGGCCGGGTCTGCGAGCCAGAAGCTCGACGACAGCCCGATCGAGCGCCTGTTCATGACCGACAGCGTCGAGACCCAACCGGAGGCGCTGCCGGCCAAGGTCGAGGTCGTGTCCGTCGCCGGGCTGTTCGGCGAGGCCATCCGCAGGATCGCCCGCCGGGAGAGCATCTCGGTTCTCTTCGAGTGAGGGCGAGCTCACCCAGCGAGGTGACGGTGGTAATTTCTCGCCGTGCCTCGGTGGGTGTCGGTACGGCGGAGCGCACTCGCGGGCGTGATGGTCCTGGCCGCCGCGTGCGGGAACGGTGACGGCGGCGACCCAGGCGGCAGCGCGTCGGGCCCCTCGCCCTCCAACCCGCCGCAGACGGTCGCCGCCGAGACCGGGGACCCGCTGGTCGACCCGCCTGTCATCGCCAGCTCGGGCGGGACGCTACAGGCGACGTTGAACGTGGCCGCCACCGACGTGTCGATCGGCGGCGTGGACGTCACCGCCCAGACCTACAACGGCTCCTACCAGCCGCCCACGCTGCGGATGCGGCCGGGCGACCACGTCGAGATCACGATCGTCAACGGGCTCGACGAGGGCACGAACCTGCACGTCCACGGGCTGCACGTGTCGCCGGTCAACCCGGGCGACAACGTGCTCATCTCGATCGCCGCCGGCGAGTCCTACACCTACGTGTACGACCTGCCGGCCGACCACGCCCCGGGCGCGTACTGGTACCACTCGCACGAGCACACGGTGAGCGAGGCGCAGGTCTTCGCCGGGCTGTCGGGCACGATCGTGGTCGAGGGCCTCGACGAGCTGCTGCCGGCCGAGCTGGCGGCCGTCACCCACCACACGCTCGGGCTCAAGGACGTGCAGATCAGCGACCGCGGCACGATCCCGAGCGAGAACATCGACTCCAACGCGGCGACGACCCGGCTGGTGAACGGCCAGGTCCAGCCGGTGATCGCCATGCGGCCGGGCGAGACCCAGATCTGGGGACTCGCGAACACCGGCGCCGACATCTTCTACCGGCTGAGCCTGGGCGGCGCGAGCTTCACGGTGCTGGCGGAGGACGGCAACCCCGTCGCCTCGACCCGCGAGGAGGACGAGCTGGTGCTGCCGCCCGGCAAGCGGTTCGACGTGGCGGTGCAGGCGCCGGCGGACGGCGGCGACGGTTTGGCCCTGTCGACGCTGGGTTACGACCAGGGCGGCGACCAGTACCCCGAGGTGCTGCTGGCCTCGGTCGACGTGGCCGGCGCGCCGATCGAGCCGCTGGCGCTACCCACCTCGGTCGGCACCTTCGAGGACCTGCGGGACGCCGAGGTGGCCGAGACCCGCCACTTCGCGTTCTCCGAGGAGGATGCGGAGAACAAGTTCTTCATCAACGGGAAGCAGTTCTCGCACGATCGGGTCGACACCACCGTGGCGCTCGGGACGGTCGAGGAGTGGACGATCGCCAACGAGTCCACCGAGCAGCACCCGTTCCACATCCACGTGGACGACTTCCAGGTCATCAGCGTGAACGGTGAGGACTACGACGCCGACGGCTGGCAGGACACGGTGATCCTGCCGCCCGGCGGCGAGGTGGTGATCCGGCTCGCATTCCGCGACTTCACCGGCAAGTTCGTCTACCACTGCCACATCCTCAACCACGAGGACAACGGGATGATGGGGGTGGTCGAGGTCGTGGACGATCAGGCCGCCTGACCCCGCGGCGTCCGACGGGTTCGTGGACAGGAACCACAGCCGCAGCAGCACGTCCCGCCCAGTGCCGGCCGGGCGTCGGCATCGAGCTCGACGAGTAGCCGGCGTCGGCCACTTCGCGGTCCGCACCAGGTCGGCGGGCGCGGTCACGGACTGGCTCTCTCGCCCGCGTCGACGGCCAACCCGCCGCGTCGGGCTGCACGAGGCAGACGCGATAGCCGACCATCCGCGTCCCTGCGCAACGGCGTCGTCATACTTCCCGCCGTGGTCAGCGGGGAGCCCCGGCAGCCGGGGACGCCGGCGAGACGGCGGCCGGCCCACGTGCGGGCCCGGCCGCGGCTGCCCTGGTGGCGCCGGCCACTGAGCCTCGTCGATCCCGCCGTGCCGCGGACGCAGGCGGTGCGGCGGTTGAGGGCCCTCGTGCTGGCCAGCGTCGCCACGCTGAGCCTGGCGGCGCTCAGCACCAACGGGGCGGCGCCGTCGGCGCCGGCCGCGGAGGGCACCACGTCTGCGCCCACCACGACGTTGCCCCCCACGACGGCGGCCACCACGACGGCGCCCACCAGCACGACCACCTCCACCACGGCGCCCCCGACCACCACGACCTCCCTGTCGCCGACGACCACGACGACCGTGCCGCCCTCCACCACCACGACTCCGCCGCCCGTGGCCGCGCAGTCCTTCGGCGGGTCGGCGCGGCCCGGGGAGGCGCCGATCCTGACCCGGGTCGAGACCAGCGACCCGGTCGTGTTCGTGACCATCGACGACGGCAACGTCCGGTCGGCCGACGCGGCCGCGGCCATCGCCGAGCTGGGGATCCCCGTGTCGCTGTTCCTCGTCGACGGGCCGATCTCGGCCGGGGCCGGCTACTTCGCCGGCCTCCCCGGGGCGGTCGTCGAGTCGCACACCCGGACCCATCCCGACCTGCGCACGCTGTCACTCGCGGGTCAGCGCCAGGAGATCTGCGGCAACGCCGAGACCATCGCGGGCGCGTTCGGGCGGTCCCCCGTGCTGTTCCGACCGCCGTACGGCAACTACGACGGCAACACGCCGCGGGCTGCCGCCGACTGCGGCATGGTCGCCATCGTCCTGTGGGAGGTCGTGGTCGACCACGGCCGGGTCCGACATCGCACGACCACCCAGCTGCGGCCGGGTGACATCGTGCTGTTCCACTTCGAGGACGGGCTGGGCGACTCGCTGCGGATGTTCGCGGACCAGGTCCAGGCCGCCGGCCTGCGGATCGCCCGGCTCGAGGACTACCTGGTCCCCTGAGCCGGCCCGGCGCGCCGCCGGCCCCGGGCCACGACGGCGGCCGCGGTGCCGGCCGCGGCGATCACGCCGGCGGCGACCGCGCCGCCCGGCGCGCCGGCGTCGGCGCGGTCGGACGCGGCCAGCCAGTCCGCCAGGCGGAGCTCGCCCCCCCGGCGGGGGCGCGCCGACGCGGGCGCGGCGAGGGTGGTCGGCGGGGCCGGCGGGGCGGGCGCCGATGGCACGGTGGTCGGCGGCGGGGGCGCCGTCGTGTCCGGCGGGGGATCGGTCGGCGGCGGGGCCGGCGGGGTCGCCGAGCCGCCGCCCGCGCCCTCGCCGTAGAGGCGGGCGTCCGTGCGCTGGACCTGCTCGGGCGCCAGGGCGATGCCGTCGATCGTCGCGGACTGGCCGTAGACGTCGGTGATCCGCACGGTGAAGGGCCCGTCGCCGGGGCCCGGGTTCTCGGCCGTCCAGTAGTTGTGGGCGGTGCGGGTCAGGTTGCGCCACCCCTGCGGCGTCTGCAGCTCGAAGCTCGCCAGCGGGTTCCCGTGGTCGAGCGCCTGGATCTCCATCCACCAGCGGGACGACCCGTCCTTGATCCGGATCGCGATCGGCTGGGCCACCGGCGGGTCCCGTACCAGCGAGTACGACACCGGCACCCGCCCGGCCACCGGGTCCGCGATGCGGACGAACGCCGTGCTCGACAGGTCGACGTGCCCGACCGGGCACTCGGGGCACTGGTTCGTGATCAGCACCCGGACGGTGCCCCGGGGGCCGGTGACGTCGAGGTAGCCGCCGCAGGCGTCGGCGGTGCCGTACTCGTCGTGCGACAGCGCCGCGTCCAGCCGGTCGGCCGGCGGGCCCGGCATCATGCAGTTGCCGCCGTCGTTCGACTCGTAGAACGTGGCGATCCCCTCGCCGCCGACCACCTCGGCGACGCCGGCACCCGACGGCACGGGCGTCACCGCGCCTGCGGCCAGGGCGGCCGTGGCCGCGCCGCCCCGGACGATCGCTCCCCAGTCGATGCCCGAATGCTACCCAGCCACGGCGACGGCGGCCGCCGGCTCGCGGAAGCCACGGGGCGCCCACGAGCCGTCCGGCGCCGGGTCGTAGGTGCCCAGCACCTCGCCCGCCGCCACCAGGGCCAGCGCCTCGACCGCCCGCTCGAGGTCGCCCGTGTCGTTGTACGCGCCGAGGCTGATCCGCACGGTGCCCAGCACGCCGCCCGCGGCTCCGCTGCTCAGGACTTCGGCGGGCGTGTAGCCCAGCAGGTGGGCGATGTAGGGCTGGGCGCAGAAGCAACCGCTGCGGACTCCGATCCCGTGCTCGTAGGCCAGCACCGCCGCCACCAGCGCCGGGTCCAGGCCGTCGAGCGTGAACGGCACCACGCCGACCTTGCCGGCGGCGGCGCCCGCCCCCACCGGGCCGTACAGGCGGAGCCCGGGGATCCCGGCCAGCCGGGCCAGCGCGTACCCGACGAGCGCCTGCTCGTGGTCGGCGATGCGGTCGAGCCCCACCTCGGCCAAGCGCGTCACCGCGGCGGCCAGCGCGACGGCGCCGACGACGTTGGGACTGCCCCCTTCGTGCCGGTCCGGCAGGTCGGCCCACAGCACGTCGGCCACCGTGACCGCCCGCACCGTTCCGCCACCGGGTTGGTACGGGCGGGCCCCGAGGCCGTCGCGCCGGCCGATCAGCGCCCCTGTCCCGAACGGGGCGTACGCCTTGTGGGCCGACAGCACGACGAAGTCGAGGTGGCCGGGGTCGTCGTGGGGCCGCATGTCGATCCGGCGGTGGGCGGCCAGCTGGGCCGCGTCCACCAGGATCCGCCCGCCGGCGGCATGGACCCGCTCGGCGATCGCGTGCACGGGCGGGACCACCCCGGTCACGTTCGAGGCCCCGGACACTGCCGCCAGCGCCACACGCCCGGCGTGGCGAGCCAGCAGCCGGTCGAGGTCGTCCTCGTCGAGGGTGCCGTCCGACCGGGCCCCGACGTGTACGACCCGGGCCCGGTCCCGCCACGGCAGGTCGTTCGAGTGGTGCTCCAGCAGTGTCGTCAGCACGACCGACCCGGGCTCGACGGCCAGCGAGCCCGCGAGCATGTTCACGGCGTCGGTCGTGTTCTTGCCGAACACCACGACGTCCCGGACCGGGTCCGCGCCGACGAAGGCGCCCACCATCTGGCGGGCCTTCTCGTAGGCGGCGGTGGTCACCCGCGACTTGTAGCCGGTGCCCCGATGGACGCTGCCGTAGATCGGGAGGAGGTCCGCCACCGCGTCCACGACCGATCGCAGGGCCGGCGTCGTCGCCGCGTTGTCGAGGTTCACGTAGGGGACCCACCGCCCGTCGAGGACCGGGGTCCGCTCGTCGATGCCGACGATCTCGTCACGTGGGATGGCGGCCACCATGGCCCGAGTGTGCGGCGGTCCGCGTTACCGAAGTGCTACCGGGGTTCGGAGGGTGTACTTCGGACGTCCCGTCCGGGTTCATTCTGGTATGTGACGATGATCGACGCGCCCGCCAACACCGTCGCCGCCAGCGCCTCGCCGCCGGACGTTGCCCACGCCATCGTGCGGTCGTGCGTCCTCGACCGGCTGGAGGCCCGGTGGGACCACACGGTCACCACGGTCGTGGCGGGCGCGGGGTTCGGGAAGTCGGTCGCGCTCGGCCAGGCGTTGCGCACCAACCGGGCCCGGCCCCGCGGGGTCGAGGCGTGGCTGTCGTGCCGTGCGGGGTGCGAGAGCCCGGATCGGCTGGCCGCCTCGGTGGAGGCGGCGTTCGGGGCGCCGGCGGGCCCCGGCTCCGCGGCGGACCGGCTGTACGGCGTGTTCGCCGACCTGGCCCCGCTGCATGCGGTGCTGGTCCTGGACGACGTCGAGCTCCTGGCCGACCGGCCGACCGCCGCGCTCGACGATCTACTGCGCCGGATGCCGGCCAACCTGCACCTGGTGCTGTGCGGACGGCGGCTGCCGCCCCTGGCGCTGGCCCGGTTCCGCGCCTCGGGCGACCTGGCCGAGGTCTGCGCCGACGACCTCCGCTTCGACGACGGCGAGGTGGCGGCGCTGGCCACCCGCCTCGGCGCCGAGCCGCCGGCGGCCGACCTCGGCGGCTGGCCCGCCCTGGTCCGGCTGGCGCTGGTGGCGCCCCGGGGGGCGGTCGCCGACTACCTGTGGGAGGAGGTCATTCGGGCGCTCGACCCACCCGACCGGCGGGCACTGCTCGCCCTCTGCCTGCTCGGCACGTCGGGGGCCGGGGAGGTCGGGGCGGTCACCGGCCAGCCGTTCGATCCCGACGGGTTCAGCGACCGGGTGCCGCTGGTGCTGCGGGTGGGCGACCGGGTCATGGCGCATGACCTGTGGGCGCCGCACGTGAGCGCGCTGGGCAGCGGCGACGAGGTGGCGGACCTGTCCCAGCGGGTGCTGGCCGTGGCCGCGGCCCGCGACGACGCGGTCGCCGCCGGCGCGGTCGCTTTGCGCCTCGGCGACCAGCAGGCGCTGCGCCGGGCGGCGGTCGAGCTGGTGAGGACCACGCTGGGCAACCTGCCCGTCGACGTGGCGGCGTCGTGGCTCGCAACGCTGTGCGGTCCCGGCGGCGGCGACGCCGCGGAGGTCGAGCTGCTCGCATGTGCGCTGACCCACGCCCGGGTGGCCGCCGAGCCGCCGGCCCACCGGCTCGACGCGGTCGTCGCCCGGTTCCGGGAGGGGGGCGACCGGGACGGCGAAGCGGTCGCGCTGGCCCTCGCGGGTCTGGCCGCGGACGCCCGCAAGGACGTCCCCCACCTGGTGTCCCTGGCTCAGCAGGCGCGAGCACTGGCCGACGGGCAGGACAACCCCCGGCTCCGGTTCCTCGTGACCGGCGTCGACGCCGCCGTGCGGGCCATCGGCGGCGGCGATCTCGACGGCGCCCTTGAGCTGCTCGACCGGCCGGTGGCGGGCGTGGCGCTCACGGACCGGCCCGAGGCCCTCCTGCGCCTCCACTGGCATTTCCTGATCCTGGCCGGGCGCGCCGGCGACGCGGCGGCGCTCACCGAGGGCCGGGGCCCCACCCTGGGGAAGCCAGCCCGCGACATGGCCGACGTCGCCCGCTGGCTCGACGGCGACCCGGACGGTCTGCTGGCCGGCGAGGTCGACACAGGGTCCGACCGCTACCGGGGGCTGAGTGAGCGCGACACCTACGACCAGGCGGCATTCGTCGCCGCGATCTCGTCCTGCACCCCGCATCGTGACGCAGTGGACCGGGCCGTCGCGATCCTCGACGCGTCGACCGTCGCGGGCACCACGGGGGCGGACGCGGCGACGGCGGCGGTGGCCCGGGCGTGCCAGGCGGTCGTCCACCACGACGACGAGCGGGCGGCGGCGATCGTGGCAGAGCTCGTCGACGCCGGACCGATCGACGGGTTCGCCGACGCCCACCTGCGGCGCACGCTGGCGGTCCCGTACGTGTGCTCGCCGGAGCTGCGGCGCCGGTGGGACGCGCGGGAGCTCGGCCCGTCCCAGCGGCAGGCCCGCGACGTGGCCCGGCTGCTACTGACCGGGCGGGCCGGACACGTGCCGGCGTCGCCGCCGTGCCCGCTGGGCGCGGTGTGCACGTCGCTGCCGCTCGTGTGGACGGTCGAGCTGGCCGCCCGGGCCGCGGTGCGGTCGGCGTGGGGCCTGGACCTGGCGATGAAGCTCATTGACCTGTTCGGCGAGGACGTCATGCCCGAGCTGCGCCGGCTGCTCGGCGAGCCGGACGAGCGCGTGCGCCGGGGGGCGGCCGCGGTGCTGGCCGGGCTCCCGCCCCGGCCGGCGACGGCGGTGCGGATCCGGGTGCTCGGCCCGCTGGAGGTCCAGCACGACGGCACGCCTGTGGACACGCCGGAGAGCCGCCGGTCCCGGGTGCGGGAGCTGCTCAGCCTTCTGGCCGTCGAGCGCACCGTCAGCCGCGACCGGGCCGTCGACCTGCTGTGGCCCGACCTCGACCCCGGACGG
>DASRJM010000071.1:0-39532 GCA_035649475.1 Acidimicrobiales bacterium
GCTCGTGTCGACCTACGTCGGGGCGCTCCAGGGCGACGACGAGGCGGCCAACAAGAAGATCGACGCCGCCTACTCGACCACCCGTGAGCAGATCGACGTCAGCCCTCGGAGTTCTTTCCCGTGCTCTTCCCGTGGGAATGAGCAAAACCCGAGGAACCGGCGCACCAGCGGTCGCTCACGGTCGAAGCGGTGACCAGGGCATATGCGCAGGTCAGACCCTGGATCCAGCAGCGCCCTCGGCAGGATTCGAACCTGCGCACACGGCTCCGGAGGCCGATGCTCTATCCCCTGAGCTACGAGGGCGGGGCATTGCAGACTAGCGCCCCCCGGCGACGCAGCCGAACCCGGTTCGGGGGTTACACAGATCGTCGGTAGCATCGGCTGGCTCCCTCGCCGCCGACGAAACCCCTGGTGATCATGATCCGCGACGTGCTCGAAGCGTCCCTGCGCTCCGCCCTCGACAAGGTCGGCGTGGACGCGCCCGACGCCATCGTGCTCGAGCGGCCCGGGCGGCGGGAGCATGGGGACTGGTCCTCGAACGTGGCGCTCGCCACCGCCAAGCAAGCTAAAGCCAACCCCCGGGAGCTCGCCGCACGGATCGTCGACGTCATCTCCACGGACTTGCCGCCTCATGTCACCAAGGTCGAGATCGCCGGACCAGGGTTCGTGAACTTCCATCTGGCGCCCACCTGGTTGCAGGACGTCCTCACCGACGTCGTCACGCAGGGCGAAGCCGACTACGGGCGCCGCCACACCGGCGCCGGCGAGCGGGTCATGGTCGAGTTCGTGTCGGCCAACCCCACCGGGCCGATCCACGTCGGGAACGGGTGGTTCGCCTCCTACGGCGACAGCCTCGGGCGCATTCTCGAGCGCTGCGGATTCGGCGTCACCCGCGAGTATTACGTCAACGACACCGGCGGGCAGATCCGGCGGCTCGGCGAGTCCATCCTGGCCCGGCGGGCCGGCAGCCCGCTGCCCGAGGGCGGCTACCCCTCCGGGTTCGTCAAGGGCCTCGCGTCGGCCTACGACGGGCCCGACGACATCGTCGAGGCCGGCCGCTGGGCTGCGGAGCGCATCCTGCGGTTCATCCAGGGCCAGATGGACAACGTCAACATCCACTTCGACGAGTGGTTCAGCCAGGCCAGCATCCAGGAGTCCGCCTACGTGGCCGAGACCATCGCCGACCTCCAGGACCGGGGCCTCGTGTGGGAGGAGGACGGCGCCCTCTGGTTGGACACCGGGCGCTTCGGCGACCCCCGGGAGAAGCGGGTCGTCCGCAAGTCCCCCGACCAGGGCGGCGACTACACCTACCTGGCCGGCGACATCGCCTACCACCGCAACAAGTTCCTCGTCCGCGGCTACGACCGCGTCATCAACGTCTGGGGCGCCGACCACCAGGGCCAGGTGTCCAGCCTGCTCGCGGGCGTCGAGGCGCTCGGCGTGGAGAAGGGCCGGCTCGAGGTCCGCCTCGGCCAGATGGTGTCCCTCGCCGGGGGGCGGATCGGCAAGCGGCTCGGCAACGCCGTCGACCTCGACGACCTGGTCGACGACGTCGGCCCCGACGTCATGCGGCTCCTGTCCCTCGTCGCCTCCCTCGACCAGGCGCCGACCGTCGACCTCGACAAGGTCCGGTCCGAGTCCCGCGAGTCGCCCGTCTACTACGTCCAGTACGCCCACGCCCGCATCCACTCGATCGGCAAGAAGGCCGACGAGCTGGGCGTGACCCGGGCCGACCTCGCCTCCGTCGACCTGTCCGGCCTCACCCACGAGCGCGAGCTCGAGCTGCTGCGCACGCTCGACACGCTGCCCGAGGTCATCGAGCTGGCCGCCAACGAGCGGGCGCCGCACAAGGTGACCGCCTGGGTCCGCGAGCTGGCCGACCGGTTCCACGGCTTCTACCACGACTGCCGCGTCCTCGGCGACGACGTGGATCCCGCCCTGACCCAGGCCCGCCTGTGGCTGGTCGAGGCCTCCCGGATCGGTTTCGCCATCGGGCTCGACCTGCTCGGGGTGGCCGCGCCGGAGTCGATGTGACCCCCGACGACCGCCCGCTGCCCTGGCACCTGCTGCCCGAGGGCAGCGGGGTCGGCACCGACGGCTGGCTGGCCGTCGGCGACTGCTCGACCCGCGACCTGGTCGCCGAGTTCGGGACGCCGCTGTTCGTGTACGACGAGGACCACCTCCGGGCCCGCTGCCGGGAGGCGCTGGACACGTTCGGCGAGGGCGTGTCCTACGCCGGCAAGGCCTTCCTGTGCCTGGCCATGGCTCGGCTCGTCGCCGAGGAGGGGCTCCACCTCGACGTCGCCACCGGCGGCGAGCTCCACGTCGCGCTGCGGGCCGGGTTCGACCCCGCCCGCCTCGTCCTGCACGGCAACAACAAGAGCGAGGCCGAGCTGGCCCACGCCCGCGAGGTCGACATCGGCCGCACGGTGGTCGACAGCTTCGACGAGCTGGACCGGCTCGACCGGCTCCACGCCGCCGACGGCCGCCGCCCCCGGGTGCTGCTGCGGGCCACCCCCGGCGTCGAGGCCCACACCCACGAGTTCGTCCAGACCGGCCGGACCGACTCCAAGTTCGGGTTCGGCGTCGCCGCCGGCGACCTCGGCAAGGCCGTCGAGCGGGCCGCCGCCAGCCCGAGCGTCGACCTGGTCGGCGTCCACACCCACATCGGCAGCCAGGTGTTCGTGGCCGCCTTCTTCCGCCAGGCGATCGACGTCATCGCCCCGTGGGTCCGGGACCTCGACCTGCCGGAGCTGTCCATCGGCGGCGGGCTCGGCGTCCCCTACGTCGCCGGCGAGGAGGCGCCGACCATCGCCCAGTGGGGACGCGTCGTGATCGACGCCTGCCGTGAGGCGGGCATCCGCAGCCGGGTCACGGCCGAGCCCGGCCGGGCCATCGCCGCCCGGGCCGCGGTCACGCTCTACAGCGTGGGCACGGTCAAGGACATCCCCGACGTGCGCACCTACGTGGCCGTGGACGGTGGCATGAGCGACAACCCCCGCCCCGTGCTCTACGGCAGCGGCTACGAGGCCTTCCTCCCCCGGGAGGTGGACGCCCGCCGCCCCCGCACGGTGACGGTCGTCGGCAAGCACTGCGAGTCGGGCGACGTGCTCGTCCGCGACGCCCGGGTCCCCGCCGACCTCGCCGTGGGCGACGTCCTCGCCACCCCGGTGACCGGCGCCTACGGGCACTCCATGGGCTCCAACTACAACAAGGTGCCCCGCCCGGCCGTCGTGTTCGCCCGCGGCGGCGACGCTCGCCTGGTCGTCCGCCGCCAGACCTACGACGACCTGCTGGCCCAGGACCTCTAGCCCGCGGCGCCCGCGACCTGGACCTCGGCCAGTCGCCGGCGTAGCAGCCGGTGGTCGGTGACCGCCCGGCGGGGCCAGGTCGATCGCGGCCAGGTACGCCTCCTGGGCCTCGGCGTGGCGGCCGAGGCGGCGGAGGAAGTCGGCCCGAGCGGCTGGCAGCAGGTGGTAGCCGGCCAGGTCGGCGTCCAGCGGGGACAGGGCCGCCAGCCCGGCGTCGCACCCGTCACGGAACCCCACGGCGACCGCGCGGTTGAGGGCGACCACCGGCGACGGCTGGGCCACCATCAGTGCGTCGTACAGCCGGACGATCGCGGGCCAGTCCGTCGCCTCGGCCGACGGCGCGGCGGCGTGGCGGGCCGCGATCCCCGCCTGCAGCTGGTACGGCCGGGCGGTCGCCCCGACGCCGCCGCGCGCCGCAGCTGGCGCCGCCCCGCGGCGATCGACGCACGGTCCCAGCGGCCCCGGACCTGCTCCTCCATCGGCACCGGGTCGCCCGTCGTGTCGAAGCGGGTGGCCGCCCGGGACTCCTGGAACGCCAGCAGCGCCAGCAGGCCCCGGGCTTCGTCGTCGCCCGGCATCAGGTCGACCAGCACGCGGGCCAGCCGCCGGGCCTCGCCGGCCAGCCGGCCGTCGGGCTGCCCGTAGCCGGCGTTGTAGACGAGGTACACGACGGCGAGCACGCCGCCGGTGCGCTCGGCCAGTCGGTCGGCGGGCGGCACCCGGTACGGGATCGCGGCGTGGGCGATCTTCCGCTTGGTGCGCAGCAGCCGCTGCGACATGGCCGGCTCCGACACCAGGAACGCCCGGGCGATCTCGGCGGTGCTCAGCCCGGCGACGGTCCTCAGCGTCAGGCCGACGCGGCCCTCGAGCGGCAGGGCCGGGTGGCAGTACGTGAAGATCAGTGCCAGCCGGTCGTCGGTGGCCGAGCCGTCGCCCGCGGCCGCGTCGCTGAGCGCTCGCTCCTGGAGCTTGGCCCGCTCGGTCCGCCGGCGTCGCAGGACGTCGAGCGCCCGGTTGCGGGCCACTGTCGTGAGCCAGGCCGCCGGCGAGCGGGGGATGCCGTCGCGGGGCCAGCGGACGAGCGCCCGCTCGACCGCGGCCTGCACGCAGTCCTCCGCCAGGTCCCAATCGCCGGTCAGCCGGATGAGGCTCGCCACCATGCGGGCCGCTCGGCGGACACGGCGGCCGCGACCGCCGTGTCCGTGGCCCGCCGTGCCGCGCCGGTCACTCGTCCGTCCAGAACGGCCGCAGCTCGAGCTTGCCGCCCCGGGCCTGCGGGTGCCGGGACGCTATCTCGATGGCGACGACGAACATCATGTACTTCATGGCGTGGTGCTCCTGGGTCGTGGTCGGTCGAGGATGCCCCCACGACGAACGGGCGGCGGCCGTTTCCGACAGTGCTCCGCGCGGGACGCGGCCGTACGATGGCCCGCCGTGACCCCCGAGACCGTGCGCGTCGGCCTGCTGGGCTGCGGAAACGTCGGTGCCCCGCTCGTCGAGCTGATCCGGCGGCGGCGTGACGACATCGCCGCCCGCACGGGGCTGCGCCTCGACGTGACCCGGGTGGCGGTGCGGAGCCTGGCCCGGGAGCGGCCGGTCGAGCTGCCCGACGGCGTGCTGACGCTGGACGCCGCCGGCCTGGTCGTCGACCCCGGCATCGACGTGGTGGTCGAGGTGATCGGCGGCATCGAGCCCGCCCGCGAGCTCATCCTCGCCGCCCTCAAGGCCGGCAAGCCGGTGGTGACCGGCAACAAGGAGCTGCTGGCCAACGTGGGCGCGGAGCTGTTCGCGGCGGCCGAGGAGGCCGGCGTCGACCTGCTGTTCGAGGCCGCGGTGGCCGGCGGGATCCCGTTCATACGCCCGCTGCGGGAGTCCCTGGCCGGCGAGCGCATCGACCGCATCCTCGGCATCGTCAACGGCACCACCAACTACATCCTCACCCGGATGACCGAGGAGGGTGCCAGCTACGCCGACGCCCTCAGCGAGGCCCAGAGCCTGGGCTACGCCGAGCGGGACCCGTCCGCGGACGTCGAGGGCTACGACGCCGCCGCCAAGGCCGCGATCATCGCCTCGATCGCCTTCGGCGTGCGGGTGGTGGCCGGCGACGTGTTCCACGAGGGCATCGCCGACATCACGACGGCGGACATCGACTACGCCGCCAAGATGGGCTATGTCGTGAAGCTGCTGGCCGTCGCCGAGCAGCCCCGGGGCAGCGGCGACGTGGCCGTGCGGGTGCACCCCGCGATGGTCCCCGCCGACCACCCGCTGGCCTCGGTGCGCGACAGCTTCAACGCCCTGTTCGTCGAGGGCGAGGCCGTGGGCGACCTCATGTTCTACGGCCGGGGCGCGGGCGGCTACCCGACGGCCAGCGCCGTGCTCGGCGACCTGATCGACGCCGCCCTCAACCGGGCCAAGGGCAGCCACGCCAGCGTCGGCGCCCTGGCCAAGGCCCGGATCCGCCCGATCGACGAGGTCGAGTCGGCCTACTACCTCAACCTCGACGTGCTGGACCGGCCGGGCGTGCTGGCCGCGGTGGCCGGCATCTTCGGCCGGCACGGCGTGTCGATCCGCTCCATGGAGCAGGAGGGCCTGGGGGACGAGGCCCGGCTGGTGTTCATCACCCACATCGCCCGGGAGGCGGACGTGCAGTCGACGATCCGCGACCTGCACCACCTCGACGCGGTCGACCGCATCACGTCGGTGCTGCGGGTCGTGGGCGGCTGAGGCGGCCGTGAAGTACGTCTCGACCCGTGGGCAGGCGCCGGTCCTCGACTTCACCGACGTGCTACTGGCCGGGCTGGCCGCCGACGGCGGGCTGTACGTGCCCGAGTCGTGGCCCGACCTGCCCGGTGGTTGGGACGAGCTGCGCCCCTACCCCCCGCTGGCCGCCGACGTGCTGTGGCCCTACGTCAAGGGCTCGGCCCTCGGCCGGGACGCCCTCGACGCCATGGTCCGGGACGCGTACGCCACCTTCGACCACCCCGAGGTCTGCCCGCTGGTCGAGATCGAGCCGGGCCTGTTCGTGGTCGAGCTGTTCCACGGCCCGACGCTGGCGTTCAAGGACGTGGCCCTCCAGCTGGTGGGCCGGCTGTTCGACGCCGAGCTGTCCCGGCGGGGCGAGCGGGCCACCATCGTGGTCGCCACCTCCGGGGACACCGGGTCGGCCGCCATCGCCGCCTGCGTCGGCCGCCCGATGCTGGACGTGGTGGTCCTCCACCCCGCCGGCCGCGTCTCGGACGTGCAGCGCCGGCAGATGACCACGATCGACGCCCCCAATGTCCACAACCTGGCGGTCGAGGGCACGTTCGACGACTGCCAGGACCTGCTCAAGGCCCTGTTCGCCGACGGCCCGACCCGGGATCGCCTCCGCCTGGCCGCCATGAACTCGATCAACTGGGCCCGGGTCGCCGCCCAGATCGGCTACTACGCGAGCGCGGCCGCGGCAGTCGGGCCCTGCGACGTGGCCGTGCCCACCGGCAACTTCGGCAACATCCTGGCCGGCTGGATCGCCCGGCGCGGCGGCGCGCCCCTGCAGCGCCTCATCATCGGGTCCAACCGCAACGACATCCTGACCCGCTGGACCCGCACCGGCGACCTTGTGCAGACCGGCGTCGTGCCCACGCTCAGCCCGAGCATGGACATCCAGGTGTCGTCCAACCACGAGCGCCTGCTGTTCGAGCTGCTGGGACGGGACGGCGCCGCCACCGCCGAGCTGATGGGCCGGTTCCGGGGCGTCGGCGCGGTCGAGGCGCCCCACGACCCGTCGATCGTCGGCGCCAGCCTCGACGACCGGGCCACCCTGGCCGAGATGGCCGACCTGTACCGGCGCACCGGCTACCTGGCCGACCCGCACAGCGCCGTGGGCATCGGCGCCGCCCGGGCCTGCCGGGCCGGGACCGACCCGGAGGTGCCGGTCGTGTGCATGGCCACCGCCCATCCGGCCAAGTTCCCCGACGCCGTCGAGCAGGCCACGGGTGTGCGCCCGGCGCTGCCCGCCCACCTCGCCGACCTGTTCGACCGGCCCGAGCGCTACGACGTGCTGGCCGCGGACTACGACGCGGTGCGCGACCACATCCAGGGTATCATCGGGGTCAGTTAGCGCCACTAGGGTCGGACGCATGGGGGAGTCGACGCTGCGCCTAGCCCTGTGCGCCCTGCTGCTGGCTGCCGTGCTCGCCGCGTGCGGCGGTGGGGGCGGCGACGACGACGAGTCGGGTGGCGGCGGGGCCCGGGACGAGGAGACCACCACGACGGCCGAGGACGACGCGGCGACGGCGACGACCGCGGCCGGCGGCGACACGAGCCGCAGCGAGGAGGCGCAGGACTACGTCGACGCCCTGGTCGTCGCGTCCGAGTCCGCGGGGATCGGCCGCAGCCCCGAGGAGAACCGCTGCTTCTCCGAGGCCTACGTCGACACCATGGGCGTCGACGTGCTGGCGGAGGCGATGACGGTCGACGACCTGGCCGACAGCCAGGGCGTCACGCCCGATGAGATCGGCGTCGTCATGACCCCCGAGCAGCGCGACGCCTTCTACGCGGGGCTCCAGCGCTGCATCGACATCAAGCGGTTCTTCGTCGACGCCTTCACCAGTGGGGTGCAAATGTCGGAGGCCGACGTCGCCTGCCTGTCCGGCGCGCTCGACGACGCGGCCCTCGAGGTCATCGTGGTGGCGCCGTTCGACGGCGACACCGCGCCCATCGAGAACGACCAGGACTTCATCGACCTGATCGGCCGCCTCACCGCCGCGTGCCCGGCGGCGATGGAGGCCGCCGGTTGGACCTGACGTGACCGACACGCCGGGCGGGCCGTGGGACGCGGGGACCGGGCCGCCGGCCGCACCTCCGCCGTCCGGGTCCTGGCCGCCGGCGGGGGCGACCCCGCCGCCGGGCTGGCCCGGCTACCCGTCGCCCGGCTACCCCGGCTACGGCCAGCCGCCCGATCCCCGGCGCCGGTTCCGGCTGCGGGCGGTCGTGATCGCCGCCGTCCTCGGCGTGCTGGGTGGCCTGGCGTTGGCGGTGGTGACGGTCGTGGTCGTGGCGCTGGTCGGCGACGACCTGCTGGCCCCGAACGTCGTGGACGGGACCCACGAGGGCGTCGACGAGGCCTCGGCTCCGGCGGTCGGTGACTGCCTGGAGAACGGTCCCCGCAGCGTCGACCTCGCCGACGCGGGCGAGGTCGTGGACTGCGGCGAGACCCACGGCGCCGAGGTCATCGGCATCGCCACGATGCCCGACACCCGGCTCCCGCCGGGCGACACCACAGTGGACTTCTTCGCCGACGGCGCCTGCCGCCTCGCCTTCGAGGACTACGTCGGCGCCGACTACGACACCTCGGCGCTGTTCTTCGGCGCGGTCGTCGCGAGCGACCGGGCCTGGGAGGAGGGTGACCGGCGGGTGTTCTGCCTGCTCGACTCCACCGGCTACCGCGACGGCCGGGGGTCGGCCCGCGGCTCGGGCTGAGGGTCGGCGGGCTCGAGCAACGCGGCCAACTCGGGCTGGTCGCCGTGGTGCGCCCAGCCCGCCGGGGTGGCGTCGAAACGGGCGTCGCGCACCGTCCGGTCGGCGCCGGCGGCGAGGAGGATGTCCACGATCTCCCGCTCGCCGTTCATCGCCGCCTCGTGCAGCGCCGTCTCGCCCATGCCCCGCCCGTGCGGCGGCTCGGCGCGGGCGTTCACGTCGAACCCCAGGTCGAGCGCGAGGGCGACCGCCGCCGGGCGGCCCGCCGTCGCCGCGTCGAGGACGATCGTCGGTCGCCGCTCGGCGACCCGGCCGGTGAGCGCGGGATCGGCGGACCGGAAACCCTCGGCGGTCGCGGCGTCGCCGGCCAGCACGGCGGCGACGAGCTCGTCCACGGGATCGAGCGCGGGCATGCCCACGCCTGCGGCCAGTAGCACCTCGACGACGGCGGTGTGGCCGGCGAGCAGCGCGAGTTCGATCGGCGTGCGACCGAGCCGGTCGGGCGGTACGCCGAACGCCCCGACGTCGTAGGGGTGGCCGACGTCGACCCCGTGGTCGATCAGCAGCCGCACACGCTGCGCCATCCCGTGGGTGACCGCCCACGACAATTGGCTGCGCAGCAGCCCGGCCGGCGTGTCCACGGCGTCGCCGAGGCGGGCCCGCCATGGCCCGCCGTCGCCGCGCCCCAGCCCGTACCCGAACAGCAGGACCAGGTGGGAGTCGTCCGGGTCGAACATGCGGTTGTAGAGGCCCTGGCCGTCGTTGGGGTCCGCGCCGGCGTCGAGCAGGAGGCGGGCCAGCGCCGGCGCGTGCGGGTGGTGGGGCTGGGCCGCGAGGCCCAGCTCGCCGCCGCCGAGCACCCCGGTGAGGGCCGTGAACGGGGTCGTCAGGCCGTGCCAGAGGTAGCCGGCGTTCGGGTCGGCGCCGGCCGCGAGCAGCGCCCGCGCGGTACCGAGGACGTCAGCCTCCGCCACCCCGTCGAGACGGGAGTAGGTGAGGTAGAGCAGCGGTGTCCATCCGAACGGGCCGGCCTCGCGCCTCGCGGCTCCGCGGTCGTCACCGACGTGGCGGGCGGTCGCCGCGGGGTCGGCGGCGGCCGCGGCGGCGTGGATGCTCGTCGCTGGTAGGTCGGGTTGCTCGGCGAGGATCGCCCGCGCCTGCGCCCACCGATCCGGCCCGTCGACGTCGTAGGTGAGGCAGGCGAACCGGAGGAAGTCGTCGGCCGGCGAGCCGCTGGCGGCCGGGTCCGGGAACCGGGTCAGCGCGTTGACCCGCTCCACGTGGTGGACGAGCCGCGGCCAGCTGGTGAAGCCGTGGAGTCGGGCCAGGACGACCTGTGCCGCCGACAGCCGGAATCGTGCGCGTCCGGACGGCGCGGGGACGCCGGCGGGGTGGTGCTCGGCCACGAGCGCGAGCGCATCCGGGTCTCCGGCCCGGGCGGCTCGCTGCAGTTCCCGGGCCCGGTTGCGCAGCTGGCCCAGGTCGGGGTTGTCGGGCAGGGGGACGGTCGGCACGGCGACCTCCTTCCTCGCGCCTGCGGTCCGCTCATCAGGCAGAAGGAGGTTCGTGCGACTCGCTCACGACACCTCAGGTGGGCTCGGCCCTTCCCGCGGACCCGGGTGCGCCCTGCGCGCCGTCGTAGCCTACGCGAAGGGGCGAACCGGCTGAGGGTCCGGCGCCGCCACCTGCGACACTGGCGCCGTGAAGTACGTGATCTGCGTCCCGGACGGCTGCGCCGACGAGCCGATCCCCGAGCTCGGCGGTCGCACGCCGCTCGAGGCCGCGTCGATGCCGACGCTGGCTCGCCTGGCCGCCCGGGGCGAGGTGGGGCGCGCCGCGGTGATCCCGCCGAAGATGGCGCCCGGCAGCGACGTGGGCAACATGTCGATCCTCGGCTACGACCCCGCCCGCTACCACACGGGCCGCGCCCCCATCGAGGCTGCGGCCCTGGGTCTGCGGTTGCGGCCCGACCAGGTCGCCTACCGGTGCAACCTCGTCACCGTCGGCGCCGACGGCACGATGGTCGACTTCGCCGGGGGCCATCCCGGCACCGCCGAAGCGGCAGAGGTGATCAAGGCGCTCGACGCCGCGCTGGCCGCCGAGGTGTCGTTCCACCCCGGGGTCCAGTACCGCCACGTGGTCGTCGCCCCCGAGAGCTGGGCCGAAGCCACCTGCACGCCTCCCCACGACCTGACCGGCCGCCCGGCCATGCTGCCCCGGGGCCCGGCCGCGCCCCGGCTCATCGAGCTGATGGACGCCAGCCGGGCCGTCGTCGGCGCCTCGGACCTGGCGGCCACCCAGGTGTGGCTGTGGGGACAGGGGCACCAGCCCCAGCTGCCGTCGTTCCGCGAGGCCACAGGCCGCCACGGTGCGCTGGTGACGGCCGTGGATCTCATCCGCGGCCTCGGGGTCCTCACAGGCATGGACATCGTCGAGGTCCCGGGGGCGACCGGGTGGTTCGACACCGACTACGAGGGCAAGCGGGACGCGGCGCTGCGCACGCTGGCCGACGGCGCCGACGTGTTCCTGCTCCACGTCGAGGCCACCGACGAGGCGGGTCACGCCGGCGACCTGGAGGAGAAGGTGGCGGCCCTGGAGGCGTGGGACGACCGCATCCTCTCCGGCCTGGTCGAGGGCCTCGACGACCTCGGCCCGTGGCGGATGCTGCTGCTGCCCGACCACCCCACCCCGGTGGCGCTGCGCACCCATACGTCGGAGTCGGTCCCGTACCTGCTGGTGGACAGCGAGGTCGACGGGACCGGGGGCACCTACAGCGAGCCGGCGACCGCCTCCAGCGCGCCGATCCCGGGCCACGAGATGCTGTCCCGCCTGCTTTCTCGCTGAGAGCGGGCACAGGGGCACGGGTCGCGGTGTTTCGAATCAGCCCGGTGCCGCGCTAGAGTACGGGTGTTCTGCCGGGGGGTACCGCTGCATCAGAGCGGATGGCCCAAGCGGCCCCCGATTCCATTCGGAAAGCGGAGCGTTCCTTCTCCCGGGTCCGGCCGGTTTCCGCTGGACAGCCACCGTGCCAGCCTGCCTGGCGCAGCGTCCGGCCCTCGGTCGACCCCCAGGTCTCCCCGTGAAAGCAGTGAGGTGACAGTTCCCGATGAGCGCGGAGCAAACCACCCTCGAACGGTCCGCCCTCGAGCGCAAGGACCGCGAGGAGCTCACGACCATCGCCCAAGCCCTCGGTGCCAAGCCTCCCTCGCGCGCCCGCAAGGCTGACATCGTCCAGCTCATCCTCGAGCTGACCGGGGTCGAGCCGGCCGGGGAAGGTGGCTCGCCCGACGGTGAGGCGAACGGCCGCAAGGAGGCCACCGTGGACGATGCCGACACCCCGGCGCCCGCCGCCGAGACCGAGTCGACCCCCGCCCCCGAGCCGGAGGGGGCGTCGGCGCCTGCGCCCGCTGTGGCTGCCGCGGCGCCGTCCGGCGACGAGCCGCCGTCCGAGTGGGAGATGGAGTTCGGCGGCACCACCGACGTCGTCGACGCGCCCGCCCCGACCGGCGACAACGGCGCGGGCAGCGGAGGCCCCAACGGCGAATCCCGCAACGGCGACACCCGCCAGGCCGAGCCCGGCGGCGGCCAGGCCGGCCAGCAGGGCGGCGGCCAGCAGGGCGGCGAGGGCGAGCCCGGCAACCGGCGCCGGCGACGCCGCGGCCGCCGCGGCAAGGAGGACGCGCCCGCCCAGGCCGAGGAGTTCTCGGGCGAGCCCGTCGAGGTCGAGGGCCTCCTCGACCTGCGGGACGAGGGCTACGGCTTCCTGCGGGTTCGCGGCTACCTGCCCTCCAAGGACGACATCTACGTGTCGGTCAAGCAGGTCCGCCAGTTCGGGCTGCGCAAGGGCGACCACGTCACCGGGGCCAGCCGCCCGGCGATGCGCAACGAGAAGAACCCGGCCCTGCTGCGCATCGACAAGGTCAACGGCATCGATCCCGAGCAGGCCCGCCGGCGCCGCCGGTTCGAGGACCTGACCCCGCTGTTCCCCGACGAGAAGCTGGCGCTCGAGACCGTCGACGACCAGGGCAACATGACGGCCCGCATCGTCGACCTGCTCTCGCCCATCGGCAAGGGGCAGCGCGGCCTCATCGTGTCGCCGCCCAAGGCCGGCAAGACCGCCATCGTCAAGCAGGTGGCCCGGTCGATCGAGACCAACAACCCCGAGGTCAAGCTCATGGTGCTGCTCGTCGACGAGCGGCCCGAAGAGGTGACCGACATGCGCCGGTGGCTGCGCAGCGAGACCAGCGAGGTCGTGGCCTCCACCTTCGACCGGCCCAGCGAGGAGCACACCCAGGTGTCCGAGCTGACCATCGAGCGGGCCAAGCGCCTGGTCGAGGACGGCCAGGACGTCTGCATCATCCTCGACGGCATCACCCGCCTGGCCCGGGCCTACAACCTGGCCGCCCCGGCCACCGGCCGGATCATGTCCGGCGGGGTCGACTCCGGGGCGCTGTACCCGCCGAAGAAGTTCTTCGGCGCCGCCCGCAACATCGAGGAGGGCGGGTCGCTCACGATCCTGGCCACGGCCCTCATCGAGACCGGGTCGAAGATGGACGAGGTGATCTTCGAGGAGTTCAAGGGCACCGGCAACATGGAGCTGCGGCTCGATCGGCGCCTGGCCGAGCGGCGGGTGTACCCGGCCATCGACGTCGATGCCAGCTCGACGCGCCACGAGGAGCTCCTGTTCCCCCGCCAGCAGCTCCAGCTGGTGTGGGCGCTGCGCCGGGTGCTGTCCGGCCTCTCGTCCACCGAGGGCGGGAATGCCGCGGCGCTCGAGCTGTTGATCGACCGGATGAAGACGTTCCGCACCAACGACGAGTTCCTGGCCGAGGTGGCCAAGAACAGGTTGGCGGCCGGCTGAGAGCGTCCGTACACTCAACCGCCTTTTCGATCACCACAGGAGACCCGCCATGAGGGCCGGCATCCACCCCGACTACGTCGAAGCCACCGTGCGCTGCTCGTGTGGCAACACGTTCACCACCCGCTCCACCAAGTCCGACCTGCGCGTCGAGCTGTGCAGCGAGTGCCACCCCTTCTACACCGGCAAGCAGAAGCTGGTCGACACCGGCGGCCGCATCGACCGGTTCGAGCGCCGCTACGGCCGGCGCGCCAAGAAGTAAGCACGATCGCTTCCTCCGACCTGGTCGTCGCCAAGCTGGCGGCGCTGGTCAACCAGCGTTGGGGCCCCGGCGACCGCACCCGCGAGGTGGTCGGCGCCGGGGCCGCGCTCACCTCCGGCGACGGCCGCACCGCCTGGGTCCTGGGCGCCGGCCCGGCTGACCGCTCGCTCGGCCCGGCGCTCGTGTGGGCCGACCGCCACGGGGTCGACGACCTCCATTTACTGGTCGACGGGGACGCCGGGGTCGTGGCCCGCCAGGCCGCGCTGTTCTCCGGCGCGCCCACGGTGTGGGCCATCGAGGGCACCACGCTGGAGCCCGCCGCGCCCGCGCCCGTCCCGCCGCGGCCCGAGGCCGCGATGCCGACCGAGCTCGTGGACCTGCTGATCGACGCCGGGGTCGAAGTGGTCGTCGAGGACGGCGTGCTGCGGGGCGAGGTCAACGGCCTGGAGGTCGCCCGGGTGGTGGCGGGCGAGACCACGGCCGGGGTGCCGCTCGACGCCCCGCTCCTGGAGGTGGGGGTGGGCAAGGCCGACCGGGAGCTGACGGCCATGGTCCACGGTGAGATGGCGCCGGTCGACCAGCTGCGCCGGGTGGTCGAGATCGTCCGCCGGCACCGCCGCGCCGACGCGCCGCGCCATCCGCTCAACCAGCTGGTTCCCGACCGCTGGCTGCGGGCGGTGCTGTGCCGGGATCCCGGCCTGGTGGGGCTGGCGTCCCTGCGCCCGGCCGAGGGCCCCCGACCCCGGCGAGACCTGACCGAGCGGGACGCGGCGGTGGCGCTGGGCGCCGACGAGGGCGGCAAACCGGTGGTCGTGGCCTGCATGGTCGGCGTGGCCGCCGACCTGGTCCCGGCGGCAGCCGACGCCCGGGCGGCCCTCGACCCCGGCGCCCGGCTGGTCCTGGCGGTCCCCGAGCGGGACGACCACCCGAGCAACCGGCGGCTCGCCGCCAAGCTGCTGGACCCCGCCGACGTGGTCCCGATCCCCGGCGACTGGCGCGCGGCGGGCTGAACCCAGCGATTTGGCGGCGCATACGCCGAATACCCGGCGTATGCGCCGCCAAATCGCTGGACCGGTAGCCTGGTTCGCTGTGTTCGAACGCCTGGACGAGCTGGAGCAGGAGTTCCTCGCCCTCGAGGCGCGCCTCGGCGACCCGGACCTCATCGCCGACCAGGCCCGCTACCAGCAGGCCGCCAAGCGCTACCGCGAGCTGGAGCCGATCGTGACCCGCATCCGCGCCCTGCGCGGCCGTCAGGAGGACCTGGCGACCGCGCAGGAGATGTTGGCCGCCGCGTCCGGCAACGAGCGCGAGCTGGCCCGGGACGAGGTCACCGAGGCCGAGGCCGACATCGAGCGCCTCACCGACGAGCTGCGGGTGCTGCTGCTCCCCAAGGACCCCAACGACGAGCGAAACGTCATCGTCGAGATCCGCGGGGCCGAGGGCGGCGAGGAGGCCAACCTGTTCGCCCGCGACCTGTTCGAGATGTACCGGGCCTTCGCCGCCCGCCAGGGCTGGTCGGTCGAGGTCCTGGGCGCCGACCCGTCCGACCTGGGCGGCTACACCGAGGTCACGCTGGCGCTCAAGGGCGACGGCGTCTGGTCCCGCATGCACCACGAGGCCGGCCCCCACCGGGTCCAGCGGGTGCCGGTGACCGAGAGCCAGGGGCGCATCCACACGTCGTCGGCCACGGTCACCGTGCTGCCCGAGGCCGAGGAGGTCGACGTCGCCATCGACCCCAACGACCTGCGCATCGACGTGTTCCGGTCGTCCGGGCCGGGCGGCCAGAGCGTCAACACCACCGACTCGGCCGTGCGGATCACCCACCTGCCCACCGGCACGGTCGTGTCGATGCAGGACGAGAAGAGCCAGACCCAGAACAAGGCCAAGGCGCTGGCCGTGCTGCGGTCCCGCCTGCTGAAGGCCGAGCAGGACCGTCAGGCCGACGAGGCCTCCGCCGCCCGCCGGGGCCAGGTGGGCGGGGGCGGGCGGTCCGAGAAGGTCCGGACCTACAACTTCAAGGAGAACCGGGTCACCGACCACCGCATCGGCTTCACCGTCTACAAGCTCGACAAGGTGCTGGCCGGCGAGCTGGACGAGATCAGCGACGCGCTCGTCGCCGACGAGCAGGCCCGCCGGCTGTCGGGTGTCGACACCTGACCTCGCACCGGGCGGCGAGCCACCCTGGCGCGCCCTGCTGATCGAGGCGCGCGACCGCTTGGCCGCCGGCGGCGTCGACAACCCCGACCAGGAGGCCCGGTGGCTGGTCCAGCGGGCCGCGGGCTACGCGCCCGGCGAGCTGGTGCTCGGCCTCGACGTCCCCGCCCCGCTGGGGGCGGCCAGCTACTTCCACGGGATGCTGGCCCGGCGGCTGGCGGGCGAGCCGCTGCAGTACGTGCTGGAGCGCTGGTCTTTCCGGCGGCTGGAGCTGATGGTCGACCGGCGGGTGCTGATCCCCCGGCCCGAGACCGAGGTGCTGACCGGCCTCGCCCTCGACGAGTGCCACCGCCTGTCCGCCCGCCTCGCCGTCGACCTCGGCACGGGGTCGGGGGCGATCGCCCTGGCGATGGCGGCCGAGCGGCCGGGACTGGAGGTGTGGGCGACCGACGCGTCCGGCGATGCGCTGGCGGTGGCCGCCGCCAACCAGGCGGACCTCGGCCCGGCCGTGGCCGGGGTGCGGCTGTGCCAGGGGTCGTGGTTCGAGGCGCTGCCCGAGGGGCTGGCCGGCCAGGTCGACGTGATCGTGGCCAACCCGCCCTACGTGTCCGAGGCCGAGATGGCCGACCTGCCCGGCGAGGTGCGGGACTGGGAGCCCAGGGCCGCGCTGTGCGCCGGCCCCGACGGTCTGGAGGACGTCGTCGCCGTCGTCGCCGGTGCCCCGCGCTGGCTGGCCCGGCCGGGGGCGCTGCTGGTCGAGATGGCTCCCCACCAGGTCCGTCGCGCCGCCCGCCTGGCGGCGGACGCCGGGTTCACGTCGGTTTCCGTCTGGCCGGACCTGGCCGGTCGTGACCGGATCGTGCTGGCCCGCCGATGATCCTCGACGCCCGGGAGGTCACGTCCGAGGTCGTGGCGCAGGCGGTGGCGGCGCTGCGCGCCCGCGGGGTCGTGGCGCTGCCGACCGACACCGTGTACGGGCTGGCGGCGCTACCGAGGTCGGCGGAGCACACCGGCCAGCTGTTCGCGCTGAAGGGGCGGGCGGACGACGTGCCCGTCGCGGTGCTGTGCGCCTCGGCCGACCAAGCGCTGGGCCTGGCCGATCCCGACCGGGTCAACGACGACGTCCGGCGGATGGCGGCGCGCCTCTGGCCCGGGCCGCTGACCCTGGTCCTGGCCCGCCGGCCGGGGCTCGGCTACGCGCTGGGCGAGCCGGCGGCGACGGTCGGCGTCCGCTGCCCCGACCACCCCCTGGTCCGCGCTTTGGCGGCCGAGGTCGGGCCGCTGGCCACCACCAGCGCCAACCTCCACGGCGAGCCGACGCCGCCGACAGCCGAGGGCGTGGCCGCCGTGTTCGGGGGCGGTGTGGCGCTGGTGCTCGACGGCGGCCCGCGGGGCGGTACGCCGTCGACCGTCGTCGACTGCACCGGGCCCGAGTGGCGCGTGCTGCGGGCGGGCGAGATCGGCGAGGCGGACCTGGCCGCGGCGGCCGTCGCGGGCGCAACACCCGATCCACCTGGTTGACACTCCGCTACTGTCCCGGCTTGTCATGGGGACCAGAGGGCAGCTTCTGGCGCTGGTCGACAGCGCACCCGGCAACCTGAGGACGCTGCAGGCTGCACTCACCACATGGACGGACCGGGCCCGGGTCACGGAGGTCCGGCGCCGCCAGGACGCCGGGTCGCCCGGCGGGGTGGGCGTCGTCACCCAGCTGCCGGGCCACCCCGGCGGGCACGACGACGGCCTCGGCGCCGCCTCCCCGGCCGTCCTGGCCGGGGACGACGACCTCGGGGACGCGGTCGCCTCGTCGTACGTGGTGGTCGCGCTGCCCGACCGGTGGCGGGTCGTCGGCCGCGGCTACCTGGCGGTGAGCGACGGCCACCGCAGCTGGGCCGGCACGTCGACGCTGGTCACCGAGCGTGACTCGGTGCGCGCTGCCATCCACGACGCCGGCACGATCGGCATCTGCCTGTACCCGGACCGGCTGCTGCGCAACCTGACGTTCTCGGTGCCCGAGCCAGCCGACATCGAGGGCCGGCCGTGCTGGTTCGTGGAGGGCAGTCCCCGGGCCGAGGCCAGGTCCGGCCCGCCGGACCTGCGGCTCCACCGCGATCTCGTCGGCATCGACCACCGCATCTGGTTCGACGCGGTCACGGGCATCGTCCTGCGCCACGAGGGGTCGATCGACGGCGAGCCGTGCTCGACCACCGCACTGACCGACCTCGTGTTCGACCACCCGGTCGTCGGCGGCGAGTTCCGCCCGCCGCCCGGGGCGGTGGTCCGGTCCCGCCACGAGCTGCTGCGCGATCACCTGGCCGCCATGGGCATCGATCCCGACACGGTCGACCTCGACGACCCGGTGCAGGTGCGCGAGGCCCTCCGCCAGGGTGGCTGAGGCTGCCCCGGCGAGCCGGGGCCCGAGCGGCCCGCCACTCCGTGGCACGAGCGGGAGGCGCTGAGGCTGCCCCGTCGGCCGGCAGCCGGGGCCCGAGCGGCCCGCCGCTCCGCGGCACGAGCGGGAGGCACGGTCATCGGGAGGCACGGTCATCGGTTGCCCTGCTCAGTCGGTACGCTTTGACGACCGCCCGTGAGACCCGCCGACCCACCACCGACTAGGAGCATCCCGTGAGTGGCCTCTGGCCACAGCTCGCGCTGGTCGCGGTCCTGGTGTTGATGAACGCCGCGTTCTCCGGCACCGAGATGGCGCTCGTGTCGCTGCGGGAGGGCCAGCTCCAGCGGATGGAGCAACGCTCGTCGACGGGCGGGCTGGTGGCGCGCCTGGCGCGGGACCCCAACAAGTTCCTGGCCACGATCCAGGTCGGCATCACCTTGGCCGGCTTCCTGGCGTCGGCCGCCGCCGCCGTGTCGCTGGCCGAGCCCCTGGAGGAGCCGCTGTCGTTCCTCGGCGGCGCGGCCCGGCCGGTGTCAATCGTCGTCGTGACCCTGCTGCTGGCCTACGTGACGCTGGTGCTCGGCGAGCTGGCCCCCAAGCGGGTGGCGATGCAGCGGGACGAGCGCTGGGCGCTCCTGGCCGCCCGCCCGCTGATGCTCATGTCGGCCGTCACCCGGCCGGTCGTGTGGTTCCTGTCCCGCTCGACCGACCTGGCCGTCCGGCTCCTGGGCGGCGACCCGAACGTCCAGCGCGAGCAGGTCACCGAGGCCGAGATCCGCGAGCTGGTGGGCACCCAGGAGTCGTTCACTCCCAAGCAGCGGATGATCATCGACGGCGCCTTCGAGATCGCCGAGCGGACACTCGACCAGGTGCTGCGGCCCCGGCCCGACGTGTTCGTCCTCGACGCCGAATGGACCGCCGACCGGGCGATGCACGAGCTGGCCGCCAGCGCCCACTCCCGCGCCCCGGTGGCGCACGACCGCAACCTCGACGAGGTGGTCGGCGCGGTCCACCTGCGCGACCTGCTGGACCGGGGCGACCGGCCGGTGGCCGAGGTGGCCGGCGAGCTGGCCGCGTTCCCCGAGACCGCCGACGTTCTGGACGTGCTCCACGAGATGCAGACCCGCCGGGTGCAGCTGGCCCTGGTGGTCGACGAGCACGGCGCCGCCGCGGGCATCGTCACGGTCGAGGACCTGCTGGAGGAGTTGGTCGGCGAGATCTACGACGAGACCGACCGCGACGTCGTGAGCGTGAAGAGGGAGCCCGACGGCTCGCTCGTGCTGCCCGGGCGATTCCCCGTCCATGACCTGGTGGACGTGGGCGTGACCGACATGCCCGAGGGCCACTACGCGACGGTCGCCGGCCTCGTCCTCGACCTGCTGGGCCGGGTCCCGGAGGCGCCGGGCGACCGGGTCAGGGTGGCCGGCCGCACGATCGAGGTGCTGGCGGTCGACGGCCGGGCCATCACCGAGATCCGCATCGGCCCCAAGGTGGACGACAGCGCCAACGGCACGGGCGGCGACAGAGGCGAGGCGTCCCGCGCCGATCCGTCGCTGCTCTGAGGCGGGTCACAGGCACTCGATTCGCGGTTTGCTTCGACGCCCCGGCGGTAGCTGTCTCTCGTGCACACGTCGCTCGGGACCGGGCCGCCCGGACAGGCCACCGTCGCGACGCTCGACCTTCTTGCCGGCCGGTACGCCCTGGGCGAAGTGATCGGGCGGGGCCGATCGGTGGTGCACGCCGCCCGGGACACCCGGCTCGGTCGCGACGTCGCGGTCAAGCGTGTGGCGCTGGCCGCCGGGCCCGACGACGTGGACGACGTCCACTCGCGGGCGCTGCGGGAGGCGCGGGCCGCCGCCCGTATGTCGTCGCCCCATGTGGTCGCCGTCTACGACGCGGTCGAGGAACGCGACGCCGTGTGGCTCGTCATGGAGCTGGTCCGGGCGCCGAGCCTCGAGGCGCTAGTGCGCCGGCGGGGCCCCCTCGATCCGGCCCTGGCCGCCTGCATCGGCCGCGGCGTGCTCGACGCATTGGACGCCGCCCACGCGGTCGGCGTGGTCCACCGGGACGTGAAGCCGGCCAACGTGCTCGTCGGAACCGGCGACGGCGCCGTGGACGGGTGCCCCGGCGTGACGATCAAGCTGACCGACTTCGGCGTCGCTGCGCTGCGCGACGAGTCCGGCCTGACGCTGCCCGGCCTGATCGTCGGGTCGCCGTCCTACATGGCGCCCGAGCAGGCCTCGGCCGGCGACGTCGGCCCCGCCGCCGACCTGTGGGCGCTCGGCGCCCTGCTGTACTTCGCCCAGGAGGGCGTGGCCCCCTACGCCGGGGACACGGCGCTGGCCACGGCGTCGGCCGTCGTGCACGGTCGGCCCCGGCCGATGGGCAATCCGGGCCCGCTGACCCCGGTGATCGAGCGGCTGATGATCAAGGACCCGGCCGCCCGCCCGCCCGCCGCCGAGGTGCGCCGGGCGCTGGAGGCCGTGAGCTCCGGCGCTGCGGCGGACCTCGGCGAGACGATGATGTCCGCATCGGAGGGCGAGGGTGAGATCACGGTCGCCGGCGTCACCGGCGTCGCCGGCATCACCGGATCGGGGAGGTCGACCGGCGTCGCCGGCAAGAGAGCCCGTGCCCGGCGGTCCCGGGGCCGGGCCCTGCTGGCCGGCGCGGCCGTCGCCGCGGTGCTGGGCGGGCTCGGCGCCCAGCTGGTCCGCTCCGATCCGGGCACCCCGGGCCCTGTCCCCGCCGAAGCCCAGCCGACCGGCGGCCCGGACACCACGATCGCCCCCAGTCCCGCCGAGGCGCCCGCGCCTGCTGCCCAGGTCAGCGGCGCGGGTGCCCCGGCGGAGCCCCCCGCCGAGGATGTGGCGCCGGAGCCGGCGCCAACCGACGGGCCCGGCAACAGCGGCCAGGGCAACGGCAACGCCAACGGTCAGGACGACGGGAGCGCCAGCGGCCACCGCGAGCAGGCGCCGCAGACCACCGTGCCGTCCACCACCGTTCCCACGGAGCCCGAGGTCACCACGCCGCCGCCGACCGAGCCCGAGGCGCCCCCGACCACGGTCCCGTCGTCCGGCGGCGACGCGCCCACCGGCTGACCGCTCCGTCGCTCAGCGGAGCAGTCCTCGGTGCCGGAGCGGGCGACCGAGGCGTCGTTCGTCCCGAGGTAGCCGCCAGACGACGAGCGGCGCACGTCGCGCGAGGGTTGACCCACCGTCCCGACCCGACTCACCCACAGGAGCACCCGATGCCGGAACTGAACGACGCCGTGGTGGTCGCTGCCACCCGCAGCCCTATCGGGCGGGCCAACAAGGGCTCGCTGGTCGACAAGCGGGCGGACGAGCTCATGGCCGACGTGCTCGTGGCGCTGATGGACCAGGTGCCCGAGGTCGACCGGGCCGACGTCCAGGACATCATCTGCGGCAACGTCGCCCAGACCGGCGAGACCGGGTTCAACATCGCCCGCACCGCCGGGATCCTGGCCGGCTTCCCGCTGTCGGTCCCCGCCCACACGGTGCAGCGGTTCTGCGCCTCGTCGCTCCAGTCGATCTCCGCCGCGGCCAACGCGGTGAAGGTCGGAGAGGGCGAGATGTACATCGCCTGCGGGGTCGAGAAGTCGTCCCGCCCGCCGGTCCCCGAGGGCCAGGCGGGCGGTGGTGGTGGCGGCACCCGCCGGGGCGGCATCGGGCCCGGCGGGCTGAACCCCAAGCTGCTGGGCCGCGACAGCGGGTTCCCGTTCGTCTACATCCCGATGGGCATGACGGCCGAGAACGTGGCCGAGCGCTACGCTGTGAAGCGCGAGGACATGGACGCCTTCGCCAAGCTGTCCCAGGACCGGGCGGTGGCGGCCCAGGCCGCCGGGGTGTTCGACGCCGAGATCGCGCCGATCACCAAGGACGACGGCACGGTCGTGACCGCCGACGACGGCCCCCGGCCGGGCACGACGCTCGAGCGGCTGGCCGAGCTGCCCACCCCGTTCAAGGAGGGCGGCTCGGTCACCGCCGGCAACAGCTGTCCGCTGAACGACGGGGCGGCGGCGGTGCTCATCACCAGCCGGCGGAAGGCCGACGAGCTCGGCATCACCCCTCTCGCCCGCATCGTGGCCACGGCCTACTCGGGCAACGACCCCGAGATCATGGGCGTGGCCCCGATCGACGCCGTCCGCCAGGTGCTGACGAACGTGGGCATGGCGATCGAGGACATCGACGTCGTCGAGCTCAACGAGGCGTTCGCGGCCCAGGTGCTGCCCGTGTGCGAGAACGCGGGCATCGACATCGAGCGCCAGCTCAACCCGCACGGCGGCGCCATCGCGCTCGGCCACCCGTTCGGCATGACCGGCGCCCGCATCATGACCACGCTCATCAACGACCTTCGCACCACCGACGGGCAGTGGGGCCTCGAGACCATGTGCGCCGCGGGCGGCATGGCCATGGCGACCGTGGTCGAGCGACTCTCGTAGTGGCGGGTCCCGATCCCGACGACGCCGGGGCCCGTGTCCAGGCCCTGCTCGACCTCGCGCCCGCGGGACCCGACACGTTCCGGGTGGTCCCCCCGCGGCCGCCCAGCGCGGGGGCTCGGGGGTGGGTGCGAACCGGGCCGCCGCGCCTGTTCGGCGGCCAGGTCGCCAGCCAGGCCCTGGTGGCGGCCGCCCGCACGGTCGAGGCACACCACGCGGTGAACTCGCTGCACGCCTACTTCCTCCGGCCCGGCCGCTACGACGTGCCTGTCGACTACGTGGTCGACCGCATCCGGGACGGACGGTCGTTCACCACCCGGCGGGTCGTGGCCCGCCAGGACGGCGCCGCCATCCTCAACCTCGACGCCTCCTTCCACCGCGACGAGCCCGGCGAGGAGGCCCAGCCGCCCTCGCCCGTGCTCCGCGCGGGACCGCCCGAGGACGGCGCCGACCCCGAAGAGCCCCCGTGGGCCCGGGGCCGCCCGCTGGAGCTGCGCATGGCCCACGGCGCCCCGCCGGGCGTGCGCAGCGTGTGGGTGCGGGTCCCGGCCAAGCTGCCGGACGACCCGGTCGTGCACGCGGCGATGCTCGCGTTCCTGTCGGACATGGGGCCGGTGGGCGTGGTGTCGGGGTCGCTGTCGCTGCCCCGCCGGTCCGGGATGATGGCCAGCCTCGACCACTGCATGTGGTTCCATCACCCGGCCCGGGCGGACGAGTGGCTGCTCTACGAGTTGGAGGCCGTGGCCGGCGCCCGCGCCCGGGGCGTGGCCCGCGGCTCGGTGTGGACCCTCGACGGGCGGCTCGTCGTGAGCCTCGTCCAGGAAGTTCTCGCGCGGCACAGGAGGTGACCGGTCGGCACGCCGGATCGACGGCTCGGGTAGCGTGACGGCCGTGTCGGAGGCCCGCAGCCTGACGCGCCACGGGCAGGACCGGAAGGCGGAGCTTCTCCATCATGCCGAGGTCCTGTTCGCGCAGCGCGGCTACGAGGACACCCGCATGGTGGACATCGCGGATGCCGCCGGCGTGGCCAAGGGCCTCGTGTACTGGTACTTCGACAACAAGGAGACGCTGTTCCGCGAGATCGTCGCGGACATGGGGCGGCGGCTGCGCCGGGCGCAGGCCCGGGCGGTCGACGGCATCGAGGACCCGCTGGAGCGCCTGTACGTCGGCACGGCCGAGTCCGTGCGGTTCATCGGCGAGAACCACCGGCTGTACGGGATCATCTCGACCCAGGTGCGGGGCGACCGCCGGCTCCGGGAGACCCGGTCGCAGTCGATGCGGGTGCTGAACGACGACGCCGCGGGCCTGCTGGCCGAGGGCCAGGCGGCCGGCCTGGTCCGCACCGACGACGACCCGGCGACGCTGGCCCATGTCAACGCGGGGGTCGTCTACTACTACGTGCTGCTCTACGCCGACGGAGCCTCGGGTGACGGCGGCGGCCGCGTCGACATCGAGGCCGCCGCCCACGGCGCGGCCCGCTACGTGGTGCGGGCCGTGGGCGCGGGCGCACCGGCGATCGACACGGTGCTGGCCCGCCACCGCCAGGCCGCCAGCAACTGACGTCGCGGCCGAACAAACCCGGCCGCCCGGGCGTCAATGGGGCGTGAGGGCAGAGTTCACCAGCTTCTACGAGCGCGAGGCGCCGCGCCTGGTGCGGAGCCTCACGCTCGTCACGGGGGAGGCGGCGCTGGCCGAGGACGCGGTGGCCGAGGCGTTCGCCCGGGCCTGGTCGCGCTGGCCCCAGGTCCGGTCGTGCGACCGGCCGACCGCGTGGGTCATGCGGGTGGCGCTCAACGAGAGCCGCAGCCGGTTCCGGCGCCGGTCGGTCGAGCGCCGGAAGGCCCACCGGGTCGCCGTGGCCGACGAGGTCCGGGACCCGGACGTCAGCACCGCGCAGGTGCTGTGGGAGGCCGTGTCCCGGCTCGACACCCGGGACCGCACGCTCGTCGCGCTGCGCTACGTCGCCGACCTGCCCCAGCACGAGATCGCATCCCTGCTCGGCCTGCCGGCCGGCACCGTCGCGTCCGGGCTCAACCGGGCCCGCCGGCGCCTGGGCGAGGCCCTGGCGCCCACCTGCAAGGAGGGGCCATGGTGATCCCCGAAGCTGACCTGTTCGCCCTCGGCGAGCCGGCCGCCGGCGGCCGGCCGGTCGCGCCGGTCGAGGGCGTCATCGCCCGCGGCGGCCGGCTGCGCCGGCGTCGCCGCGCGGTGCGGGCGCTGGGGGTCACGGCGGTGGTCGGCAGCATGGCCGCGGCCGGGACGCTGGTAGCCGCCCGCGGGAACGGCGGCCGCGGCGAGCTGCAGACCGCCCAGACGACCGAGACGACGGCGTCGCCGCCGCCCGCCCTCTACCCGAACCCGATGAGCTGCCTGGACGCCGAGGTCCTGGAACGTTCCGACTTCGTGGGGCCGACGACGATCCCCCGGGCCGACGTGCCGGACGACATGCGGGTCATCCCGACCGTCCTCCCCGATGACGCACCTCCCATCAGCGTCGCCCGGGGCAGCTACTACGACCTAGAGCCGAGCGACTGTGGCCCGGTGGCCGCCTACGACGACACGCTGAAGCTGACCGCCGACGGCCCCGACGGGGTGGCGGCCGTCCTGCGGGTGGCCGGGCCGTACTCGACCCCGTCGGGCTCGCTGGGCCTGAGCTACGCGGTGGAGTCGACACTGCGGGGCCAGCCGGCGACCATGGCGGTCAACGGCGTGTCCGAGTTCGTCATCTTCACCTGGACCGAGCCCGACGGCGGCAGCTGGGAGATCCGGGCCGAAGGCATGGACGAGGCAGGGGTCCGGGCCGTGGCCGAGGCGCTCCAGCTCGACAGCTCGCCCCAGCCGGGGCAGCCGCCGGCCCAGATCCCCCCCGAGTCGCTGCCCGCGGGCTATCGCGTGGCCTCGCAGGCGCCGACCGTGCCCGGTCCCGCGCCCGAGGTCGCCGACGAGATGACCTGGGTCGTGCAGGTCGGCGAGAGCGGCGACCCCAGCACCGGGTTCATGTGCCAGCTCGACGTTCGCCGGCGGCCGGGTATGGGCGAGATCGACGAGTCCAGCACGGGCTTCGGTGACCAGCGCGTGACGGTCGCCGGTCGCGACGCCCTGTGGGGTCCGCTGATGGGCGTGAACCCGGCCAGCCGACCCCCGGGCGTGCCGGCGAAGGATCTCACCTGGGGGCTGAGCGAGGACACAGTGGCGCACCTGGCCTGCGGCTACTGGGACGGCCCCAACCCGGGCACCCTGCCGCTGGACCGGATGATCGAGATCGCCGAGTCGCTCCAGCCGGTCGCCCCCGACGACCCCCGCCTGCCCCCCGAGTAGAACTATGGCGTTGGTCGCATTGACCCCTGGTCAAGCTGCCTGAGAAAAAGTTATTCTCCGACCATGGCTGTCGAGAGGTTCCCCGTCGAATCGGGGCACGTGCTGATGTTCGCCCGGGCCATCGGCGACCCCAACCCGGTCTACAGCGACCGCGAGCACGCGGCCGGGACCGAGGTGGGCGGGATCATCGCCCCGCCGACGTTCGTGCAGGCCAGCGCCCAGTTCGACCCCGACTACGGGCTCCGGCCCCGCATCGGCCGGCCGTGGTTCGGGTCCGGGAAGACGCCCTCGGGCCTCCAGCGCCCCGCCCGGGCCGGGGGCGGCGACGAGGCCCAGGGGGACAAACCGGCCGGCGAGCGCCCCCGGGGCGGGGGCGGCGGGGGCTCCGGCCTCCACGCGGAGCAGCACTACGAGTACCACCGGCCCCTGCGGGTCGGCGACGTCCTCACCGCCACGACGACCTCCGGCAAGCAGTGGGAGAAGCAGGGCCGCCGGGCCGGCACGCTGGTGTTCGGCGAGACCATCACGGAGTACCGGAACCAGGACGGCGAGCTGGTCGTCACGGCCCGCGGCGTCGGGGTTCGCACCGAGCGGGCGGTGCAGCAGCAGTGACCCTCAGGGCGAGCGAGCTCGAGGAGGGCCAGGAGTTCTCCGCCGTCGTGGTCGAGAACCTGAGCCGCACCCAGATCGTCCAGTACGCCGGCGCGTCCGGCGACTACAACCCGCTGCACACCGACGAGGTCTTCGCCACGAAGGTGGCCGGCTACCCGACCGTGTTCGCCCACGGCATGCTCACGATGGGCATGACCGGCCGGATGCTCACCGACCTGGTCGGCGACGGCCGGCTCACCAGGTTCGGCGGCCGGTTCACGTCCCAGGTGTGGCCGGGCGACGACCTGACCACCACGGCCACGGTCGACGCCGTCCACGAGGGCGGCGAGCCCAGCGTGGACCTCACCGTGGTCACCACGAACCAGGACGGCAACCCGGTCTTCTCCGGCTACGCGGCGGCGAGGGTCGACGCGTGAGTGAGGACAGGCCGCTCGACGGCAAGGTCGCCCTGGTGACCGGGGCCAGCCGGGGCATCGGCGAGGCGATCTCTCGGGTGTTCGCCGGCGCCGGCGCGGCCGTGGCCGTGTCGGCCCGCACGGTCGAGGAGGGCGACCACATCCTCCCCGGGTCCATCGGCACCACCGTCCGGGAGGTCAGCGACGCCGGCGGCACCGCCGTCGCCATCGCCGCCGACCTCTCCAAGCCCGAGGACCGCGCCCGGCTCGTCGAGCAGGCGGTCAAGGAGCTGGGGCCGATCGACGTCCTCGTGAACAACGCGGCCATCACCTACTTCGGGCCGGTGGAGACGTTCAGCCCCAGCCGCTACGACCTGATGTTCGCGGTCCAGGTCCGGGCCCCGTTCGAGCTGGCCGGGATGGTCGTCCCGTCCATGCGCGAGCGCGGCGGCGGCTGGATCCTCAACATCTCCTCGGCCGCCGGCCGCCACCCCGAGGGCCCGCCCTACGAGGGGCGGGGCATGCGGGGCGGCACCGTCTACGGCATGTGCAAGGCGGCGCTGGAGCGGTTCACGACCGGGCTCGCCGCCGAGGTCCACGCGGACGGCATCGCCGTCAACTGCCTGGCCCCCACAGGCCTGGTCGGGACTCCGGGCGTCGAGCACCACGGGCTGACGCGGGGCGTCCCGGAGGAGTTCATCGAGAAGGCCGACGAGTTCGCGGCCACCGCCCTGTGGCTGTGCACCGGCGACCCGGCCGAGCGCACGGGGCGCATCGACTACTCCCGCCAGCTCCAGGCGGAGATCGCGGGCCGGCCGGCGTGACGGCGGGCGAGGACCCCGCGCCGGCGCCGGAGGACACCGGCGACGAGCTGCGCGCCCGGCTCGTGCGCGCCGCGGCGGCGGTCTTCGCCCGCGAGGGCTACGCGGGCACCCGGATCATGGACATCGTCCGCGAGGCCGGGGTGTCGACCGGCACGGTGTACGGCCGGTTCCGGTCCAAGAACGAGCTGCTGCGGGAGGCGGTCGTGTCGGGCTCCGCCCGGGGCGGCGTCCTGGCCAGCGGCGCCCCGAGCCTCGGCGGCCTCATCCACCACGCCGCCCGGCTGGCGGACGTCCCGCTCTACCCGTTCGAGGCGATGCGGCTCGAGGCCTACGTCACTGCCCGGCGGGAGTCCGAGGTGGCCGATGCGCTGAGCACCGCCTACGAGCGCTGGCGGGAGGGGGTCGAGCCGCTGGTGGCCGAGGCCGAGGCCGACGGCTCGATCGACGGGCTCGACCCGGAGGCCGTGCTGTTCCTGTACCGCATGCTCTACCTGGGGCTGCTGCTCCACCGGGGGTCGGGCCTGGAGGGGCCGGATCCCGAGGCCTGGACGGCGCTGATCGAGCGGGTGGTGGGCAGCCTCGGCCGGCCCGCCGCCGACATCTGAACCACGAGGGGAAGACGGACATGCCGATGGAGATCGACCTCGGTCCCGACGCCGAGAAGTTCCGGGACGAGCTGCGCCAGTGGCTGGAGGCCAACCGGCCCGACGAGCTGGACCCCGACGTGGCCGAGCGGGGCCCGGGCGCCGGCCTCGGCGGTCCCGGGGCGATGGCCCGCCTGCGGGCCTGGACCGAGAAGCTGCACGAGGCCGGCTATCTGTGCGTGAGCTGGCCGAAGGAGTACGGCGGCCGGGGCCTCACCGGCATCGAGGTCGCCGTCATGAACGAGGAGTTCGCCCGCGCCGGCGTGCCCCGGGTGACGCGGGGCATGGGCGAGTGGCTGGTGGGACCGTCGATCATCGTCCACGGCAGCGACGAGCAGAAGGCCCACTTCCTGCCGCGGATCATCAACGGCAAGGACCGCTATTGCCAGGGCTTCTCCGAGCCCGACGCGGGCTCCGACCTGGCCGGCCTCAAGACCCGGGGCGTGGTCGACGGCGAGGAGATCGTCATCACCGGCCAGAAGGTGTGGACCTCGGGGGCCCAGATGGCGAGCATGATGTTCTGCCTGTGCCGCACCGACCCGGAGGCGGCCAAGCACCAGGGCATCTCCTACGTGCTGGTCCCGATGAAGACGTCGGACGGCGAGTCCAATGGCTTCGAGCTGCGGCCGCTCCGCCAGATCACCGGCACCAGCGGCTTCACCGAGACGTTCCTCACCGAGGCCCGCGCCCCGCTGTTCAACGTGATCGGCGGGCTCAACAACGGCTGGCGGGTGACGATGACGACGCTCGGCAACGAGCGGGGCGGCAACGCCACCACCCAGCACGTCCGCTACCAGCGCCAGTTCTGGCGGCTGGTGGAGGAGGCCCGCAAGCTGGGCCGCAACGACGACCCGATCGTCCGCCAGGAGCTGGCCAGGGCGTACACCAAGACCGAGCTCATGCGCTACGCCGGCCTGCGCACGCTGTCCGAGGTCGTGGCCCGCAAGGAGCCGGGGCCGGGCGCGTCGATCAACAAGATGTTCTGGTCGGAGTACGCCCGTGACCTCGGCGAGTGGACGATGAACCTGCGGGGCGCCCAGTCGATGATCCGCCCCGACGGCGACGGCTACGCCCTCGACCGCTGGCAGGCCGACTTCCTCGGCAGCCGATCGGGGACGATCTGGGGAGGCACCGCCCAGGTCCAGCGGAACATCGTGGGCGAGCGCGTGCTGGGGCTGCCCAAGGAGCCGGGCCACAACGAAGCAGATCGCTGAGCGAGCGGAGCGAGCGAACCATGAACACTGTGCGTTGCTCGGCCCGTGGGGCCGATCGGTCATTGCGCGCCTCCCGAAGGGGGCGCCGGTGAGCGAGCGGAGCGAGCGAACCATGAACACTGTGCGTTGCTCGGCCCGTAGGGCCGATCGGTCATTGCGCGCCTCCCGAAGGGGGCGCCAATGACCGATCCCGCGGCAACCCTCTCCGACGAGGAGCGGGAGGCGCGGCGGGACGCCCTGCGCACCGGGATGTCGGTCGCCCACTGGGCCGCTCGGCAGCCCGACGCGCCCGCCATCGTGACCACCGGCGGGCCGGGCGGCGACCGCACGTTCGCGGAGCTCAACGCCGACGCCAACCGCCTGGCCCGGGTCCTGCGGGCCCACGGCCTCGGCCCGGGCGACGGGGTGGCGGCCATGGTGTCCAACCGGGCCGAGTTCGCGGTCACCTACGCCGCCGCCCTGCGAGCCGGCCTGCGGTTCACGCCGGTCAACTGGCACCTGACGGCGGAGGAGGCCGGCTACATCGTCGACGACTGCGAGGCCCGGGCGTTCGTGGCCGACGCCCGCTTCGCCGACGTCGCGGCGGAGGCGGCGGGCGGGGTGCCGGCCGCGACCCTGCGCCTGGCCGTGGGCGGCGAGGTCGACGGGTTCACGCCGTTCGCCGACGCGCTGGGGTCCGAGGACCAGGCCGACATCCCCGACCCGGTGCTGGGCCGGGCGATGCTCTACACGTCGGGCACCACCGGGCGGCCCAAGGGCGTGCATCGCACGGACAACCAGTCGATCAGCCGCCGGACGATGCCGTTGATCGGCTACATGCCGGGCGAGTCCCTGCACCTGTGCACCGGCCCGCTCTACCACGCGGCCCCGCTGTCGTTCTCGCTGGCCACGCCGCTGTTGAGCGGCGTGGGAGTCGTGCTCATGGACGGCTGGTCGCCCCCTGAGACACTGCGGCTGATCGGTGAGCTCGGCATCAGCCACACCCACATGGTCCCGACCATGTTCCACCGGCTGCTGGCGCTCCCGGACCGTGAGCGGGCGGCGGCCGACGTGTCGTCCCTCCGCCTGGTGATGCACGGCGCCGCCCCCTGCCCGGTCGCCATCAAGCAGGCGATGATCGCCTGGTTCGGCCCGGTGCTGGTCGAGTACTACGCGGCCACCGAGGGGGCGGGCACGTTCGTGACCAGCGCGGACTGGCTGGACCACCCGGGCACGGTCGGCAGGCCCCACACGCCCGACCACGTCCGCATCCTCGGCGAGGACGGCCGGGACGTGCACGCGGGCGAGGTCGGCACCATCTACCTCAAGGCCCCGGCGTCAGGCCGGTTCGGCTACTTCAAGGACCCGGACAAGACCGCCGGCAGCTACCGGGGCGACCACTTCACGCTGGGCGACGTGGGCTACCTGGACGAGGACGGGTGGCTGTACCTCACCGACCGCAGCGCCAACCTCATCATCTCCGGCGGCGTGAACATCTACCCCGCCGAGGTGGAGGAGGCCCTGTGGCCCCACCCGGCGGTGGCCGACGTGGCGGTCATCGGCGTCCCCGACGAGGAGTGGGGCGAGACCGTGCTGGCCACGGTCCAGCTGCGGTCGGGAGTGGAGCCGACGGAGGCGCTGGCGGCCGACCTGATCGCCCATTGCCGGGACAACCTGGCCCACTACAAGTGCCCGCGGCGGGTCGACTTCGTCGACAGCCTGCCGCGCACCGACGCAGGCAAGCTCTACAAGCGGCGCCTGCGCGACCAGGACCGGGCGGCGGCAGCCGCCGAGCGAGGGGAGACGACATGAGCGGAATCTGCGAGGGGCGGGTCGCCATCGTGACCGGCGCGGGCCGGGGGATCGGGCGGGGGCACGCCCTGGAGCTGGCCCGCCAGGGCGCCCACGTCGTTGTCAACGACCTGGGCGGTTCGGTCATCGGCGACGGCGCCGACGCCGGCCCGGCCCAGGCCGTGGTCGACGAGATCGAGGCCGCCGGCGGGGTGGCGGTCGCCAACACCGACGACGTGGCCGACTGGGACGGCGCCCGCCGCATGGTCGAGCAGGCGGTCGACGTGTTCGGCCGCCTCGACGTTTTGGTTAACAACGCGGGCATCCTGCGGGACAGGATGCTGTTCAACATGAGCGAGGCCGAGTGGGACTCCGTGATCCGGGTCCACCTCAAGGGCACGTTCGCCCCCATGCGGTGGGCCGCGGCCCACTGGCGCGAGCGGGCCAAGTCCGGCGAGGCCAACGACGCCCGGGTCATCAACACGTCGTCGACCTCCGGCCTGTTCGCCAACCCGGGCCAGACCAACTACGGCGCCGCCAAGTCCGGCATCGCCAGCATGTCGATCATCGCCGCCAAGGAGCTGGCCAAGCACGGCATCACCGTCAACGCCATCGCCCCCGGCGCCCGCACCCGCATGACCGAGAACCTCATGGCGGCCCGCGGCGCCGGCACGGCCGAGCCGGCAGAGGGCGAGTGGGACCCGCGGTCGCCGGAGAACATCGCCCCGCTGGTCACCTGGCTGGCCTCGCCCGAGTCCGCCGGCATCACCGGCCAGGTGTTCCTGGTCGGCGGCGGGCGCATCGCCGTCGCCGAGGGCTGGCGCCGGGGCCCCGGCGTCGACAACGAAGCCCGCTGGGACCCGGCCGAGCTGGGCAAGGTGGTCCCCGACCTCGTGGGCCAGATCACATCGTGACGGACGCGGTGGCACCGCCGGGGGGTGGCTGGCTGCGGAAGATGTGGCCCTACCTGCGGCGCCACCGGCGGGACGTGGTGCTGGTGTTCGGCGCCGCGCTCCTCGGCGTGGGCATCACCGCGGTGCTGCCGCTGCTGACGAGGGCGATCGTCGACGACGCCATCGTCCCGGACGCCGACGGCCACCCGGCCCGGGACCTGGCGCCGCTGCTGGTGGCGATGCTGGTCCTCGGGCTGGTGCGGTTCGGCCTGTCGTTCGCCCGGCGCTTCGGCGCCGGCCGGCTCGGCATCGACGTCGAGTACGACATGCGCAACGACATCTACGACCACCTGCACCGGCTCGACTTCGCCCGCCACGACGAGCTCCAGTCCGGCCAGCTGGTGTCCCGGGCCAACAGCGACGTGCGGGTCGTGCAGATGCTGCTCGGCTTCCTGCCGTTCATGAGCGGCAACGTCGTGCTGTTCTTCCTGTCTCTGGTGTTCATGGTCAAGCTGTCGCCGCCCCTGACCGCGGTGGCGCTGATCACCGTGCCGACGTTGCTGGTCATGGCGCTGCGGCTTCGCAAGGTCGTGTACCCGTCGTCGTGGGACGCCCAGCAGCGGGCGGCCGAGCTGGCCACGGTGGTCGAGGAGGCCACCAGCGGCGTGCGGGTGGTCAAGGGCTTCGGCCAGGAGCGCCGGGAGCTCGACAAGCTCTCCCACTCGGCCGAGCGGCTGTTCGGCGCCCGCATGCGCAACGCCCGGATCTCCGCCAAGCGCCAGGCGATCATGCAGACGGTCCCGGCGCTGGCCCAGGTGGCGATCCTGGCCCTCGGCGGCTGGCTGGCCATGGAGGGCAACATCACCCTCGGCACGCTGCTGGCCTTCCAGACCTACCTGCTCCAGCTGGTGGCCCCCGTCCGCCAGGTGGCCGGGATGATGGTCATGGCCTCCACCGCCCGGGCGGCGGCCGAGCGCATCTTCGAGCTGCTGGACTCGACGCCCGACGTGGTCGAGAAGCCCGGCGCCCGGGCGGTCGAGGGGGTGCGGGGCGAGGTCGTGTTCGACGACGTCGGCTTCGGCTACCTGCGGTCGGAGCCGGTGCTGGACGGGTTCTCGCTGCGGGTGGCACCCGGCGAGGTGGTGGCGCTCGTGGGCGCCTCCGGGTCGGGCAAGTCGACCGTGTCGCTGCTCCTGCCCCGGTTCTACGACCCGCAGTCCGGGCGCATCACGCTCGACGGGGTCGACGTCCGCGACCTCGAGCTGGCGTCGCTGCGCAGCCACCTCGGCGTGGTGTTCGAGGAGAGCTTCCTGTTCTCCGAGACCATCCGGGAGAACCTGAGCTACGGCCGGCCGGACGCGTCCGACGCCGACATCGTGCGGGCCGCCCGGTGGGCCCAGGCCGACCGGTTCATCCAGGCCCTGCCCGACGGCTACGACACCGTCGTGGGTGAGCGGGGGCTCACGCTGTCCGGCGGCCAGCGCCAGCGCATCGCCCTGGCCCGGGCGCTGCTGACCGACCCCCAGGTCCTGCTGCTCGACGACGCCACGTCGTCGATCGACGTGCGCACGGAGGAGGAGATCCACGACACCCTGCGCCAGGTCATGGAGGGCCGGACCACGATCCTGGTCGCCCACCGGCGCTCGACCCTGAACCTGGCCGACCGCATCGTCGTCCTCGACGGCGGGCGGGTGGTCGACAGCGGCACCCACGACGAGCTGGTCGAGCGGTCCCGGCTCTACCGCCAGCTGCTGGGCGGCCCCGAGGACGACCTCGACACCCTGGCCACGGGCGACGCTGAGGCCGAGCCTGCCGTTACCCGCGCCGGGGGCCGCGCGGGGAACGGGGACGGCGGCCGCACCCCGGTGACTCCGGTGGCCGCCGGGGTCACCGCCTCGGCCTGGCAGCGGCCGGCCGACGGCGACGCCATCGCCCTGGGGCAGCGCCAGGCGTACCTGGCCTCCCGCCAGGCCGCGATGGGCGGACCCGGCGCCGGGGGCATGGGCGCCACCGGCATGGCCGGGGCGGCGGGCGGGGCCATGGCGTTCGCCCGGATGGGCGAGCCGCCGACGCCCGAGCTGCTGGCCCAGATCGAGGCGCTGCCGCCGATCGTCGACGAGCCCGACGTCGATCCCGACGAGGCGTCGCAGCCCGCGCCCGGGCTCAGCTTCCGGCGCGTCCTCCGGCCCCAGCACCGGCGGCTGGGCTGGGCCGCGGTCCTCGTCGGCGCGAACGCGCTCGCCGGCCTGGCCGGCCCCTACCTGGTCAGCGTCGGCGTGGACCGGGGCGTCCGGGGCGACGACCTCGGCTGGCTGATGGTCGCCAGCGGGCTGTTCCTCATCAGCGCGGTCCTCATCACCGTCCTCAGCTACGTGTCCACGGTCGTCAGCAGCCGGCTGGGCCAGGAGCTGCTGCTCGGGCTGCGCATCCGGGTCTTCGCCCACCTCCAGCGGCTGGGGCTCGACTACTACGACCGGGAGATGACCGGCCGGATCCTCACCCGCATGACCTCCGACATCGAGGCGCTCCAGTCGCTGTTGCAGAGCGGGTTCATCGACGCCCTGGTCCAGCTGGTCACGTTCGTGGGCGCCATCCTGGTCCTGACCTCGATGAACGCGGAGCTGTCGCTGGTGGTTCTGACCATCCTGCCGCCGCTCGTGATCTCGACCGTGCTGTTCCGGCGCCGGTCGGCCAGGGCCTACGGCGAGGTCCGCGACCGGATCGCCGCGGTCAACGCCAACCTGGCCGAGAGCATCTCCGGCGTCCGGGTGGCGCAGGCGTTCGCCCGCGAGCAGCGCAACATGGCTGGATTCCGGACCGTGGCCGGCCAGCACCGGGCCGCCCGCCTCGACTCGACGCTGATCTCCTCCACCTACTTCCCGTTCGTGGAGCTGCTGTCGACCATCGCCACCGTGCTCGTCCTGTGGGCGGGTGCCGCGCTGGTGCAGGGCGGATCGCTCGAGGTCGGCTCGCTGTTCGCGTTCGTCCTCTACCTGACCGCCGTGTTCGCCCCCATCCAGCAGCTGTCCCAGGTCTTCGACACCTACCAGCAGGGGAGGGTGGCGATGGACCGGATCACCGACCTGCTGGGCGTCCCGGTGTCGGTGCCGCAGAGCGAGCACCCGGTCGACCCCGGCCGGCTGTCCGGCGCGATCGCGTTCGACGCGGTGTCGTTCCGCTACGCCGGCGCCCCCGACGACGCCCTGCGCGAGGTGTCGCTGGCGATCGCCCCGGCCGAGACCGTCGCGTTCGTGGGCGAGACCGGCGCCGGCAAGTCGACGCTGGTCAAGCTGGCGGCCCGGCTCTACGACCCGACCGGCGGGCGCATCCTCGTCGACGGCAGGCCGCTGGTCGACCTGGACCTGGAGCGTTTCCGCCAACAGCTCGGGTTCGTGCCCCAGGAGGCGTTCCTGTTCACCGGGACCATCCGGGACAACATCGCATACGCCCGGCCCGACGCCACCGACGCCGACGTCGAGGCCGCGGCCCGGGCCGTGGGCGCGCACGACTTCGTGGCGCGGCTGCCGTCGGGCTACCACCAGCCGGTGGTGGAGCGGGGCCGGTCGCTGTCGGGCGGGCAGCGCCAGCTCATCGCCCTGGCCCGGGCCCAGCTGGTGGACCCGGCGATCCTGGTCCTCGACGAGGCCACGGCCAACCTCGACCTCGCCACGGAGACCCAGGTGGTGCGGGCCATGGGCCGCGTGAGCGAGGGTCGCACGACCCTGCTCATCGCCCACCGGCTGCAGTCGGCGGTCCGGGCCGACCGCATCGTCATGCTCGAGGAGGGCCGGGTGGTGGAGGTCGGCCCCCACGACGAGCTGGTCGCCCGCGGCGGCGCCTACGCCGCCCTATGGGCCAGCTACCTGGGCGAGGAGGCCGCCACCCCGGCCTGACCACCGGATTTGGCGGCGTATACGCCGAGATCTCGGCCCCTACGCCGCCAAATCACAGCCGCAGCTCGCCGCCGGGCCCGATCTTGACGGCCCGGCCGATCTGCTCGGCCCCCGACCGCAGCTCCGCGACGGTGGCGCCGTCGTCGGACGCCGCCCACGCCCGCCGGCCGTCGTCGAGCAGGCAGGCCACCAGCGCCCGCTCCGGCTCGCCGTCGCGGTCGTGGACGACGACCCACGACTCGATCGCCGCCGCGCCATCCGGGTCCTCGCAGACCTCGCGGCGGGGGAGGGCGTCGACCTCGTCCTGCACGTCGGCCCACCGGAACCCGGCGGCCGGCGGCTCGGTCGAGTACAGGCCCAGCGCGTGCTTGGTCACGAAGCCGCCGTTGGCCGACACCAGCCCCAGCGCGCCCGGGTCCTCCCGCACCACGCCCGCCATCGTGGCCACCGAGTGGGACACGTAGTTGTTCCACGGCCCACCGGCGAACGACAGGCCGCCCGTGACGGTCAGCTGCCGGTCGAGGCCGAGCCCGATCTCGGCCGCCCCGATCTCCACCGCCACCGGGAAACACGAGTACAGGTCGACATGGGCCACGTCGTCCACGCCCACCCCCGCCTCGGCGAACAGCCGCCGGGCCGCCAGCCGGATGGCGCCCGAGGACCGCAGGTCCGGGCGGTGCGACAGCGCGTAGGTGTCGTGGGCCTCGGTGCCGGCCACCGGGAACACCCAGCGATCGCGGGGCACGCCGAGCGCCTCCGCCTTCGCGGCCGAGCACAGGATCAGGCCGGCCGACTGCTCGACCGCGTTGTTGGCGTTCATCACCTTGGTGTACGGCCAGCACACCCAGCGGTTGGCCGGCGACGGGGTGCGGATCCGCTCGGCCGTCCACTGGTCCCTGATCCACGCGTGCGGGTTGCCGGCGGCCACCGCCGAGAACCCCGCCCACAGCTCGCTCACCGCCACCAGGTGGTCGTCCACCGACCGGCCCGCGGCGTGGCGGAGCGCCTGCTCGAACAGCGGATACACCTGGGTCGGCATGAAGATGCCCCGGGCGATCTCGGCCGGGTGCGCCATCTCCATGTCGGTCCCGGTGCGCCGGGCGTCGGGTGTGTCGGGGTCGTCGTCGACCCAGCGGAGCTGGTCGCGGGCTGTGGCGCTGCGGGTGCGCCAGGCCTCGGCCCCGCAGATCGCCACCACCTCGGCGTCGCCGGCCAGGATGTCGAGGCAGGCCCGGTTGACCAGGGCCTGGGGCTCGTTGCCGCCGACGGAGCTGAGCGCCTCGTCCCGCGGCCGGGCCCCGATGAGCTCGGCGACCAGCCGGGCGGGGTTGCGGTAGCGCTTGGACAACACGGCGACCACCCGCAGTGCGTCCAGCGCGCCCATGACGTCGCCGGACGCGCCGCTGTCGGCGGCGGCCCGGCGCAGGGCCTCGGCCATCATCGCCACCGGCTCGGCAGGCGGCTCGCCGCCGTCGACGCGGTTGCTCCACTGGCCGGCGCCGACCAGGACCGGGGTGCGGGGGTCGAGGGGCATGTCTCTCCTTTCCGTCGTCAACCTACAATCCGGGGATCGACATCCTGTTGGTCTGCACTGCCAACCAGTGCCGGTCTCCCATGGCGGAGGGCATGTTGCGCAGGCAGCTCGCCCGGGCGGGCGTCGGCGCATCGGTGGGATCGGCCGGGCTGCTGCCCGGCGGTGTCCCCGCGACCGTGAACGCCGTCGCCACGATGCGCAACCGGGGCATCGACCTCGGCGGCCACGTCAGCCACCGCCTCGACCCCGAGACCGTGGCCGACGCCCGGCTCATCCTGGGCATGGCCCGGATGCACGTCCGCGAGGCGTGCGCCACCTACGGCGCGCCGCTCGAGCGCGCGTTCACCCTCAAGGAGATCGTGCGGCGGGGCGAGGCGATCGGCGCCCGCCGGGCCGACGAGTCGGTGCGCTCGTGGCTGGCCCGCGCCGGCGCCGGGCGCCGGCCGGCCGACCTGGTGCGCGACGATCCCTTCGACGACGTGGCCGACCCCGTCGGCCGGCCCCGCCGGGAGTACGAGGACACCGCCGACGAGCTCGAGGACCTGCTGTCCCGGTTCGTCGAGCTGCTCGCCGGGGACGCGGCCGCCCCCGCGCGCAGTGCCACCACCACCGACTACCAACGGAGTTGACGTGCGCGTCGCCATCGGATCCGACCACGCAGGGTTCGAGCTCAAGGGCCACCTGTCGGAGACACTGCGCTCGCTGGGCCATGAGGTCCTCGACATGGGCACCGACAGCCCGGCCACGGTCGACTACCCGCCGATCTGCGCCGACGTCGGACGGGCCGTGGTCAAGGGCGAGGCCGACCGCGGCATCGTGCTCGGCGGATCCGGTCAGGGCGAGCAGATGGCGGCCAACAAGGTACGCGGGGTGCGCGCCGCCCTGTGCAACGATCTCTACACGGCACGCATGTCCCGCGAGCACAACGACGCCAACGTCCTGTCCATCGGCGCCCGCATCGTGGCCGCGCCGCTGGCGGACGAGATCCTGACGCTCTGGCTCACGACGCCCTTCGAGGGCGGCCGCCACGAGCGCCGCATCGCCCTCATCCACGAGATCGAGAACGAGTAGGTACCACCATGGGTTGGCCCACCACGCCAGACGACGAGCTGTTCGCCCTCATCGACCGCGAGGTCGAGCGCCAGAACACCACCCTCCAGCTGATCGCCAGCGAGAACTTCACCTCGCCCGCCGTCCTGCGCGCCACCGGCACCGTCCTGACCAACAAGTACAGCGAGGGCTACCCCGGCAAGCGGTACTACGGCGGCAACGAGGTCATCGACGAGGTCGAGAACGTGGCCCGCGAGCGGGCCAAGTCGCTGTTCGGCGCCGAATACGCCAACGTGCAGCCGCACTCGGGCGCCAACGCCAACCTCGCCGCGTACATGGCCCTGCTCGAACCGGGCGACACCGTGCTCGGCCTGCGGCTGGACCAGGGCGGCCACCTGACCCACGGGTCGCCGGTCAACGCCAGCGGGCGGCTGTACCACTTCGTGTCCTACGGGGTGACCCCGTCGGACGAGCGCATCGACCTCGACCAGGTCCGGG
>DASRJM010000072.1:0-32085 GCA_035649475.1 Acidimicrobiales bacterium
CGAGCGCCAGCTCGGGGTCGACGATGAGGCTCATCCACGCGGTGAGCAGGGCGTCCCGGCCATGGAGGGCCAGCCGCCACGGCGCGCCCGACGCCACCACCGCCCGGCCCGGGAAGTCCGGGTCGAACACCTGGAGCGCGCCCAGGTCGCGGGCGCTGCGGGCGACCGCCGTGGCCAGCGAGGGGTGGTCGCTCGACACCGAGGGCACCCCCCGCTGCCAGCGGGCCAGCCGGCGGGACGACTCGCTGCGACCGGCCGGCTCGCCCTGGGTGGGAACGACCTCGGCGCCGTCCACGATCGGCCAGACCGAGACCGAAACCGACCGGGCGCTGCGGGCCGGGATGATCGTCTCCCACCGCAGTGTCCCGCCCTCGGCGACGACGCCCTTGGACGACGTGACCCGGCAGCCGACCCTGGACGTGCCCCGGCCGCGCACGAGCAGGACCTCGCCCGGTCCGCCCGGCGCCGGCTCGACCGGCCCGACGTCGACCACGCCGGCCCGGACCGACGGCGCGAGCGCCATGTCGGCCCCGACGTCGACCTCGACCTCGACGTAGGTCGGCTCGTCGCCGGCGTTGCGCAGGTCGATGTCGTCGCGCAGGCCGTGGCCGAGCGTGCGGTGGCGGACCACGATCGGCCCCAGCTCGCCGCTGCCGGTCGGCGCGGCCCGGCCGACGAACGTGGCGGACGCGGGGTCGTCGAGCACGTGGTCGACCGGCGTCGGAACCCCGCCGTTGACCCGCAGCGTGCACCGGGACAGGACCCGGCGATCCGCGACGAACAGGCCGTCGCGGCTGCCCGGCCGCTCACCGTCCAGGTCCCCGCCGAGGGCGCTCAGGCAGAACGACGCACCCTCGACCAGGGTCACCACACTGCCCGGAGGGGTTGCCGGGAGGGCCATCGAGGGGACCTTATCCGTGTCTCAACCCGGAGACCACGGACATTTCTCCTATCCGCGTAGTGCGAATACACTGGGTCCATGTCCGCCACTCCCCTGTTCCAGATCGAGGACCTCCACGTCCGGGTCGTCGGCGCCGACGGCGCCACGGGCGACGGCGGCGAGATCCTCCGGGGCGTGAACCTGACGGTGGATGCGGGCGAGGTACACGCCCTGATGGGGCCGAACGGGTCCGGCAAGTCCACCCTGGCCAACACCCTGCTCGGAAGCCCAGAGTACGAGGTCACGCAGGGTCGCATCCTGTTCCGGGGCGACGACATCACACGCTGGGACATCGACGTGCGGGGCAAGGCCGGGGTCTTCCTCGCCTTCCAGTACCCGCAGGCCGTCCCGGGCGTGTCGGTGATCAACTTCCTGCGCCAGGCCCTGTCGGCCCGCAAAGGGATCGACCTGTCCGTGCTCGAGCTGCGGCTCGCGATCATGGAGTGGATGCAGCGGCTCGACATGGACCCGTCGTTCGCGGACCGCTACCTCAACGAGGGCTTCTCGGGCGGCGAGAAGAAGCGCAACGAGATCCTGCAGATGGCCATCCTCGAGCCGGAGGTCGCGATCCTCGACGAGACCGACTCCGGCCTCGACATCGACGCGCTCAAGGTCGTGGCCCGGGGTGTCGATGAGGTACGCAGGGACCGCCCGGAGCTGGGCGTCCTCACAATCACCCACTACCAACGCCTGCTCAACTACCTGCAGCCCGACCGGGTGCACATCCTGGTCGACGGCCGCGTCGTCGAGAGCGGCGGCCCCGAGCTGGCCGAGCGGCTGGAGCGCGAGGGCTACGAGAGCTGGCGAACCGGTGCCCCATCCGAGGTGACAGCGTCGTGACCGAGACCACCACCGGCGATCCGCTCGACGTCGAGCGGATCAAGAAGGACTTCCCGATCCTCGAGCGGCTGGTGCGCGGCCAGCGCCTGGTCTACCTCGACTCGGCCAACACGTCGCAGAAGCCCCGGCAGGTCCTCGACGCCGTCGACCGCTACTACGAGCAGTCCAACGCCAACGTCCACCGGGGCACCTACCTCATCGCCGAGGAGGCCACCGCCGCGCTGGAGGGTGCACGGGCCAAGGTCGCCCGGTTCATCGGTGCCGCCAGCGAGCGCGAGGTCGTGTTCGCCAAGAACGCCACCGAGGCGCTCAACCTGGTCGCCAAGGCCTGGGGCCGGGCCAACCTGCGGGCCGGCGACCCGGTGGTCATCACCGAGCTGGAGCACCACGCCAACATCGTCCCCTGGCACCAGTTGGTGGCCGAGCTGGGCATCGAGCTGCGCTGGATCCCGGTCGGCCCGGACGGCCACCTCGACCTGACCGACCTCGACCGGCTGGTCGACGGGGCCCGGGTTGTGTCGTTCGCGGCCATGTCCAACGTGCTGGGCACGCTCAACCCGGTCGACCGCCTGGTGCGCGCCGCGCACGACGCCGGCGCCATCGCGGTCGTTGACGCCAGCCAGTACGTGCCCCACATGCCGACCGATGTGGGGGCCTGGGGCGCGGACTTCGCCGCCTTCACCGGCCACAAGATGTGCGGACCCACCGGCATCGGCGTGCTGTGGGGAACCGAGCAGATCCTCGACGCCACTCCGCCCTTCCTCACCGGCGGCGAGATGATCCTCAACGTCACCAAGGAGGGGTTCACCCCCAACGAGTTGCCCTGGAAGTTCGAAGCCGGCACCCCGCCCATCGCGGAGGCGGTCGGGCTGGGCGCGGCCGTCGACTACCTGAGCGGTCTCGGGATGGAGGTGGTGCGGACCCACGAGGTGGCGCTCACCGGCTACGCCCTGCGGTCGCTGGCCGAGCGGTTCGGTGACGACCTCGTCGTCCACGGCCCGTCCGAGCCCGCCGAGCGGGGCGGCGTGCTGTCGTTCACCTACCGCGACCTGCATCCGCACGATCTCACGCAGGTGTTCGACGAACGGGGTGTGTGCGTGCGGGCGGGCCACCACTGCGCCAAGCCGCTCATGCGCGAGCTGGGCGTGGCGGCGACCGCCCGGGCGTCGCTGTACGTCTACAACGACGAGTCCGACGTCGACGCCCTCGGCGACGCGATCGCCGCGGCCGGCGACTTCTTCGCCCCGTAGAGACGGCCGATAGGATCGAAACCCGCATGCCCGGCCTCGAAGACCTCTACCGAGAGATCATCCTCGACCACTACCGCAACCCGCGGAACCGCGGCGAGCTGAGCGCGCCTCCGGCCACCCGGGTCGAGGGGTTCAACCCGCTGTGCGGCGACGAGATCGTGCTGTTCCTCGACATCGAGCGTGACGTCGTCCGCGACATCCGCATCGGCGGCCAGGGTTGCTCGATCAGCCAGTCGTCCGCCTCGATGATGTCGTCGGCGGTGAAGGGCAAGACCCTTGACCAGGTGCGGGCGCTGTCGCGGGCGTTCAAGGGCATGATGTCGATCCACGAGCAGTCGCTCGACGGCGACGGCGCCGGCGAGGCCGACCTCGACGGGCCCGGGGCGGGCAACGGCGCTCACGCGGACGTCAAGCTCGGCGACCTCGAGGCCCTGCGCGGCGTCGTCAAGTTCCCGGTGCGCATCAAGTGCGCCACCCTGTCCTGGAACACCCTGCTCCAGGGGATAGACGAGCAGCAGTCGGCGTAGCTACTCGCCCAGGGCGCGGTTGACCGCGGCCGCCAGGGCGAAACAGGTGTCGGTGATGCCGCCCTCCGAGTGGCTGGCGATGTCGATCACCACCTTGTTCCATGCGTTCGACCAGTCGGGGTGGTGGTTCAGCTTCTCGGCCTCGATCGCGACCATCGTCATGAAGCCGAACGCCTCCACGAAGTTGCGGAACTCGATCTCGCGGTGCAGCGCGCCGTTGGTGATGCCCCAGCCGGGGATCTCGTCCAGGCGGCTCTCCGTCTCGTCGTGAGTGAGGCGCGTCATACGCCCATTGTGACCGCTCGCCGGGTCGCTCAACCGTCCGCCATCGCAGGCCACGGGTACCCTCTGGGGCCGAGAGGACCACGAAGGGGCGGATATGAGCGACGTTGCCCCCGACGCCGAGCCGGTCCCGCCCGAGGAGCCCGCTCGCAACGGCTGCATCCTGGGGATGCTGGGCGCCGTCGTCGTCCTCGCCCTGCTGAGCTTCGGGGCGTGCGTGTTCCTGGTGGTGAGGGTGGACGACTCGGACGACGGGGGGTCCGGCTCCGAGGCAGCGGACGTGGGCGAGCCGACGTGCCAGGTCGACGAGCAGGGCCACGTCGAGGCGGTGATGGCCGTCACCAACCCGACGTCGGAGCGGTCGAACTACATCATCCGGGTGACATTCGACGATGCGGAGGGTGACGAGATCGACAGCGAGACCCTGACCGTCGACGCCCTCCCGGCGGGGCAGCAGACCCTCGCCAGCGCCGTCACCGACACGTCTCCGCCCGCGGACGGCCGGTTCACCTGCCGGGTGACCGACGTCGAGCGCTTCTCCGACGAATGATGGGGACGTGACAGATCATCCGACGGGGGCGGGCACCGACCCGACCGAGCCCCTGGACCTCGGGCCGCCCGGGCCACCGCCCCCGGCCGACCCCACGGAGCCCCTGCCGTTCGGCCCCCGGGAGCTGCCCACCGCCGAGTGGCCGGTGCCGCCCGGCCCGCAGCCCTACGGCGCCTACGGCCCGTACCCCGTGGCTCCGCCGCCGAGGCGGTCCGGGATGCACGGGTGCCTCGTCGCCATGCTCGTCGTCGTCGCGCTCGGGCTGCTGGCCGTCGTCGGCGGGTGCGTGGCGCTGACCGCGGCGGTCGAGAACCAGGACGACGGCGAGACCGACGAGTCGGAGCGGACCGATGTCGGCGATCCGACGTGCCGGGTCGACGGCGTCGACCTGCTCGTGGCCGACGTGCCTGTGACCAACCGGTCGTCCAAGCGCTCCAACTACATCGTGACCCTTTCGTTCGAGGCGGCGGACGGCTCGCAGCTGGCCACCAGCGTGGCGTTCGTGAACGCGCTCGAGCCCGGCCAGTCCGCCACGGCGACCGCCAACGCGCTGCGCCAGGCACCGGCCGACGGCCGGTTCAGCTGCCGGGTGATCGACGTCGAGCGCTTCTCGGACGTGGGCTGACCCGCTGGCGCCTCCTGGTGCGAGGACCGGACGACGCCGGGACGACCGACTCCGTGACCCTCACCTTCGCTGTGCCCTGAGGGCTGACTAGGGTCGCCCCCGGAGCGTCGCCGTCCGGGGAGGGGACCGACATGACAGCGGACCTGATCGATGCCCTGACCGCCGCGGTCGGCGGTGCCAACGTGATGGCCGGCGACGCCGTCAAGGAGGACCACACCCACGACGAGGCGCTGACCGCGACACCGGTCACGCCGTTGGCCGTGGTCCTGCCGGGCTCCGCCGCGGAGGTGGCGGCCGTCCTGCAGGTGGCCGACGAGCGCCGGGTCCCGGTGACGGCTCGGGGCGCCGGGACCGGGATGTCGGGGGCATGCATTCCCCGCCCCGACGGCATCGTGGTGGCCTTCGAGCGCATGGCGTCGATCGTCGAGATCGACGTCGACAATTTCGTGGCCGTCGTCGAGCCGGGCGTCCAGCTCGACCAGCTCGACGCCGAGCTGGCCCCGCTCGGCCTCGTGTACCCGGTGTTCCCGGGCGAGTACAGCTCCAGCCTGGGCGGCAACGTCGGGACCAACGCCGGCGGCATGCGGGCCGTGAAGTACGGCGTGACCCGCAGCAACGTGCTCGGCGTCGAGGCCGTGCTGCCCTCGGGCGAGGTGATCCGGGACGGGGGAAAGATGGTCAAGCGGTCCTCGGGCTACGACCTCACCCAGCTCATCATCGGATCGGAGGGGACGCTCGCCCTGGTCACGAAGGTGTGGCTGCGCCTCCACCCCCGCCTGCCCCACCAGGCCACGCTGCTCGCCCCGTTCCGCACGCTGCGGGAGGTCACCACGGCGGTGCCGGCGGTCGTGCGCAGCGGCGTCGGGCCGCTGATGCTCGAGTACATCGACATGCTCACGATGGCCAGCGCCACCGCCTACGTGGGCCTCGACCTCGGCATACCCGACGACGTCCGCGAGGCGGCACTCGCCTACCTGGTGGTGGCGCTGGAGGGCAGCCACGCCGACCGGGTCGAGGGCGACGCCCACGCGGTGGCCGAGCAGCTGTCCGAGCTCGGCGCCATCGACGTCTACGTGCTGCCACCCGGCTCGGCGGCCGGGCTGATCGACGCCCGGGAGAAGGCGTTCTGGGTGGCCAAGGCCAACGGGGCCGACGACATCATCGACGTCGTGGTCCCCCGAGCCTCGATGCCGGCGTTCGTCGAGCGGGTGGCCGAGATCGCCAGCGAACACCAGGCCTGGATCGCGGGCTGCGGCCACGCCGGCGACGGCAACGTCCACATGGCGGTGTTCCAGAAGGACCCGGAGATCCGGGGCCGGATCGTGCGGGCGCTGCTGGCCGCGGGCCTGGACATGGGCGGCGCGGTATCCGGCGAGCACGGCCTCGGCACCGAGAAGTCCGCCTACTACCGGGAGCTGGAGGATCCGGCCAAGCTGGCGCTGCTCGCCCGCATCAAGGCCGCCTTCGACCCCCACGGCATCCTCAACCCCGGCACCATCCTCGAACCGACGGAGCCCGCATGACGACCGAGATGAACGGCGCCCAGGCCCTCATCCGCACGCTGGTGGCGTCCGGCGTGGACACCTGCTTCACCAACCCGGGCACCTCCGAGATGCACTTCGTGGCCGCCCTCGACACGGTGACCGAGATGCGGGGCGTGCTGGCCCTGTTCGAGGGCGTGGCCACCGGCGCGGCCGACGGTTACGCCCGCATGGCCGAGCGACCGGCGGCGACGCTGCTGCACCTCGGCCCCGGCCTCGGCAACGGCCTCGCCAACCTGCACAACGCCCGCAAGGCGAAGACCCCCGTCGTCAACGTGGTCGGCGACCACGCCACCTACCACAAGCAGTACGACGCCCAGCTCGAATCGGACATCGAGACCGTGGCCCGCAACGTGTCCTCCTGGGTGCGGTTCTCACAGACCCCGGGCGAGGTGGGCGCGGACGCCGCCGAGGCCGTGGCGGTCGCCTGCGGCCCGCCCGGGTCGGTGGCCACCCTGGTCCTGCCGGCGGACGTCAGCTGGTCCCTCGGCGGAATCGAAGCCGCCCCGCCGCCCCGCCGCGACCCCGCGCCGGTGGACGCCGACGCCGTCGACGCCGTGGCCAAGGCGCTTCGGTCCGGCGAGCCGTGCGGGCTGTTCCTCGGAGGCGCAGCCCTGCGGGCGGCCGCGCTGCTCGACGCCAGCCGGGTCGCCAACGCCACCGGCGCCCGGGTGCTGGCCGAGACGTTCCCGGCCCGCCTCGAGCGGGGCGCCGGCCTGCCCAACGTCGACCGGCTCGCCTACCTGGCCGAGTTCGCCGCCCACCAGCTCGACGGCCTCCGCCACCTGGTCCTCGTCGACGCCAAGGCGCCGGTCAGCTTCTTCGCCTACCCGGGCAAGCCCAGCTACCTCGTCCCCGACGGCTGCGAGGTCCACGTCCTGGCCGCGCCGGGCGGCGACGTGGCCGGCTCGCTGGCGGCGCTGGCCGACATCCTGGGCGCGCCGGCCGACGGCGCCACCCGCCAGCCGGCCGAGCGGCCGGACCTGCCGAGCGGCGAGCTGAACGCCCAGAGCGTGGCCCAGGCCGTGGCGGCGCTCCTGCCCGACCAGGCCATCGTCGTCGACGAGGGCAACACGTCCAGCCTGTTCGCGCCGGGGCTCACCGCCGGCGCCCCCCGCCACGACTGGCTGACGCTGACCGGCGGCGCCATCGGTCAGGGCATGCCGGCGGCCACCGGCGCGGCCGTGGCCTGCCGGGACCGCCGCGTGGTCAACCTCCAGGCGGACGGCAGCGCGCTCTACACGATCCAGTCGCTGTGGACGCAGGCGCGCGAGGGCCTCGACGTGGTCACGATCGTGTTCAACAACCGCTCGTACGCGGTCCTGAACATGGAGCTCAGCCGGGTCGGCGCCGAGGCCGGTGGCCCCAAGGCCCGCGACCTGCTCGACCTCACCCGGCCGGACATGGACTTCGTGGCCCTGTCGACCGGCCTCGGCGTCCCGGCCACCCGGGTCACCACGGCCGGCGAGCTGAGCGACCAGCTCGCCCGCGCCCTGTCCACGCCCGGCCCCTCCCTCATCGAGGCGCTGATCCCCACCGTCATGTGACCGTCCGCACCGTCCTGCGCATCGCCACCATCGCCGGGGACGCGGCGCCGGTACGCGCCCTGGTGGTGGACGCGGGCGGCGAGGTGGTCAAGGACGAGGACGGCACCGGCGGCGCCGCCCTCGTGGCGGTTTTCCCGGTGGCGGCGGACGCGGCGGCCACGGCGGTGCGGCTGGCGGGCGTGCCCGGCGTCCGGCCGGCGATGGCGCTCGTCACCGGCGAGGTGGCCGCCGCCCGGACCCGGGCCGAAGCGCTGGCCCGGGCCGCAGCGGCGGGGCCGGACACGGTCGCGCTGGTCGCCGCCTCGACCGCGGTCATGGTCGGCCACGCGCTGCCGGAGGGCGCCGATCTGGTCGACCGCGGCGAGCTCGGCGGCGAGCGGGTCCACGAGCTGCGCTGGGCCGCGACCCGTGCGCCGGGCGAGAGCGACGCTGCCGCCTCCAACCTCGGCTGGGCTCGGCGGGCGACCGCCCGGCCGGTCGTCGGGCGGGCCGAGCCGGTGGCCGAGCTGGAGGCGGCGTGGGCCGACGCCTTGTCCGGCGAGCGGCGGGTGGTGGTCGTGGCCGGCGACCCCGGCATCGGCAAGACGACCGTGGCGGGCGAGCTGGCGTTGCGGGCCCACGCCGGGGGCGGGACCGTCCTCTACGGCCGGTGGGACGAGGAGGGCCTCGCCCCCTACCAGGCCGTGCGCGAGGCGATGGGCACCTATGCGGCCGCGTGCCCGCGCCCGCTGTTGCGGGCCGACGTGGCGGCGCACGCCGACGAGCTGTCCCGGCTGCTGCCAGACGTGGCCTCCCGGGTCGGCGGGGTGCGGCCGCCACTGGTCGACGACCCCGACGCCGAGCGGCTCCGCCTCTTCGACGCGGTCGGCGACTGGCTGGGGTCCATCGCCGCCCGCCGGCCGGTCCTGCTGGTGCTCGACGATCTCCAGTGGGCCGACCGGTCGTCGCTGCTGCTCCTCCGGCACGTGCTCGACCACCCGCCGGCCGGCTCGCTGCTGGTGGTGGTCACGTCCCGGGACACCGAGGGCGACTCGCCCGGGCCGCTGCTGCTGCCCGGGGCGCTGGCCGGCGAGGGCGTCACGCGGCTGACCGTCGGCGGGCTGGGGCCCGAGGACGTGAGCCGGCTGGTGGCGGGGGCGCTGGGGCGGCCGGTGGGCGACGCGGAGGCCGAGCTCGCCGCGTGGCTGGCCGCCGAGACCGCCGGCAATCCGCTGTTCCTCCACGAGATCCTGGGCGGGCTCGACCCCGGCGACCCGGCGGCCGCGCTGGCCGCGGCCCGCGACCGCCTGCCCGAGCGGGTCCACGACGTAGTCCGCTGGCGGCTGGCGGGCCTGCCGGCCCGGGCCGATGAGGCGCTCGCCGCCGCCTCCCTGATGGGCGAGGAGTTCCCGCTCGACGTCCTGGCCGCCGTGGTGGGCCTGCGGGAGCTCGAGCTGGCCCACGGGATCGACGCCGCGGCCCGGGCCGGCATCGTGCGGGAGGCGGGTGACGGGCGGCGGGCCGCGTTCACCCACGCCGTCGTCCGGCGGGTGCTCCAGGACCACGTGCCCCCGGACCGGGCCGGCGACCTGCACCGGCGGATCGGCGACGCCCTGGTCGCCCGGGACGAGGCCGGCGAGGCGGCGCCGGCCGCCGAGATCGCCCACCACTACCTGCGGGCCGCGGCCGCGGGGGTCGCGGCGCCGGCCATCCCGTGGGCCCGGGCAGCCGCCGACCAGGCCCGGCTGGAGACCGCGTTCGAGGGGGCGGTGTCGTTCCTGGGCCGTGCGGTCGAGGTCCACGACGCCGGCGGCGGCCCGGACGGCGAGCTGGCGTGCGAGCTGCGGGTCGACCTGGCCGAGGCCCACGACCGGGCCGGCGAGTTCAAGGCCCGGGACCGCCGCCACCTGGAGGCAGCCGCCATGGCCCGGGCCCTCGACCGCACCGACCTGCTCACCCGGGCCGCCCTCGGCCTCGGCGGACGGCTGCCGGCGGCGCCGCCGTCCAATCTCCAGGCGGCGGACCTGCTGGCCGAGGCGCTCGAGCGACTCCCTCCGGCCGACAGCCGGGCCCGCGCCCTGGTCACCGCCCGCCTGGCCCACGTGCGCCACAACGACGCACCCCACGCCGAGCGCAAGGCGCTGGCCGACGAGGCCGAAGCGATGGCCCGCCGGCTCGACGCCCCGGTCGTGCTCGCCTCGGTGCTGTGCTCCCGGGTCCTGACCCTCGACGGCCCCGACGACCTCGACGAGCACCTCGACATCGGGTCGGAGGTCATGCGGATCGGCGAGCAGACCGGCGACCCCGACCTGGTCCTCCAGGGCGCGCGGGCCCGCATCCACCCGCTGCTGGTGGTGGGCGCCCACGACGCGGCCCGGGCCCTGGCCGACAGGTTCACGGACCTGGCCGCGACGGTCCGCCACCCCGACCACCTGCGGCTGGCCGCGATGTGGCGGATCCTGTGGGCCGGGCTGGAGGGCCGTTTCGCCGAGGCCGAGGCCGGCGCCGCGGAGCTGCGGGAGCGGCTGGAGGCCGCGGGGCACTCGCAGGCGGGGAACATCCACGCGGCCGAGACCTTCGCCCACCGCTGGCTGCAGGGCACCCTCCCCGGGGCCACCCCGGCGATCGAGGGCGAGCAGCAGCTGGGCCGGGAGGCCCTGACCCGGTGGGCGATGCACGCCTGGGCCCTCGCCGGGCTCGGCCACCGCCAGGCGGTCGAGCAGCTGCTGGCGGCCCGGCCGCCCGCCGAGCTCGCCGCCGAGGACGCCGGCTACAACTGGCTCATGGCGGTGGTCGGGGCGGCGGTATCGGCGTCCACCGTCGGCGACGTGCCGTGGGCCCAGGCCGCGCACGACGCCCTGTCCCCGTACAGCGGGCGCAACTGCGTGATGGGGTACGTGGCCTACCTGGGTGCGGTCGATCACCACCTGGGCACGCTCGACACCGTGATCGGCCGTCACGACGACGCGGTCGCCCGCCTGGACGCAGCCCTGGACCGGCACCGGACCGTGGGCGCCCGGCCGTGGGTGGCCCTGTCGGCGGCGTGGGCGGCCAACGCGGCCGCCGAGCGAGGCGGGCGGGGCGACGCCGACCGGGCCGCGGCGCTCCGCGCCGAGGCGGCGGCGATCGCCACCGAGCTGGGGATGCGGTCGCTCCCTCCGCCCCACCCCCGGCTCGGTTAGCGGTTGAAGCGGTCGAGGTGCTCGCTGATGCGGGGGAAGACGTCCGTCGCCGCGTCCCGCCCGATCAGCGCGTCGAGGTGGGCGTAGCCCGGCAGCACCGCCCGCTCGTAGAGGGTCGGGTCGTTGGCGTTCTGGAGCCACCGCAGGGTTCGACTGCTGCCCTCGGGGTGGAAGATGTAGTTCTCCTCGCCCTGGACCAGCAGGATCGGCAGCCGCATCCGCTCCGGGTGCGACGTGTACGCGGCCCGGCCGGCGCCGTCCACGGCCAGCCGCCGCTGCATGATCAGGCCCAGGTGCGCGAACGACGCCAGGTTGCCGACCCCGAACATGTCGTCGAGCTGTTCGTGGGTGGCGTCGTTCAGCTGGGCGTGGGTGTGGGTGCAGCCGTAGATGGCGTTGATCCACCGGCACAGCGCCTTGTCGCACCGCTCGGACATCGGCATCGGGACCACCCGTAGCGCCAGGTCCAGCGCGGTGTTCGGCACGTCGACCCGGGTCAGCGGCGACACCTTGTGCTGGCCGAGCCACTTCAGCGCCCGGTCGACCTTGAGCGCCGACTTCACCTGGTTGAGGTACGACGTCGCCGGGTGCAGCGGGAACTGCATCGCCACCGCCGAGCGGACCCCGCCCAGCCCGGCGCCCAGCGCCATGAGCAGCGAGACCGAGCCGACGCAGTGGCCGACGGCCTGGACGCCGGCCGCGCCGGTGACCCGGCGGACCTCCGCCACGGCCGCCGGCCAGTCGGTCCGGGCGATGTCGTCCAGCGTGAACTGGGTGTGGGACGACGGCAGGTCGATCGAGGCCCGGTAGTCGAACAGCCAGACGTCGTAGCCCCGCTCGACCAGGTGCTCGGCCAGGTTGGTCTCGACGGTGTCGACCAGGAACGACGTGGCCGACATGCCGAACCCGGCGGCGAGCAGCACCGGGCCGCGACGACCGCCCTCGTAGCGGACCAGCCGCAGCCAGGCGTCGTCGCCGTGGTCGGTGCCCTCGTGCCAGCGCCCGGACCCGTCGCACCAGCGGGGCTCCGGCGCCGGGAGCCGCAGGCGCCGGTGCCCGGCCCCGGTGAGCGGCACCGGCCGGGCGGGGGTCTCGGGGAACGCCGCCACGTCCCGCAGCGGGCCGCCGTACACGGTGAGCAGCGAGCGGGCGAAGCGCCGGCCGAACCTCGCCAGCCACATCGCCCGGGACGCGGCGCCCTCGACACCGGTGATCCGCATGGTCGTGAGCTGGCGGGCGAAGTCGCTGGGGGTGATGCGCAGGACGCCGGCGGCCACCACCCGGCCGTGCTCGTCCCGCAGCGTCGAGTAGAGCGTGGTGGTGTCGTTCCAGGCGTCGAGAGCGAAGGCCAGGTCGGTGAGCACCTTGTAGCCCTCGAAGCTGAACCGGCGGCCGTCGTCGGCCACCAGGAGCAGCTCGTAGCGCATGTTCCAGGTGTCGACGTGGGTCGGGTCCTCCTGGACCAGGCGGAACGAGCCGTCGAGCACCCGCAGCCGGCGGGGGGAGACCGACGGGGCGATGACGGTGCCGCTGAGGCGGCCCGGGGTCGACGGGTCGGCGAGCAGGGCCGGCAGGTCGTCGATCTCGATCGTCAGCACGAACTCCAGCCGGGTGCCCTCGGCCAGGCCCCGCTCGGCGCCGGCCGTGGTGGCCTCGACGGTGTCGCCCTGGTCGGTGATGGCAGCCCAGCCCGCCATCCGCTCGGTGAACCGCACGCCGGGCGTCTTTTCCAATGGCGGGACCGGCAGTGCGGGCGTCGCATCCGTGGACACGGACCAGCCCCGCTCCGCGGCCAGCAGCGCGCAGGCCCGCTCGGCCAGGGCGGAGATCGTGAGCAGCGGGTTGACGGCCAGCGGCCGGGGGACGATGGCGCCGTCGGCCACCAGCAGCCCGTCGTGGACGTCGGTGCCGTCGCCGCTGAACACCCGGCCGCGGTCGTCGACCGCGCCGCGGGCGCCGTCGTCGGCCATGGCGCAGCCGCCCAGCGGGTGCACCGTGAGCAGCGACTCGTGCAGCATCGGCGACCACACCGGGTTGCCGACGAACTCGGCGCCGAGCGCCTCGGAGGCCGAGCGCAACAGCGCGGCGTCGTTGTCGAACACGGGCAGGTCGCCGACGGCCGGCCATTCGACGCGCAGCTCGCCGTCCTCCAGGCGCAGCTCGCCGTCGCCGGCGTCGTCGCTCATCACCAGGTAGGTCAGCGACCGGTCGGCCGGCCCGCCGGTGGGATCGAGCACCGCGCCCCGCGTCGCCCGGACCCGCCGCACGAGCCGGCCGGCGAAGTCGGCCGGGCTGCCGCCGTCGTGGATGTCGGCCGCCACGGCGAAGGCGGCCGGCATGAGGGCGCGCAGCGCCCCGGGGATGGCGCCCTCCTCGATGAGAGCGACGCGCGACGGCGTGTCGACCTCGGTCAGGTCGATCATCCCGGTGATGCAGGGGCCGACGGCGTTCTGCGCCGTGACCTGGCGGCGGCCGACGCCGATCCCCCGGACCTCGGTCTCCTTCACGTCGTAGGCGAACGCCAGCACGTCGCCGTTGCCGGAGAAGCGCCGGCCCACCTGGGACGACGTCGGCAGACCCTCGTCCCTGGACCGCAGCAGGATCTCCGTCGAGCCGAGCGTCCCGGCCGCCAGCACGACCACGTCGGCGAACACGAACGAGGTTGGGGCATCGAACCGGCGCCGGCCGCCGGCGAGCACCCCGAAGCTCACGACCCAGCCGCCTTCGTCGCCCCCGGCCGGCAGGACCGTGCGGACCTCGGCCTCGCAGTACACCTCGGCGCCGTGGGCCACGGCGTCGGGCAGGTAGTTGACGTTGACCGTGTTCTTGGCCCCGTGGTTGCACCCGGTCACGCAGTCCCCGCACAGGGTGCAGGCCCGCTGCTCGACCCCGGCGGCGTTGGGGCCGTCGGTGAACGTGACGTTGATGCGAGGCCGCAGGACCGTCGCCCCCACCCCGCCGGCCGCCGTGGCGAGCGCCGTCAGCTTCGTCGGCTCGGGCCAGTCGTCGGGGTAGGGGGAGGAGCCCAGCATCCGCTCCGCCGCCGAGAAGTAGGGAGCCAGCTCGGCCGGGCCGGTGTCCTGGCCCCGCAGGGCGGTGGGCCAGCGGTCGTCGTCGTAGATCCGCTTCGGCGGGCGGAGGGCGACGCCGGCGTTGATGAGCGAGGTGCCGCCGAGCCCGCAGCCCACCAGCACGCTGAGGTCGTGGCCGGCCCGCAGGTCGAACAGCCCGGTGGCCCGGCCCAGGCGGCGGGCGGCCTTGCGGACCTGGAGCTGGCCGGCGGCCTCGACCATGGTCCGGGGGAAGTCGCCCGGGAGTAGCTCGCGGCCCCGCTCCAGCAGGCACACCGACCGGCCGGCCCGGGCCAGCCGGGACGCGGCGATGGCGCCGCCGTAGCCCGAGCCGACCACGACGACGTCGTAGCGCTCGCGCAGGCGGTGGTGGGGCCGGGAGAGGCGGGGCCGGGGCGGCGGCGTGTCGGAGGCGCTGTTGCCGTGCTTGCTGGGGGTGTTTGCCAACTGCGCCTCCGTCCGCCTAGGTGGTACGCCGCCGCGCCCGGCCGCGCAAGTGGGCCGGCCCCGCCGCAGGCCGGCCCACCGCTTGGTGTGCGACCGTGTCCCCCGCCAGCCCGCCTCGATCATCCGCCACGATCATCTTCCGCCGGGGAGGGCGCCAGTCGCTCGTGGCCCCATGATGCGAGGCGCTGCGCAAAGGGCGCGCAAACGAGCCACGGAACGTGGCAACTGTCACGCTGGAAGCCGCGTTTTCCCTGGTGGCACAATGGCGTTCGGCCCTGACCCGAGGAGGTCCGTGCAGGTCCAGATCACGCTCACCGGCGACGTGACGGTCGGGGACGTGCCGGTGGGCGGGCCGTCCCGGGTCGTCCTCGCCGCGCTGGTCCTCGAGCGCCCGGCCGGCGTGCCCCGGGAGCTACTCGCCGACGTCCTCTGGCCCGACGGGCCCCCGCGGACCTGGGCGTCCGCGCTGCGGACCCACGTCAGCAGGGTCCGGTCGGCGCTGGCCTCCGCAGTGCCCGGCGGGGGCGAGACGGTGGTGGCCGGGGAGGCTGGCTGGCAGCTGTCGTTGCCGGCCGGGGTCGAGCTGGCGGTGGACGTCGAGCGGGCCGAGGCGTCGGTGGCCCGGGCGCGGGAGGCGCTGGGGTCCGGCGACGCCGACGGTGCCTTGGACGCGGCGTCGGCGGCGGTGGACGCGCTGCGGGCGCCGTTCCTGCCCGGCCACCCCGGGGACTGGGCCGACGAGGTGCGGGCCGGCCTGGGCGAGACGCTCGTGGCCGCGCACGAGGTCGGGAGCCTGGCCGCGCTGGACGCCGGCGACCCGGACCGGGCGCTGGCCGCCGCCGACGCCGCCGTGGCCCGGGCACCGCTGCGGGAGAGCGCCCACCGGGCCCTGTGGGCCGCGCTGGCGGCCGGCGGCAACCGGGCCGAGGCCCTGCGCGCCTACCAGCGGTTGCGACGTGGCCTGGCCGACGAGCTCGGCGTCGATCCCTCGCCCGAGACCGAGGCGGCCTACCTCGACCTTCTGGGGATGCCGGGCCAGTCGGCGCCGGGACCCGCCGTGATGCCGGCCGGGCCGCCCGCGGCGGCGCCGTTCGTGGGCCGGGAGCGGGAGCTGGCGGTCCTGGCCGAGGCCTGGCGACAGGCGGCGGCCGGCGCCCGTCACGTCGTGGTGGTCACGGGCGAGGCCGGGATCGGCAAGACCCGGCTCACCACCGAGGCCGCCCGGCGCATCGACCAGGAAGGCCTGGTGCTGTTCGGGCGGTGCGACGAGGAGGCGATCGTCCCCTACCAGCCGGTCGTGGAGGCGCTGGACGGGCTGGTGGCCGCCACGCCGCCCGACGAGATGCGGGCGCTGGGCGACGAGGCGATGTCCGAGCTGGCCGCGGTGCTGCCGTCCCTGCCCGGTCCCCGGCGGGCCCCCGGCGGCGACGGCCGGGCCCGGCTGTTCGCGGCGGTGACCGACCTGGTGGCGGCGGCCGCCCGGGAGCGCCCGCTGCTGCTGGTGCTCGACGACCTCCAGTGGGCCGACGACGACACGCTGCTGCTCCTGCGGCACCTGCTCCGGCGCGCTGGCGATGCCGCGGTGCTGGTCGTCGCGATCACCCGGGACCACGACCTGGAGCCCGGGCACACCCTGGGCGAGGTGGTGCACTCGCTCGAGCGCGACGGCTGGGTCCGCCGGCTGCCGCTGACCGGGCTGGCGGAGGAGGACGTCCGGGAGCTGGCGGCCCGGCTGGGGCGGGACGCCGACCCGTTCCGGCTGGTGGCGCAGACGGCCGGCAACCCCTTCCTCGTCACCGAGCTCCTCCGGGCCGGCGCCGACCGGTCGGGCGCCATCCCCCCGGGCGTCCACGCTCTCGTGACGAGCCGGGTCGGGCGCCTCGACCCCGCGGCGGCGGACCTGCTGAGGGCGGCGGCGGTGGTGGGTTCCCGCTTCGACCTCGACCTGGTGGCCGCGGCAGCCGGCCTCCAGGGCCGGGCGCTGCTGGACGCCGTGGACGCGGCGCTGGCGTCCGGCCTGGTGGTGGAGGAGGACGCCGACCGCTGCCGGTTCCCCCACGACATCGTCCGGCGGACCCTCGTCGCCCAGCTGAGCGCGGCGCGGCGCCGGTCCCTGCACCACGACCTGGCGGGGGCGATCGAGTCGCTGCGGGCCGGCGACCTGGACGGCCATGCGCCGGTCCTGGCCCACCACGCCGCGGCGGGCGCCGGCCCCCGGGGCGACGCCCGGGCGGTCCACTGGTCGCGGGTGGCGGCGGCCCAGGCCGCCGCCCGCAGCGCCCCGGCCGAGGCGGTGCGCCTGTGCCGCCAGGCCCTGGTCCTGGTGCCTCCGGGCGACGACGTCCTCCGGGCGGCGGCGACGGCCGAGCTGGGCGCGGCCCTGGTGGAGGACGGGGACCCCGCGGGCCCGTCGACCCTGGTCGAGGGTGCCGACCTGGCCGCCCGTGCCGGCCAGCCGGACGTGCTGGCGGCCGCCGCCCTGGCCCTCGCCGACGCGGCGGACGACCGCCCCGACCTCCGCCCGGACGCTCTGCGCATCGTGCGGGCGGCGGCGGCGACGCCGGACGAGGACCTGGTCCGCCGCGCCCGCCTGCTGGCGCGGGCGATCCGCCTGGGCGACGACGGGGTGCCTCCGGGCGCCGCGGTCGAGGCGCTCCACGACCACGTGGCGGCCGTCCCGCCGGGCGCGGTCGACGCCCGGCGCCGGCTGGCCGCGGACCTGGCGGTCCTGGCCGAGGCGTCGGGCGAGCCGCGGCTGCGGGCGCTGGCCGCCCACGACCGGGCCATGGCCGCGGCAACGCGCGGCGACGAGCCGGCGGTCGAGGCCGCACTGGCCGACCTCCGCCGGTGGGCGGTCGGCGACGACCCGTTCGCCCGGGCCATGCTCGTCGACCGTGCCGCCGCCCGCGCCACGGCCACGGGCCCGCCGGACGCGGCCGCCGCCCTGCTCGCAGAGGTCGTCGTCGCCCACGACGCCCTCGCCCCCGGCAGCGGCGAGGTCGCCGCGTCCCGCCACCGGGCGGTGCTCGCCCACCTCTCGCCGGCGGTGGGGGCGACGGCGCCGGGGGACAGCGGCGAGGGCCTGCACGACCTGGCGCTGGCCGCTCTGGGGGCCGCGGCGAGCCGGGATCCGGCCGCCGCAGCCCGCGCCCGCGCCGCGCTGGCGCCCTACGCCGACCTGGCGTGCGGCGACGGGTACCGGACCTTCGCCGGCGCCGCCGCATTCCACCTGGGCCGCCTGGCGGCGGTGGCCGGTGAGTGGGCGGAGGCCGAGCGCCATCTGCTCACCGCCCTCCGGCTGCACACGGCCTGGCACGCCCGCCCCTGGGTGGCGTGGACGCAGGCCGCGCTGGCCGGCGTCCTGGAGGCCCGCGGCCGCCCCACCGACCGGGAGTGGATCGCCGGCCTGCGGGCCGAGGCCGAGTACGTGGCCATGGCCCAGGCCCTCCGCCCACTGACCTGACCCGTCGCAGCATGCTCCCCACCACCGCCCGCCTGCTCGTCTCGTGCCCGGACCAGCCGGGGATCATCGCGGCCACCACGGCGTTCGTGGCCGAGCACGGCGGCAACATCGTCGGCCTCCAGCAGCACACCGACCACACCGACGGGGCGTTCTTCCTCCGGGTCGAGTTCGAACTCGACGGCTTCGACCTGCCGCGGGACGGGATCCTCCGCGCCTTCGCCCCGGTCGCCGAGCGGTTCGCGATGGACGTCAGCGTCGGCTGGTCCGACCACCGGCCCCGCATCGGGCTGCTGGCGTCGCGGGAGCCCCACTGCGTGCACGACCTGCTCCACCGGTGGCGGGAGGGCGAGCTCGGCGCCGATATCCCGGTCCTCGTCAGCAACCACGCCCACCATGCCGACGCGGCGGTCTGGTTCGGCGTCGAGTACCACCACCTGCCGGTCGACGGGGAGAAGGCGGCCCAGGAGCAGCGGGTGCGGGAGGTACTACGGGCCCACGACGTCGAGCTCGTCGTGCTCGCCCGCTACATGCAGATCCTGTCGGCCGAGTTCTGCGCCGAGTGGCGGGGGCGGATCATCAACATCCACCACTCGTTCCTGCCGTCGTTCCAGGGCCCCCGGCCCTATCACCAGGCCCACGAACGGGGCGTGAAGATCATCGGCGTGACCGCCCACTACGCCACCGAGGTGCTGGACGACGGGCCGATCATCGACCAGGACGTGATCCGGGTCAGCCACCGCGACGACGTGGACGACCTGCGACGCAAGGGTCGGGACCTGGAGACGACGGTGCTGGCACGGGCCGTCCGCGCCCACGTCGAGCACCGGGTGCTCGTCTACGGCCGGCGCACGGTGGTGTTCGACTAGGTGTCTCGCAACGGCCGGATGCCCTTGACATAGTGTCCAGAATGGGCAAATATTTCCCGCATGGACGAGCAGGTGTTCACCTCGAGCGTTTTCTACCGGGATCCGAAGGCGGCCTTGGCGTGGCTGGAGCGAGCGTTCGGGTTCGAGATCACGATGGCCATCGACGGACCGCCGGAGGCACCGGAGATGTGCCATTACGAGATGAGCTGCGCGGGGCGGGGACGGGTCATGGTCGGTGCCGAGTGGGCGGAGTGGGTACGCAGTCCGGCCAGCGTGGGTGCGGCGAACACCCAGTCGGTTCACGTGCAGCTGGCGGGCGGACTCGACGAGCACTGCGAGCGGGCGAGGGCCGCCGGTGCGGTGATCGCGGCCGAGCCGGGGGACCAGTTCTATGGCGATCGCACCTATCGGGCCGTCGATCCCGAGGGGCACTGTTGGACGTTCGCGACCCACGTCCGCGACGTCTCCCGCACCGAGGCCGAAGCCGCCCTCGGACAGCCGATCACGGCCACCAATTGGGCGTGACCGCCGCAGCGGCCGCGGGGCTCGACGACACACTGGCCGCCCTGGCCGATCCCGTCCGGCGTCGAGCGGTCGAGCTGCTCGCGCAACGGCCCCGCCGGGCCGGGGAGCTCGCCCGCGAGCTTCGCACCACGCCATCGACGATGAGCAAGCACCTGCGGGTGCTCCGTCGGCGCGGCCTGGTCACCGAGACCCACCCCGACTTCGATGCCCGGGTCCGGATCTACGCCCTCTCGTCGGCGCCGATGACCGAGCTGCGGAGCTGGCTGGACACCGCCGAGCGGGCCTGGGCCGAGCAGCTCGCCGGCTTCGCCGCGCATCTCGAAGCCGAGCCGTGACCGAGGCGTCCCGGGTCCTCGTGGCGCTCCGGGTGCCGGTGCCGGCGGAGCGGGCGTTCGCGGCGTTCACCGATCAGATCGCCGAGTGGTGGCAGCCCAACGGCCTGTTCCAGTTCACCGCGGGACGCACGGGCACACTTGCGTTCGAGCCCGGCCCCGACGGCCGGCTGGTGGAGATTTACCCCGACGGGAGCACGTTCGTCGTCGGCCACATCCGCGCCTGGGACCCGCCCCGCCGCCTCGTCCTCAGTTGGCGTCACGCCAGCTTCGCTCCGGACCAGGCGACGGAGCTGCATGTCCGGTTCGACGACGTGGACGATCCTGGCGGCGCGGTCGCCCAGACACGCGTCACCGTCGAGCACTTCGGTTGGGACGGGATCCCGTCCGAGCACGCCGCGCGCCACGGCCTCCCGTTGGCGACGTTCCAGCTGCGCTTCGCGCAGTGGTGGCAGGCGCTCCTGCGGGCGCTCGCCGACGTCACACCGTCAACGACGCACCACTAGCCGACCTGGCCGGGGCCGCCGAAGATGTCGTCGATCGTGGGGCGGATGCTGACCGGCTGGCCCTCGTCCTCGGCCTCGCCCGCCAGATCGGCGCCGAGCAGGCCGACGTAGCCATGCTCCTCCAGCTCCAGTGCCAGCTCCGGGCCGCCGGACCGGACGATCGTGCCCTTGGCCAGCACGTGCACGTGGTCGGCCCGCAGCTCGTGGAGCAGCCGGCTGTAGTGGGTGATGGCCAGCACCCCGAGGCCGGGCGAGCCGTCGGGCCCGGGCTCGGTGGCGGCCTCGATCCGCCGCGACGTGGCCCGCAGGGCGTCGACGTCGAGGCCCGAGTCGAGCTCGTCGAGCAGGGCCACCGCCGGGCGGAGCACGCCCAGCTGGAGGGTCTCGTTCTTCTTCTTCTCGCCGCCCGAGAGGTCGACGTTCAGCGGCCGGTCGATCAGCCGGGGGTCGAGCGCCAGGTGCGCGGCCTCCTCCTGGATGGCCTCCGGCACGCCGGCCGCGTCCCGCCCCGCGGCCACCAGCGCGGAGGTCAACAGGTCGGACAGCGACACGCCGGGCACCTCGGTCGGGTACTGCAGTGCGAGGAACAGGCCGGCGTGCGCCCGCTCCCACGGGGTCATGGCCAGCACGTCGACGCCGTCGAGCGTCACCGACCCGCCGAGCACCTCGTACCCGGGCCGGCCCATGAGCACGTGGGCGAGCGTCGACTTGCCGGACCCGTTGGGCCCCATGACCGCGTGGACCTCGCCGGACCGCACGATCAGGTCGACGCCCCGCAGGATCTCCTTGCCGGCGACCCCGGCCCGCAGGCCGGCGATCTCCAGCACGTGTGCGCCGTTGGACTCACTCATCGGGAAGCACCACCACGATCTGGCCGTCGTCGACGCTCACGTCGTAGACGGGCACCTGCTGGGTGGCCGGCAGCGACAGCGGCTCGCCGTCGGTGACCGAGAACTGGCTGCCGTGCTTCCAGCACTCGACGGTGAGCTCGTCCGGGTCGACGTCGCCCTCGGACAGGGGCACGTTCTGGTGCGAGCACACGTCGTAGAGGGCGTAGACGCTGTCGTCGATGCGCACGACCGCGATCGGGACCCCGCCCACCTCGTAGTGCTTGGCGGCGTTCGGGGCGATCTCGTCCAGCGGCCCCAGCGTGACCTTCGGCATCAGCGGTCCCTCCGGGCGAACTTGGCGGCGATGGTCGACCGCAGCAGCGGGGCCACCGCCGGGACCGGCAGCCGGCCGAGCACCTCGTCGAAGAACCCGCCGACGATGAGCCGCTCGGCCTCGTCGGTCGGGACGCCACGCGACTCCAGGTAGAAGCGCTGGTCCTCGTCGACGGGGCCGACGGCCGAGGCGTGACTGCAGCGGACGTCGTTGTTCTCGATGACCAGGTTGGGGACCGACTCGGCCCAGGCGCCCTGGGACAGCTTGACGTTGCGGTTCGTCTGGAAGGCGTTGGTGCCCCGGGCCTGCTTCCCGACGTGGATCATGCCGGTGTAGACCGATCGGGACCGGCCCCCGACCGCGCCCTTGAACAGCAGGTTGGACGTGCAGTCGGGGGCCACGTGGTCCTGGAACGTGCGGAAGTCCAGCGTCTGGTCGCCCTCGCCGAAGTAGACCGCGTCGAGCTCGCCGGTGGCGCCCCGCCCGAGCATGCGGCAGTCGGTGCGCAGCCGGGTGTAGTCGCCGCCGAAGCCGATCGAGGTGGTGCGCAGCGTGGCGTCCGCCCCGACCTGCGACACCTGCAGGCCGAGCTGCCAGGTGGCGAGCCCGAGCTGCTGCACGGTCACGTGGCCGACCCGGGCGGCCCGCCCGACGACGATCTCGGTCACCGGCACGACCAGGCCGGCGTCGGCGCCGGAGGCCTGGACCTCGAGTACGCCGACCTCGCTGTCGTCGCCGGCCCGGACCACGAGTCGGGGGAAGGCGGCGACGCCCGCGCCCTCGGTCACGTGCACGACGACGATCGGGCCGGGCACGACCACGCCCGCGGGGACGTCGATGAAGACCGGCTCGACCGCGAACGCGTCGTTGAGGGTGGCGAACACGTCGGGCGCCTCGTCGATCGCCGCGCCGAGCAGGTCCGCGTGGGCGTCCGTGGCGGCGCCGGCCTGGACGCCCTTGGCGGCGGACTCGCCCAGCTCGACGCTCGTCACCCGGCCGTTGCGGACGATCACGGTGGCGGCCCGGTCGACGACGGCGTCGACGAGCGCCCGCGCCGCCGGGTGCAGCGGAGCGCCGGGGTCGGCGACCGCCGGCGCGGGAGCGTAGGCGTCCAAGTCGAGCTGGTCGACGCGGCTGTAGCGCCACACCTCCTCGTCGGTGGACGGCAGCGCGGCCTCGGCGAACGCCGCGGCGGCGGCCGCCCGGCGCTCGGTCAGCCAGCGGGGGCCGTCGAGCGCGGCCGAGGCATCGAGGGTGAAGGTGCTGCTCAGAGTCGGTCCTTTCGAGCCGACCAGCCTACCGGCGCGCCAGGTGGCCCGGACGGAGCATCAGTCCCCATCGATCGACACCTGTTGGCCGTTGGTCGGGCTCGGGAGGTCTAGGGGGAGTCCTTGCGGCGGCGCCAGCGGCGCCAGCGGGACGCCAGCCCGCCCTGGGTGCGCTCCGCCTCGACCTCGTCCATGATCGACGGCCCGGCCATGTTGACGATCTCCTCGGCCTCGTCCAGCAGGCGGGCCACCGAGCCGTCGTCCCGGTCGAGTGCGTCCATCGGCTCGTCGGGCGTCCGCGGCGTCACCAGCGTCCCGTGCGCCCAGTTGACGTCGGCCATGCGCCGCTCGTAGCGCGGGCAGTCGGCCGGGCACCGCCACGGCGCCTCGGGTGCCAGGTCGAGGTCGCATTTCCGCACGGTCTCGCCGTTGCGGTAGGTACGGGACTCGAAGTGCTTGCAATCCTGGCGCATCGGCACCGGCACATTGTGCCAGCGAGCGGGGCGTTCGCGGCGGCCCGACCCGCAGGTCGGTGGGGATCAACCGACCGAGCCCTCCATCTGCAGCTCGATCAACCTGCTCCACTCGACCGCGTACTCCATCGGCAGCGTGCGGGTGACGGGCTCGATGAAGCCGTTGACGACCATGCTCATCGCCTGCTCCTCGGACAGCCCGCGGCTCATCAGGTAGAAGAGCTGCTCGTCGGCGACCTTGGACACGGTGGCCTCGTGGCCGATGACGGCGTCTCGGGCACCGACCTCCATGTAGGGGAAGGTGTCGCTGACCGAGTCCTCGTCGAGGATCAGGGCGTCGCACTGCACGTGGCTCTTGCAGCCGTAGGCGTCGTCCTCGACCCGGACCAGGCCCCGGTACGACGTGCGGCCCCCGTCCTTGGAGATGGACTTGGACACGATCTTGGACGTGGTCTCGGGCGCGGCGTGGACCATCTTGGCCCCGGCGTCCTGGTGCTGGCCCGGGCCGGCGTAGGCCACCGACAGCACCTCGCCGGACGCCTTGGGCCCGACCATGTAGACCGCGGGGTACTTCATGGTGAGCCGGGAGCCGATGTTGCCGTCGATCCACTCCATGTGGCCCTCGGCCTCGACACGGGCCCGCTTGGTGACGAGGTTGAACACGTTCGACGACCAGTTCTGGATGGTCGTGTAGGTGACCCGGGCGCTGGGCTTGACGACGATCTCGACCACGGCCGAGTGCAGCGAGTCGGTGGTGTACACCGGGGCGGAGCAGCCCTCGATGTAGTGCACCTTGGCGCCCTCGTCGGCGATGATCAGCGTCCGCTCGAACTGGCCCATGTTCTCGGCGTTGATGCGGAAGTAGGCCTGCAGCGGCATCTCGACCTCGACGCCCGGCGGGACGTAGATGAACGAGCCGCCTGACCACACGGACGAGTTGAGCGCGGCGAACTTGTTGTCGTTCTTGGGGATGATCCGGCCGAAGTACGGCTTGACCAGCTCGGGGTACTCGCGCAGCGCGGTGTCCATGTCGCAGAACACGACACCCCGGCGCTCCAGGTCCTCGCGGTTGCGGTGGAAGACGACCTCGGACTCGTACTGGGCGGTGACGCCGGCCAGGTACTTGCGCTCGGCCTCGGGGATGCCCAGCTTCTCGTAGGTGTTCTTGATCGACTCGGGCAGCTCGTCCCACTCGTCGACCTGCGCCTCGGTCGGCTTGACGTAGTAGTAGATGTCGTCGATGTAGATCTGGGACATGTCGCCGCCCCAGGTCGGCATGGGTCGGCGCTCGAAGTGCTTCAGCGACTTGAGGCGGTAGTCGAGCATCCAGTCGGGCTCGCCCTTCATCCACGACATCTCGCGGACGATCTCCTCCGACAGGCCCTTCTTGGGCTTGAAGACGTAGTTCTCCTCGTCGGCCCAGCCGAGCTTGTAGCGCCCCAGGTCGAGATCGGCGACAGCCATGGGCAATCCCTCCGGACTGCGTGTCGTTCCGCGGTGCTCCGTGAATTTCTCCTACGTGGATAGTAGCAATCGCCTCTGCCCGCTCCACCAATCCCCCGGAAAGCCCCGACGTCCAACACACCCGACCGCCCGGATTCGTCCACCGACCGCTGCGGGTGGGGGTGCGACCGCATCCGTTCTCACTGCTCGCGTTTGCCGCTTTCGCACACCCGCTTTACTATCCTTGTGTCGGCCGTCACCCCGTGAGACGGCCGTTGGGCCCGGTCGCCCGGTCGGGTCACAGAAGACAGGGGGACACCACGGTGGGACCGAACGACAGCAGGGGACCCGCGCGCCGACTGCTCGCCATGCTCCTGGTCCTGGTCGGCCTGATCGCCGCCGCCTGTGGCGGCGACGACGACGAGGAGGGGGGCGAGCCGACCGGCGAGCAGAGCGACCAGTCCGAGCAGGGCGACCCGGTCAGCGGCGGCTCGATCACCGTCGGGCTCGAGGCCGAGACCAGCGGGTGGCAGCCGGGCTCGGGCAACTTCGCGAACTCCGGCGTGGCCGTGGCCTACGCCATCTACGACCCGCTCGTGCGGCTGACGCCGGACGGCGAGTTGCACCCGTACCTGGCCGAGTCCGTCGAGCCGAGCGCCGACTTCGGCCAGTGGACCGTGACGCTGCGCCCGAACGTGCAGTTCCACGACGGCACGCCGCTCAACTCGCAGGCGATGAAGACGATCTTCGACACGTACCTCAAGAAGCCGGGCGCCAACACGGCCGGCACGCTCAACGGCGTCGAGATGCAGATCGTCGACGACCTGACCTTCACCTACGTGCTGCCCCGGCCGAACTCCGGCTTCGGGGACAACCTGGGCCTGGCCATCGGCTGGCCGTTCTCGCCAACCGCGGCGGCGGCCAACGGCGAGAACTCGGGCTCGATGCCGGTCGGCACCGGGCCGTTCGTGTTCGACTCGTGGACGCGTGACGACCGTCTGGTGGTGAAGAAGAACCCGAGCTACTGGCAGGAGGGCCTGCCGTACCTCGACGAGATCGTGTTCCGGCCGATCCCCGACGAGGACACCCGCCTGTCCAGTCTCGAGTCCGGCGACATCGACGTCCTCCAGACCCTGCGCCAGAGCTACGGCGTCCGGGCCCGCGAGCTCGACGGTGTCGACAATTACGAGGCGCTCGGCAACACCACCGGGGTGAACATCTTCAACACGACCAGGCCACCGCTCGACGACGTCCGGGTCAGGCAGGCGCTGGTCCTGGCGGCCGACCAGGCCCAGGCCATCGAGATCCAGGGCGGCACCGGCGTCGTGCCCGAGGCCACGCAGATATTCAGCGAGGACGACGCCTACTACTCCGAGGCCGTCGCCGAGGCCTGGCCCAACTACGACCCGGAGGCGGCCCGGGAGCTGATCGACGAGTACGTCAACGACCCCCAGCGGTCCGACGGCAAGGCCGCGGGCGAGCCGGTGGGCTTCCGGTACGACTGCCTGCCCGAGCAGAGCCTGGTGGACCTGGCCTCGCTCTACCAGACGTTCTGGCAGGACATCGGCGTCGAGGTCGAGCTGCGCCAGGTCGAGCAGGCCACGCACGTCTCGGAGGCGCTGTCCGGCGACTTCGACGCCAAGTGCTTCCGGGCCGGCATCGACCGCGACCCGTACCCGACGCTGCGGGACGCGTTCACCCAGCCGAGCGCCACCAACTTCACCCGGTTCACCGACCCCTCGATCGACACCGCGCTGGCCGAGCTGGCCGCCTCCGGCGACGTCGAGGAGCGGCAGGGCCTGGTGGAGGACGTGATGATGACGGTCAACGAGAACTTCCCGCTGCAGTACCACGGGAACACCCTGGCCGTGCTCGCCGCCCAGGACTACGTGAAGAACGTCGACGGCTGGACGTTCCCCGACGGGGCGGAGGGCACCGGCACTCCCGGCGCCACCACCCACTGGGCGTTCGTCTGGACCACGGAGTAGCCGCACGGACACGGATCACCGGCAGGAGGAGAGGTCAGGGATGGTGCGATGCGACTGGTGCTGAGACGGCTGCCCGCCATCCTGGCGACGCTGCTCGTCGTGTCGTTCCTGACCTTCCTGCTCACAAGCCTCCTGCCGGGTGACCCGGCGGTGCAGATCCTCGGGCCCGAGGCCGCCGACGACCCCGAGTCGCTGGCGGCGGTCCGGGAGGACCTGCGCCTCGACGACCCGCTCCTGTCCCGGTACGGGGCGTGGCTGTCCGACGTCGCCACCGGCGACCTGGGGCGCTCGTACCGCACCGGGCAGGAGGTGACCGAGGCCATCGCCGAGCGGCTGCCGGTCACGCTCGAGGTCGGCACCCTGGCGGTGGTCATCGCCCTGGCGTTGGCCATCCCGCTCGGCACGCTGTCCGCCTTCCGGGCCGGCAGCCGGGTCGACCGCGCCGTGACCGGCGCCAGCTTCGGCCTGCTGGCCCTGCCCAGCTTCATGGTGGCGATCCTGCTGATCTACATCTTCGCCGTCACCCTCGGGTGGCTGCCGGCCACCGGCTGGACCCGGCTCACGACCGACCCGATCGACAACCTCCGCCACGCCATCCTCCCGGCGCTGGCGCTGGCGGCCGGCGAGATGGCCGTCTACACCCGCCTGCTGCGGGCCGACATGATCACCACGCTCCAGCAGGACTCGATCACGATGGCCCGGGCCAAGGGCATCCCGACCTCGCGGATCCTGTTCCGCCACGCCCTGCGGCCGAGCTCGTTCTCGCTGATGACCGTCGTGGGCCTGCAGGTCGCGACGATCATCGGCGGCGCCGTCATCGTCGAGACGCTGTTCGCCCTGCCCGGCATCGGCCGGCTGCTGGTCGACTCGATCGTCCAGCGCGACCTCGTGATGGTGCAGGGCGTCGCCCTGGTCATCGCCATCTCGTTCGTGGTGATCAATTTCGTCGTCGACCTCCTGTACACGCTGCTCGACCCCAGGATCCGCCATGGAAGCGCTGCGACCGCTTGACGACGCGGCCGACCGCGTCGTCGGGGTCGGCGCCGACGACCAGCCCGGCTACGAGATCCTCCCCTCCCCGACGGGTGCCGGGCCCGAGCGCCGCAGCGCCTGGTACCGGCGACGCAAGGGGAAGCGGGGCGTGGCCTTCTGGCTGGCCGTGGCCTGGCTGGTGCTCGTCGCCTTCTGCGCGGTCGCCGCCGACTGGCTGCCGCTGCCCGACCCCAACCGGCCCGACGTGCTCGACCGGCTGGAGGGCTTCTCGCCCGATCACCCGCTCGGCGCCGACCCGCTGGGCCGCGACCAGCTGTCGCGGCTCGTCCACGGGGCGCGCGTGTCGATCGTCGTCGCCGTGTCGGCCGTCGGCATCGGCCTCGTGGTCGGGGGAACGCTCGGCACGGCCGTGGGCTACCTCCGGGGCCGCACCGAGCGGGTCGTGATGGCGGTCGTCGACGTGATCGCCGCCTTCCCGGCCCTCGTCCTGCTGCTGGCGGTGCTGGCGTTCATCGGCCGCAGCCTGACCGTGATCTCGCTGCTGATCGGCGCCCTGTCGGTGCCGATCTACACCCGGGTGGCCCGGGCCAACACGCTGTCGATCGCCCAGCGCGACTTCGTGCACGCCGCCCACACGCTCGGGGCCAAGCGGTCGCGGATCCTGTTCCGGGAGATCCTGCCCAACGTGGTCCCGCCGGTGGCGGCGTTCGCCCTCGTGGCGATGGGCCTGGTGATCGTCATCGAGGGCTCGCTCGCGCTGCTCGGCCTCAGCGTCCCGCCACCGGAGCCGACCTGGGGCGGCATGATCGCCAACGGTAAGCCCCACCTGGAGGAGGCGGTCCACGTGGCGCTCGTGCCGTCCGCCGCCATGTTCCTGACCGTCCTGTCGCTCAACTTCGTGGGCGACACACTGCGGCGGAGCCTCGACGTGCGGGACGCGAACCTGTGAGCCGGCTGAGCCGCAAGGTGATCCAGCCGGGGCCGACCGGCAAGGCGCCGCTGCTCGAGGTCGACGACCTCCGCACGGCGTTCGAGACGCCCCGGGGCACGGTGGTGGCGGTCGACGGCGTGTCGCTGCGGCTGGAGGCCGGCCAGACCCTGGGTGTCGTCGGCGAGTCCGGGTCGGGCAAGACCGTGCTGGCCCGCTCGATCCTCCAGCTGATCTCGGCCCGCAACGCCGCCATCTCCGGCCGGGTGCGGTTGTCGGGCCGCGACCTGGTCGGGCTCAGCCCCAAGGCCATGCGCAGCGTGTGGGGCGTCGAGGCCGCCATCGTGTTCCAGGACCCGATGACGTCGCTCAACGCCACCATGCGAGTCGGCGACCAGATCACCGAGTCGCTGCGCTACCACCTCGACATGGGCCGCAACGAGGCCCGGCAGACCGCCGTCGCCCTGCTCCGCTCGGTCGGGATCCCCGAGCCCGAGGGCCGGCTGCGGGCCTACCCGCACCAGCTGTCGGGCGGCATGCGCCAGCGGGTGACGATCGCCATCGCGCTGGCGTGCGGGCCCCACCTGCTGGTGGCCGACGAGCCCACCACCGCGCTCGACGTCACCATCCAGAAGCAGATCCTCGATCTGCTCGAGACCCAGAAGCGCGAGCGGTCCATGGGCATGATCCTCATCACCCACGACCTCGGGGTGGTGGCCGGGCGCACCGACCGCATCGCGGTGATGTACGCCGGCCGGGTGGTCGAGCGGGGCCCGACCCGGGTGCTGTTCCACGACCGCCGGCACCCGTACACCGAGGGCCTGCTGCAGTCGATCCCCCGGATCTCGAACCCGGGGCACTCCCGGCTCCAGGTCATCCCGGGGAGGCCGCCGGACCTGGTGGGTCTGCCCGAGGCCTGCGCCTTCGCCCCCCGCTGCCGCTACGCCCAGGCCCGGTGCCTGGAGGAGCGGCCGCCGCTCGTCGACATCGGGCAGAGCCACGAGCACGCCTGCTTCTTCCCGGTGGGGACGACCGAGGGCGGCGAGGCGCTGGCCCGCAACCTGGCGGCAGGCGAGACCGCGGCCGGGCTCCCGGTGGCGGGCGACGCCACGGTCGACGTCACGACCCTGGCACCCGAGGAGGTGGCGTGATGGGCGCTCTCGGACATCCCGTGGATGCATCGCCGAGCCGGATCGGTCGCTGGCGAGGACGCAGGAGGAAGGCGCAGCCGGCGGCTGCGTCGACGACGAGGACGACGCCCAGCGGCCGATCCGCCCGGCGAGGCGCCACGATGACGTCCGGGAGGGTCCACTAAATGGCGGGCAGTGGTACGGCAGCACTGCGGTCGCGGGACGACATCATCCTGTCGGTCGAGGACCTGCACGTGACGTTCCGGCTGGGCCGGGCGGGGTCGGTGCAAGCCGTGTCCGGGGTCAGCTTCGACGTCGCCCGGGGCGAGACACTGGGCCTGGTCGGCGAGTCGGGCTGCGGCAAGTCCACGACCGCCAAGGCGATCATGTTCGCTCCCCCGCCCACCTCGGGCCGGGTGGTGTACGAGGGCCAGGACCTGTCCGGCCTCGGCGCCGAGGCCGTCCGCCGGCTGCGGCCCGAGATGCAGATGATCTACCAGGACCCGATCTCGTCGCTGAACCCCCGGCGCCGGGTCAACGAGATCGTGGGCGAGGGCCTGGCCATCTGGGGCCGCCGCGACGGGGCCGCCGACAAGGTGGCCGAGACCCTGCGGTCGGTCGGCATCGACCCCGAGGGCGCAGGCCAGCGCCGGCCCCACGAGTTCTCGGGCGGCCAATGCCAACGGATCTCGATCGCCCGATCGCTGATCCTCGAGCCGTCGGTGCTCATCTGCGACGAGCCGGTGTCGGCGCTCGACGTGTCGGTCCAGGCCCAGATCCTCAACCTGCTGGAGGACCTGAAGGCCAGCCACGGGCTGACCATGCTGTTCATCGCCCACGACCTGGCGGTCGTCCGCAACGTCAGCGACCGGGTGGCGGTGATGTACCTCGGCAAGCTGTGCGAGGTCGGCCCGGCCGACGCTCTCTACGCCCGGCCGGCCCACCCCTACACCGCGGCGCTGATCGAGGCAGTGCCCGAGCCCGATCCCGACACGCCGGTGGCGGACACGTCGCTGGAGGGCGACCTGCCGTCGCCGCTGGCGCCGCCGAGCGGCTGCCGGTTCCGCACCCGGTGCCCCCGGGCCCAGGCCCGCTGCGCCGAGGAGGAGCCGATGCTGCGCCAGGTCGCCGCCGACGGCGACGGCGGGCACGTGGTCGCCTGCCACTTCCCCCTCGTGGACGCGGTCTGACCCCGCCCTGGCGACTCTCAGCCGGAACGTGACGGCTGAGAGACGCCCGAACGGGTTCCTGCCACCCAGGTGGCGTACAGCCGGGAGTAGGCGCCGCCCGCGACCACCAGGTCGGCGTGGGTGCCGAGCTCGACCAGCTCGCCGCCGTCGACGACCCCGACCAGGTCGGCGCGTTCGGAGGTCGAGAGCCGGTGGGCGATGACCACCACGGTCCGGCCCTCCAGCAGGCGGTCGACCGCCCCCTCGACCAGCGCCTCTGTCCCGGGGTCGAGGCTTGACGTGGCCTCGTCGAGGACCAGCAGCGCCGGGTCCGCCAGGGCGGCCCGGGCCAGCGACACCAGCTGCTTCTCGCCGGCAGACAGCCGGCTGCCGCGCTCCCGGACCTCGGTGTCGAGCCCCTCCGGCAGCGACACGAACCGGTCGTAGGCGTTGACCGCGGCCAGCGCCGCGTCGACCTCGGCGTCGGTGGCCCCCGACCGGGCCAGCCGCACGTTGTCGCGGATCGTCCCGTTGAACAGGAACCCCTCCTGGGGGATGACCACGATGCGGCCCCGCAGCGAGTCGACCGTTGCGTTCCGCAGGTCGACGCCGCCGAAGCGCACCGCCCCCTCGGTCGGGTCGTAGAGCCGGGCCACCAGCTTGGCCAGCGTCGACTTGCCCGCGCCCGTGGGGCCGACCAGGGCGAGGCGCATGCCGGCCGGGATGTGCAGCGTCACGTCCCGCAGCACCCGCGGCCCGCCGGCGTAGGCGAACGACACGTCGTCGACCTCGACGTCGCCCGCGGCCGGCAGGTCGACCGCCCCCGGCCGCTCGGGCACGTCCACCTGCTCGTCGAGCAGCTCGTACAGCTTCTTCAGGCCGGCGCCCGCCGACTGCACCATGTTGAACAGCTGGCTGAGCTGCTGCACGGGCTCGAACAGGTTGGACAGGGTCAGCACGAAGAACGCCACCGTGCCCACGGTGAGGAGACCCTCGTGCACCCAGTAGCCGCCGATGCCGAGCGCGAGCGCGGTGGTCCCCCACCCCGCCAGCTCG
>DASRJM010000073.1:0-10321 GCA_035649475.1 Acidimicrobiales bacterium
CTGGCGACGAGATCGTGCTGGTCATGCCCTGCCTGTCCGGGGGCAGCCTGGCCGAGCGGGTGGCCCAGCACGGCCCCGCCCCGGCCGACGAGGTCGAGCGCCAGTCCGTCGGCCTGCTGGCGGCCCTGGCCAGCGCCCACCGCGAGGGCGTCGTTCACCGGGACATCAAGCCGGCCAACATCCTCTTCGACGACCGGGGCCAGCCGTGCCTGGCCGACTTCGGCGTCGCGCTCAGCCGCGACCAGACCCACGGCCTCACGGTCGCCGGGATGGTGGTCGGCACGCCCGGGTTCATGGCGCCCGAGCAGGCCCGGGGCGAGCCGGTGTCGCCGGCCACCGACGTGTTCTCGCTCGGGGCGACGCTGCTCTTCGCCGCCACCGGCGACGGTCCCTACGGCCAGGGCGATCCCGGGCTGCTCATGGTCCGGGCCGCGTCCGGCAAGGTCGAGCGGGTCCCGAGGACCCTGCCGCCGGTCCTGCGCAAGCTGCTGACGGCCATGCTCGACCCCAAGCCGGAGCGCCGTCCCAGCGCCGCGGCCCTGGTGGGCGGGCCCGACGGCACCTCGCCGCGCACCCTCACCCTGCCTGCGCCCCGCGTCCCGCGCGGGGCGTGGGCCGCGGCCGCCGGGCTGGCCGCGGCGGCGCTGCTGGGCGCCGGGGCCTGGATGGTCCTGGCCGGCGACGACGGCACCGCCGCCACCCAGGAGGACACGCTCGCGGAGGGCGAGCTCGACTGCGAGACGGCGCCGTACCAGCCCTGCGGCCAGGAGGAGCCGGCGCCGTTCACCGACGGCCGCCAGTGCGTCGACGACCACGCGGACTACGACGGCGACCTCGCCAACGGCTGCGAGGCCGCGCCGCTCGACGAGGACGACCAGGTGCTGGTGGACGTCGTCGAGGGCAACATCGTCCCCGCTGGGGACGTCGACAGCTTCAGCGTCGACGTCGAGGACAATCTCCAGATCCTGTGCGACGGCGTGCTGGAGTTCCAGCTGGACGCGCCGCCCGGCATCGTCCTCGGCCTCGAGGTGCGCGACTCGAGCGGGATCATCGACCAGGCCACCGCCGTCCACGGCACCCCGGCGGTGATCCGACTGGACGAGCAGCGCTGCGGCGGCAACGACGCCACCACCCTCGACGTGGTCGTCCGCCCGATCGGCACCGACCGCGTCGCAGACCCCTACCGCCTGACCCGCGACGGCGACTTCTAGCGCGACTAGCGCAGCGCGCCCAGCTCGGCCTCGATGCGGGCGAGCCGGCGCTCGATGTCCATGACCCGGTCGACCAGCTCGCTCAGCTCGTCGAGCGTGGCCGCCGGCCGCGACCGGGTGAACCGGCGCTCATCGGGGAACGACAGCTGGGGCGTCAGCCGTTGCCGCATCTCGACGGGCGGCGGGGGCGGCGACGGCGGCTCGGGCGCCGGGCGATCCAGCGCCGCGGCCAGGCGCCGCTCCAGCTCGGCCACCCGGGCCACCAACTCGGCGTAGGACGGCCCCGCGATCGCGGCCGGCGCGGCCGGCACCACGGCGGACCCGTTGGCCTCCGCGGCGGCCGCCGCCCGCCGCTCGGCGCCCTCGGGGGTCAGGACCTCGACCCACCGGGTCTCGTGGTCGCCGGGCCGGCGGTCGACCCGGGCGGCGAACGGGCTCGGCGTGCGGGCGGCCAGCGCGTCGAGGACGGCGTCGACCTCGTCCGGCTCGGTCTGGGGCCGCAACCGCCGGACCTGGGCCCGCACCTCGCCCACCGTCTGAACGCCCCGCAGCAGAAGGACGGCCAGCGTGGCCAGATCGGTCGAGCCCATGCGCCAGCGCTCGTCGGCCCGCTGGCGGTAGCGGGTGGTGCGGGCCTCGGCGCTGGGCGGCACGAACCGGGCCAGCCCGCGGGACTTGAGCGACAGCAGCGTGTCCTCGACCGTGCGGTCGTCGTAGGCCACCACCGGGTCGCGGCCGGTCGGCCGGTTGCAGGCCAGCCGCAGGTCGTTGAGCGTGAGAGGGACCGACCCCGGAGCCGCCGCCTCCAGCTCGATCAGTGCCCCGAGCACGCGACCCTCGGCCGCCGTCAACTCCATGGGTGGCGATGCTATGTGGCGGCGGTGCCACGGGTGGGGACTAACTTGCGCCGCCATGGGGATGGACCGTGCCGGCGTCACCTTCGCCTCGCTCATGACCCTGGGGCCGGACGTGGCGGTGTCCACCGCCCGTCTGGCCGAAGACCTCGGCTACGCCAGCTTCTGGACAGCCGAGACGACGGGGCCCGAGGCGTTCACGATCCTGGCGGCCGCGGGCGCCGCCGCTCCGGGGCTCGACCTGGGCACCGGCGTGATAGCCCTCCAGCTGCGCACGCCCATGGTGGTGGCCATGGCCGGTGCCACGCTTCAGGCCCTGCACCCCGACCGTGAGGTGCTGCTCGGCGTCGGCATCTCGTCCCCCGTCGTCACCGAGCGCTGGCACGGGGTGCGCTACGGCGAGCGGCCGCTCGACCGGGTGCGCGAGTACGTCACGCTGCTGCGCCTCTGCCTGTCCGGAGAGAAGGTCGACTTCGCGGGCGACTTCTACCAGGTGAAGGGCTTCCGCCTCGGGCTCCGCCTGGGCGAGCGCCGGCCGAGGATCCTGGTCGGCGCGCTCAACCCCGCGATGCTGCGCCTGGCCGGCGAGCTGGCCGACGGCGTCCTGCTCAACTACCTGCCGGCCAGCCACGTGCCGTGGTCGGTCGAGCAGGTGCGCAAGGGCGGCGACGCCACCGTCTACGCCTACGTGCACGCCGGTCTGTGCGAGCGGGAGGAGGGCGCCGAGCTGGCCCGCCGCGACCTGTTCTCGTACGCGGTGGTCGACAGCTACGCCCGCAACTTCGAGCGCGCCGGCTACGGCGACGAGGTGGCCGAGATCCGGGCCCGCTTCGCCGAGGGCGACCGGGCCGGGGCGGTGGGCGCGGTGTCCGACCGGATGGTCGACGGCATCGACGTCATGGGCGACGCCGACACGGTGCACGCCACCATGCGGGCCTACGTGGACGGCGGCGTCGAGGTGCCCGTGCTGATGCCGCTGCCCTGGGGCTCCGACCGGCGGGCCTCCGCCGAGGCCACGATCCGGGCCGCCGTCGGCAAGGACTGAACGCGTTCTGGCGTCTCTCGCTCGGAATGTGGGCTCAGGGACGCCAGAACGACAGTTGATCGGTCCGGGCGGCCCGCTCGGCGACGGGCTCCCACACGTGCCCGCCGCGCGGGCCCCGGGCCCGCACCTCCAGGCGGTCGGGCACCAGCGCCCGGCTGGCGCCGTTGCCGTCCCGGACCCCGACGCTGCCGTCGCGCTCGCGCCCCACGACCTTCCCCTCGGACCAGCGCGCCGCCGGCCGCTCCCGCCACCGGACGCGATCGCCCGGCGCCAACCCCAGCTCGACCAGATCCCTCACGGCAGTGGCACGTCCCCGTCCTCGAGGGATGCGGTGAGGCGGCGCATCCCGGCCAGCCAGCGGTCCCGATCGCCGGCCCGGCGCCGCTCGAACGTGGCGACCTCGGGGTGGGGCAGGATCAGGAACCGCCCGTCCCGCAGGCCCTCGACGACCGCCTCGGCCACCCGCTCGGCACTGAGCACGCCCTGGACGGCGGCGGCGCCTGTGCCGCTGGTCGGCGGCGGAGCACTGCCCGGCGGCAGCCCGCCCCGCAGCATCGCGGTGTCGACCGCCATCGGGCACAGGCAGGACACGCCGATCCCCTGGTCGCCGTAGGTGATCGCCAGCCACTCGGCCAGGCCCACGGCCGCGTGCTTGGTCGCCGTGTAGGCGGCGTCGCCCGGCTGGCTCAGGAGGCCCGCGGCCGACGCGGTGGACAGCAGATGGCCGCCGCCCCGGGTCAGCATGCGGGGCAGCAGGGCCCGGGCCGCGTGCACGTGGGCCATGACGTTGACCGCCCACACCCGCTCCCAGGTGGCGTCCGGCACCTCGACCCCGCCCGGCGCGGTGATCCCGGCGTTGGAGGCGAACAGGTCGATGGGCCCGATCTCGTCCTCGACCCCGGCCACCAGCGCCTCGATGTCGTCCCCCACGCTGACGTCCACGCCGCGGGCCGAGGCCCGCTCCCCCAGCGCCCCGGCGACCGCCCGGGCGCCCTCCCCGTCGAGGTCCGCGACGACCACGTGACGGGCGCCGGCGTCCACGAACGCCCGGGCCAGCGCGGCCCCGATGCCCCCCGCCCCGCCGGTCACGACGCAAACGCGGTCACGGAGCTCCACGCCCGCATCGTAGGACTCGGCTAGGTTCCCGGAGTGGTTCGAGAAGGGGCGAACCGCGCCGAGGGGGACAGAGACATGCTCGTGGGGCTCCGAAGCCACCGCCGACCCGACCGCCGCCGGACGACGGCCCGTCGTGCCGTTGGCGCCGCACTGGCGCTCACCGGCCTGGCCACCGCCTGCACGATCACGACGCCCGGCGCCGCGGTCCCCGGCCAGGCGGGAGGCAACAAGTTCACGATCGCCGTTCTGTCCGGCCAGCCGGACCAGGTGAGCGGCGGGGATGCCCTCGTGTCGATCGACCTGCCCGACCTCGTGGCCCCTGCCCAGACGAGGGTCACGCTCGACGGGGCCGACATCAGCGCGGCGTTCGCCGACCAGGGCGACGGCACGGTCCAGGGCCTGGTCACCGGGCTCGACGACGGCGACAACGTGCTGGCCGTGGAGGCCACCAGCGGTGGTCGCCGGCCCCGGCCCGCCCAGCTGACACTGGTCAACCACCCCATCGGCGGGCCGATCTTCTCGGGGCCGCAGCAGCAGCCCTTCGTGTGCACGACCGCGCGGGGCCGCTTCGACGGTCGGCCGATCCTCGGCCAGCCCCTCGTGGACAACCAGGACAGCTTCGGCATCCCGGTCGCCGCCGAGGCGCCCGACGGCAGCTACCCGGCCGACGATCGCGGCTACCCCACGGCCGACGCCACGATCGTGGGCTGGAGCGGCAACTGTGCGGCCGAGACCCGCTACGGCTACGTCTACCGCTCCGCCACCGACGGCCGCTTCCACTGGCTCGACGACCCGGCGGCGCCCCCCGCCGACGCGGCCACCACCACGACCATGGACGGCCACGCCGTGCCGTTCGTCGTCCGCTGGGAGCGGGGCACGATCAACCGCTTCGTCTACAGCGTCGCCATGCTCGCCCCCGTGGGCGAGGCCGACCCTACGGTCCCCGACGACTCGCTGTGGAACCGGCGCCTGGTGTTCAGCTTCCAGGGCGGGGTCGGCATCGGCCACTTCCAGGGCACGACCAGCGAGGGCGCGATGCTGCCGGCCGAGCTGCTCGGCGCCGGCTACGGCGTCATGTGGTCGAGCGGCACCCGGACCAGCACCCACTACAACCTGCAGGTCGGCGGCGAGACCGCGCTCATGCTCAAGGAGCACGCGGTCGAGTCCCACGGCGTCCCCGACTACACGGTGGCCGTCGGCGGGTCGGGCGGGGCCATCCAGCAGTACGTCTACGCCCAGAACCACCCGGGCCTGATCGACGCCGCCATCGCGCAGTACTCGTACCCCGACATGGTCACCCAGACGATCCACGTGGGCGACTGCGAGCTGCTGGAGCACTACTTCGACGCCACCGACCGGGACAACCCCACGTGGAAGGACCCGGAGGTCCGCCAGGCGGTGATCGGCCTGAACGGCAGCAACTTCCCGCAGAACCTGTCCCCGGGCGAGATCACCCAGTGGAACGGCCTCTACCAGCTGTACGCGGCGTTCGGCTATCAGGTCATGGACCGCGACCCGGCGTCGCCGGCGCCTGCGCTGATGGAGTGCAAGCCCGGCTGGTTCGGGCTGACGCCGCTGGCCCTCAACCCGACGTTCACCGACGTCGACGATCTCGACAAGCTGGCCCAGGGCGCCGAGGGCGTGGAGTGGACCCACTGGGACGACACCCGCAACATCTACGGCGTCGGCGACGACGGCTTCGCCCGGGTGCCGTGGGACAACGTCGGGGTCCAGTACGGGCTCGAGGCGCTGAAGGCCGGAATAATCACGCCGGCCGAGTTCCTCGACCTCAACGCTCAGGTCGGCTCGTGGAAGGAGACCGGCGAGATGGTGCCCGAAGGCTTCCCGTTCCAGGGCGCGCTGACGCCGGAGAACTTCGACCCGTGGAGCTCCCGGAACATGAACCTGAGCCCGGACGGCGGCGTCACGCCAGCCGCTCGGCGGGAGGGCGACCCGGACGCGATGGCGGCCGCCTACACCTCGGGCATGGAGTTCGTGGGGGACATCGACATCCCGGTGATCGACTGGCGCCACTACCTGGAGGACGAGCTGGACATGCACAACAGCACCCAGTCGTTCGCCGCCCGCCAGCGCATGCTCAACGCCGACGGCGACGCGTCCAACCAGGTCGTCTGGTTCACCGACGCCCGGCCGGCGGTGACGTTCGACCAGACGCCGATGGCGTTCGCCGTGATCGACGAGTGGCTGGGCAACATCGCCGCCAACCCCGCGGGCGGCGTGGCCGGCAACAAGCCGGGCGCCGCCGTCGACTCGTGCTTCGACACGAGCGGGGGGCTGATCGCCTCGGGCGAGGACGTGTGGGCCGGCGTGCTCGACGACGGGCCGGCCGGGGCCTGCACCGATCGGTTCCCGATCTACTCGTCGTCCCGCCGCCAGGCCGGCGGCCCCTACGAGGGCGGCGTCTGGAAGTGCCAGCTCCAGCCGGTCAACCGGGCCATCCGGGCCGGCGTGTACGGCGACTGGGCCCCGACCGCGGACGAGCGGGCCCGGCTCGAGCAGGTCTTCCCGGACGGCGTCTGCGACTGGGACAAGCCCGACGCCGGTCGGCCCCGGGGCCGCTGACGCACCCGCTACGGTCGCCCGGGTGGACCGGGCGACCGTGGCGATCTACCAGCGCTCGGCCGCCGAGTACGCCGCCCGGCGCCGGGCACAGCATCCCGAGCGGGCGGCCGAGTTCACGGCCCGGGTTCCGGCGGGCGGGGTCCGGGTCGACCTGGGCTGCGGGCCCGGGCTCTACCTGCCCTACCTGGGCACTCCGGTGGTCGCGACCGACGCCGCGCCGGCGATGCTGGCCGAGGCGCGGCGCCGGCATCCCGGGACACCGGCCGTGGCCTGCGACCTCGGCGCCCTCCCGCTGCGTGGGGGGTCCGTGGACGGGGTGTGGGCGAGCAAGTGCCTCCAGCACGTCGACCGCGGTCGGCTGCCCGGGGTGCTCGGCGGGTTGCACCGGACGCTGGCGGTCGGCGGAGTCCTGGACCTGACCGTGTTCCGGGGCGAGGGCGCCGACTCGTCCGGACCCGACGACGACTTCCCCGGCCGCCGGTTCACGTGGTGGGAGCCGGGCCCGCTGACCGACGTGCTGGTCGGCGCCGGGTTCACCGTCGAGGACGTGACGGCGGGCGACGGCGACCACGCTCGGCTCACGGTCCGGGCGGTGCGGGCCCGCACCCTGGCCGACACGGTGGCGCCCGGCATGCGGCTGCTGATGTGCGGGCTGAACCCGAGCCTGTACGCGGCCGACGCCGGCATCGGCTTCGCCCGGCCCGGCAACCGGTACTGGCCGGCGATGCTGGCCGCCGGCCTTGTCACGGTCGACCGGTCGCCCGAGCGGGCCCTGGCCGACCACGGCGTCGGCATGACCGACATCGTCAAGCGGGCCACGGTCGCCGCCGCGGAGCTGACCCGCGACGAGTACGTCGCCGGGCTGGGCCGGGTCGAGCGCCTGGTCGGCTGGCTCCGGCCCCGGGCGGTGTGCTTCGTCGGCCTGGCCGGCTGGCGGGCGGCCGTCGACCGCCGCGCCGTGGGGGGCGTCCAGCCGGCGGGCCTGGGCGGCACGCCGGTCTACGTGATGCCGTCCACCAGCGGCCTGAACGCGGCCACGGGCCTCGCGGTGCTCACGGACCACCTCCGGGCGGCGGCGACCCTGGCCGGCTGAACCGGCGTGGCGCCAGCTAGTCGCCCATCTCGCCTAGCCGAGCCTGGGACTCGTCGGCCGCCCACGAGAACACGCCTTTGGACATCGTCGACAGCTCCTCGCCCGCGCGCTGGGCGAACACCGCGGCCCGGACCTTGTGGACGCCTGGGTCGTCGGGCGCGGCCTGGCCCGCCAGCTCGGCCAGGTGGCCGGCGAGCCGCAGGTCGCCGGCCGAGGCCAGGGCCTCGGCCCGGTCGGCCAGGGCGCCGGCGCTCCCGGCCAGGGACGCGAGCTCGGCCGCCAACGCGGCGTCGGGCGCCGGCTTGAGGTGGGCGGGGTTGCCGTCGTACCAGCCCCCGTACAGGCGCCACACCGTGCGGACCACGAACTCGGGCTCGTCGTACACCGGGCGCAGGTAGGGCCGCTCGAGCAGGGCCTCGGGGGCCTTGACCGTGTGGACGATGTCGTCGAGGCGGAAACCTGCGTTCATCATCGCCAGCGTCTCGTCCACCAGGTGGTCGAGCAGGTCGGCGGTGTCGCCCAGCGCCTGCTGAATCCGCTCCGCGCCGGCGATCGGCCAGCCGTGGCCGGGCAGCAGCAGCTCCGGGCCCAGCGCCGCCATCTCCCGCAGCGCGATCGCCCACTCCCGCGGGTAGCGCTGGACCTTCTGCGGGTTGCCACAGTTCGGCGAGGCCCAGATGAACAGGTCGCCGGTGCACAGCACCTTGCGGTCGGGCAGCCAGATCCAGGTGTGGTCGTCGGTTTCGCCCTTGCCATGGTGCAGCTCGAAGCGGACGCCGCCCACCGCGACGTCGTGGCGCAGTCGGTACGTCTCGTCGGGGTAGCGGTACTCGGTCGGCCAGCGGAAGCGCGGCATCTTGAACTGCCGGGCGTTGATCACGCCGTTGTAGCCGGCGGTCAGCTTGTACCGGTCGAAGCGGGCCGGGACCAGCTCGTGGGCGAGCACATGCGGCCGGGGGTGACCGGACCGCTCGGCCTCTGCCTCCCAGGGGCCGAGCCCGAAGACGTGATCGATGTGCCCGTGGGTGTAGACGACCGTGTCGAGCGGCAGGTCCGTCCACCCCCGGACCTGGCGGAAGTTGTTGTCCGCCAGCGGCTGGTTGCCGGTGTCGACGAGCACCAGCGCGTCGTCTGTGGCGAACGCGCTGACGTTGCCGAAGGCGGGGATGAATCCGATCCCGGGTGCCACCTCTTCCAGGTCCCGGGTGCTCGTGACGGGGTGGACCTCGCCGACGGTCAGCTCGCCGCGCCACAGCTTGTCGGTCAGGTCGAGGACGGAGCCACTCATGGTGGCGACCCTAGGCGAGTCCCCGCAGCGACCGCGGGCCCGTGGCCGGCCGGTACGGTCCCGTGGATGGCAGGGGTGGGCGTGGCCGTCGCCGTGCAGCTGATGCTGTCGGCGCTCGTCGCCGGGCGCTGGGGCTACCACCGCGACGAGCCGTACTACCTGGCGTGCGCGGCCCGCCGGGCCTGGGGATACGTCGACCACCCGCCCGGCGTGCCCGCGCTGGCCGGCCTGTCGGCCCGGTGGCTCGGTGTCGCTCCCGCCCGGTTGAGGGTCCTGCCGGCGATCGCCGCGGGCGCGGTGATCGTGGTGGCGGCGCTGACCGCCGGCGAGCTCGGCGGGTCGTCCCGGGCCACGCTCGTGGCCGCGCTCGCGACCCTGGCCTGCCCACTCCTCGTCGCCACGGCCCACTGGTTCCAGACCGTGCCGTTCGACGTCCTCGCCGGCTCGCTGGCACTGCTGGTGTGGGCGCATCTGCTCGACGGCGGCCACCCGGCGTGGTGGCTGGTCCCGGGCTGGTGATCGGCGTGGGGCTGGAGCTCAAGTGGACGATGCTGGTCGTGGCGGCGGCGGTGGCTGCCGGGACCCTGGCCGCCCCGGACCTGCGGGGCGCGCTTGCGAGCGGCTGGCCGGCGGCCGGCGCCGCGCTGGCCCTGGCTCTGTGGCTGCCCAACCTCGCCCGGCAGGCCCGGCACGGCTGGCCGACGCTGGCCTTCATCCAGGGCAATCGCCGGGCCGACGGTCCCTGGGGCCCGCGGGTCGCCGAGTTCGCCGTCGTGCAACTGGCGGTGGTCGGCGTGCCGCTGCTGTTCCTGGCGGCCGTGGGGCTGGCGGCCGCCTGGCCGGACCCGGTGGGTCGGCCGGTCGCCGTCGCCGCTGGCGCGGCGATCGTGGCCCTGGCCGCGATCGGCGCCAAGCCCTACTACCACGGTGCGTTCCTACCGCTGCTATTCGCCCTCGGCGCCGTCGCCACCGACGGCTGGCGACCGGCCGATCGCACCGCGCTGGTCGTGGCGGTCCTGGCGTGGGGCGCGGCCACCGTGCCGCTGACGCTGCCCGTCCTCTCCCCCGCCACGGCCGGCACGGTGGTCGCGCTCGGCTACCCGCCCGCCGAGCTGGCGCGGTACTTCGCCC
>DASRJM010000074.1:0-2602 GCA_035649475.1 Acidimicrobiales bacterium
GGCGAGGTGGTCATCGACAAGGCCTCGGCCGACGGGGGCGATCTGGAGGTTGGCGACGCCACCACCATTCGCACCCCCGAGCCCGTCGACGTGACCGTCGTCGGGATCGCCACCTTTGGCGACGCCGGCGCCGACAGTGCCGGCCCGCAGACCTACGCGGCCTTCACCACCGAGTTCGCCCAGCAGGTCCTGCTACCCGAGCCAGGGCGGATCTCCGACGTCCTGGTGGTGGCCGACGACGGCGTGACCCAGCAGGAGCTGGTCGACCGGCTGGAGCCGGCCCTGCACGATGGGTCCGAGGCCCTCACCGGGGCTGCGCTCACCGACGAGCAACAGTCGGAGCTCGAGAGCGACTTCCTCGGGTTCTTCAAAGCGTTCCTGCTGGTGTTCGCCGGGATCGCCCTCGTGGTCGCCACCTTCAGCATCTACAACACCTTCTCGATCCTGGTGGCCCAGCGCACCCGGGAGTCGGCCCTGCTGCGGGCCCTGGGGGCGTCGCGCCGCCAGGTGCTGGTCTCCACGGTGGCCGAGGCATTGGCGGTGAGCGTCCTGGCGTCGGCCATCGGCGTGGCCGCTGGTGTCGGCCTCGCGGCGGGCCTCAGCGCGCTCACCGAATCGGTGGGCTTCGCCGTGGCCGGGACCGCCCTGGTGGTGGAGACGTCGGCGCTCGTGCTGGCCGCCGTCGTCGGCGTGGTGGTCACGCTGGTCGCCAGCGTCGCCCCGGCCGTAAGGGCCTCCCGCGTCGCACCCCTGGCCGCCCTGCGGGACGTGGCCGTCGACCGGTCGGGCGCGTCCTGGGTGCGCGGGGTTCTGGGCGTGGTGGTCGCCGGCGCCGGCATCGCCGCCACGGTCGGCGGCACTGCGGGCGCCGGCTCGCTGGCCCTGACCGGCCTGGGTGCGCTCCTGGTGGTTGTCGGCTTCGTGCTCCTCGGCCCCGTGGTGGCGCGACCCGTCGCCGGTGTCGTCGGCGGGCCGCTGACGTTGCGGCGGGGGATGAGCGGGACGCTGGCCCGGCGCAACGCCATGCGCAACCCCCGACGCACCGCCGGCACCGCGTCGGCGCTGATGGTCGGCGTCGCGGTCGTCACGCTGTTCACGGTGCTGGCGGCGTCCGTCAAGCAGTCGATCGACGACACGGTGTCGGAGCAGTTCGCCGGCGATCTGGTGATCGTGCAGACGGACTTCAGCGGCGCCGGGCTCACCCCGGAGCTCGAGCCCGCGGTCGGTGCGCTCCCCGAGGTCGACGTGGCCACCGGGATGGGAATTGCGCCCATAGCCGTCGACGGCGACGACACGGTGGCCTCGGTGATCGACCCGGCCTCGTTCGGCCAGGTCCTCGACGTGGATGTCTCCCAGGGGTCCATCGACGACCTCGGCGACCGGCAGGCGGGGCTGTCCGCCGACTACGCCTCGGACCACGGCCTCGCCCTCGGCGATGCGGTGCCGGTGTCCTACTCGGACGGCGCCACCGACGAGCTCACGGTCGGGGCGATCTTCGACAACGACGAGCTGGTGGACGACCTGGTCCTGCCGGAGGCGGCCTACGCACCGCACGCGGCCACCCGGGCGAGCGACGTGGTGCTGCTGATCGACCTGGTCGACGGCGTGTCGACCGCTGACGGGGAGGCCGCCATCCAGCCGGTCGCCGACCGTTTCGGGGCGCCCGACGTGCAGGACCGCCAGGAATACGTCGATTCGGTTGCCGGCGAGGTCGACCAGATCCTGACCGTCATCTATGTGCTGCTGATCATGGCCATCCTGATCGCCCTCATGGGCATCGCCAACACCCTGTCACTGTCGATCCACGAGCGGACCCGCGAGCTGGGGCTGCTCCGGGCCGTGGGACAGAGCCGGCGGCAGCTGCGCCGGATGGTGCGCGGCGAGGCGTTGGTGGTGGCCCTGTTCGGCACGGTCGGCGGGCTCGGCCTGGGCACTTTCCTGGGCTGGGCGATGGTGAAGACGATCGACGCGGCGGAGGGCCTCGGGGCATTTGCGGTCCCCGCGGGGCAGCTCGGCGTGGTGGTGGCGCTCGGCGCCATCGTCGGGGTGGTCGCGGCGGTCCGCCCCGCACGCCGGGCCGCCAAGCTCGACGTCCTCCAGGCGATCGCAACGGACTAGCCAACGGCACGAGTCGGTCGGCACGACCGACGCCGCCACGGGCCGGGGGGTGGGGCTCGGGCTGGACCGATCGCCCGGTGGTCTCCCAACCCGCCACCGGGCCCCGGAGCCCCCTTCCCGCAGGGGGGCTCCGGCGCGGGCTGTGCGCCGGGAGTCTGGCCCCATCCGCGCCCGGGCATCGGTCCCGTACCGTTCCGGCGTTCGGATGCGCCGGAACCCGTCACTTTCGAACGCCGCTTCAGGTTGCGTACGCGTCGCTACCAGCTGCCGCCGCCGCCCCCGCCGGCGCCGCCACCGACACCGCCGCCGCCGAACCCGCCGCCGCCGAACCCGCCGCCGCTCGACGACGGAGCGGTGGCCGCCGACGTGGTGGACGACAGCAGCAGCGGCGCCGCGAAGGCGTACGACAACCCGGCGGTCTCGGGCGCGATCGACGCCGCCGACACCGCCCGCTGCCAGCGGTCGATCTCGCCCACGGCCACCG
>DASRJM010000075.1:0-5393 GCA_035649475.1 Acidimicrobiales bacterium
GACCGTCAGACGCCAGGGCGGGGGCCGGCGGTGCCGGACGGGCGCCCGGCGCTCGGATGGCGCTGGCTCCACGCCCGCCACAGCAGCACCACGATCACCGCGCCGATGATCGAGCCGATGATCCCGCCCGGCTGCACCCAACCCTCGTCGTCGTCCCACCCGAACAGCAGGTAGCCGAGCAGGCCGCCGACGAACGAGCCGACGACGCCCGCCAGCAGCGTGGCCCAGAAGCTCATGTCGCCGGTGCCCCGCACCAGCAGCCGGGCGATGTAGCCGGCGACGAGCCCGACCACCAGCAGGTACATCACGGTCCAGAAGTCGAACATCCGGGCACCTCCGGGGGCTGTCCTACGAGAAGCGTACGGATCGCGACAGTTCGCGTACAGAGCCACCCCGAGGCTGGGCAGATGTGCAACCATCGGAGAGAACCTGCCGACTTATCGCCTAGGGGGTCGACATGGCGAGCCGGTCCGAGCTGATCGACCTGACGTGGCGGGCCACCGGCGGATCCCGGCCCGGCAAGGCCGCCCGCAAGCGGGCGAGGAAAGCGGCCGAGGAGGCCGAGCGGGCCGCCCGCAAGGCCTCGAAGAAGGCCGCCAAGAAGGAGGCCAAGGCCCGCCGCAAGGCCGAGAAGAAGGCCGCCGAGCGGGAGCACCGGGCCGTGCTGTCGGTCGTGCCCGGCGGGGCGCACCAGGCCAAGGCCGGTGGTAGACCGAAGACCATCGACCTCACCGACCGAGCCGCCGCGTCCGGCAAGGCCGCCCACCGGGTGGCCGGCTACCCGCCCGAGGAGCTGCGCCGGGACCTCCTGCTGGCGCGGGTCTCCCGGGCCATCGACGACCGCGAGATCGCGCTGCAGAAGCAGAGCCGGGTCTTCTTCCAGATCTCCGGGGCCGGACACGAGTCCCTGCTCCTGGCCCTCGCCCACGAGCTCCGCCCCGGCTACGACTGGTTCTTCCCCTACTACCGCGACCTGGCGCTGATGCTCGGTCTCGGCATCTCGGCCGAGCAGGTCCTGCTCCAGGCCGTTGGCTCCGCCGCCGACCCCGCCTCGGGCGGCCGGCAGATGCCCGCCCACTGGGGCGACGTCACCCGCAACGTGGTCACCCAGTCGAGCCCGACCGGCAGCCAATGCATCCCCGCCGTCGGCTGCGCCGAGGGTGGCCGCTACATCGTGCGGCGCCCCCAGCTCGACCTGACCGCCCACGGTGACGAGGTCACCTACGTCAGCCTCGGCGAGGGCGCCACGTCCGAGGGCGAGTTCTGGGAGAGCCTCAACACGGCCTGCACGGAGCACCTGCCCGTACTGTTCCTCGTGGCCGACAACGGCTACGCGATCTCGGTCCCGTCCTCCGAGCAGTCGCCCGCGCCGATCAACGAGCTGGTCCGGGGCTTCGCCGGCCTCCAGGTCCGATCCGTCGACGGCACCGACTACTTCGCCGTCCGCCGCGCCGCCCGCAAGATCGTGACCAACATCCGGGCGGGCGTCGGCCCGGCGCTGCTGCATGCCAAGGTCACCCGGCCCTACTCCCACTCCGCCGCCGACACGCAGAGCAAGTACCGGCTGGCCCAGGAGATGGAGTGGGAGATCGAGCACGACCCGATCGACCGGCTCGAGGCCGCGCTGGTCGACGGGGGGATCATCACCGCAGACGAGGCCGCCGGCATCCGCGAGCAGGCCCGCCAGATCGTGGCCGACGCGGCCAAGGCCGCGCTGGCCGCCCCCCGGCCCGACGGCGACTCGGTGCTCGACCACGTGGTCGCGCTACCTGACATCCCCGACCCGGGCGAGCCGCCCGCCGCCACCGGTGACGGCAAGGGCGGGGAGGTCGAGGCGCCGATCGCGCTCGGCGAGGCCATCCGCCGCACGCTGCACGAGGTGATGGAGGCGGACGAGCGCATCCGGGTCTTCGGCGAGGACGTGGCCGACGCCCGCGAGGCGATCATGGCCGACGTCGAGGGCAAGGGCGGCGTGTTCGGCACCACCCACGGCCTCCAGCGCAGCTTCGGCCGGGCCCGCTGCTACAACACCCCGCTGGCCGAGGCCAACATCATCGGCCGCGCCGTCGGCCAGGCGATCCGGGGCCTGCGGCCCGCGCCCGAGATCCAGTTCTTCGACTACATCTGGCCCGCCATGCAGCAGATCCGCAGCGAGGCGGCGACCATCCGCTGGCGGTCCAACGGGGCGTTCACGTGCCCGACCGTCATGCGGGTGCCGATCGGCGGCTACCTCCAGGGCGGCTCGATCTGGCACAGCCAGTCGGGCGAGTCGATCTTCGCCCACATCCCCGGGCTGCTCGTGGCTTTCCCGTCGCGCGCCAGCGACGCGGCCGGCCTGCTGCGGGCCGCGTTCCGGTGCGAGGACCCGGTGCTGTTCCTGGAGCACAAGCACCTGCTGCGCCAGCCCTACACCCGTGAGCCGTTCCCCGGGCCGGACCACGTCGTCCCGTTCGGCAAGGGCCGCTATGTGACCCGGGGGACCGACCTCACGATCGTGACCTGGGGCGCGACCGTCGAGCGCTCGCGCCTGGCGGCCAAGCAGCTGGAGGAGTCGGACGGCGCGTCGGTCGAGATCGTCGACCTGCGGACGCTGGTGCCGTGGGACCAGGAGATGGTGGCCGAGTCGGTCGCCAAGACCTCACGGCTGCTGGTGGTGCACGAGGACGTCGTGCGGGGCGGCTTCGGCGGCGAGGTTGCCGCCTGGGTCGCCGATCAGTCGTTCTGGCAGCTCGACGCGCCGGTCGGCCGGGTCGGAGCACAGGAGTGCCACGTGGCGTACGCTCCCGAGCTGGAGCAGGTCATCCTGCCGCAGCCCGATCGCATCGCCGACGCCGCCCGGCGCGTGCTGAGCGCCTGAGCCTGGGGTTCAGCTGTCCGCAGGAGCGGACAGGTCGTCGCGGTCGACCAACCAGCCCAGCAGCCCAGCCATGACAACAATCACCGCGACCGCCGCCAGTCCCATGAAAACGATCTCGCTCATCTCGTCTCGCCTCTGTCCATGCCCGCCAAGGGCGAATCTTCTCCGGGCGCGTTCGCCGAGAGGCCACGGGCGCCGGGGAGGGCGGTCCGAAGCATCCGCATCATGCACCAGGTCGGGGGCCGCTGTGTGCGACTTTTCCGTGACGATCCGCGGCATGGCCGTCGCGGCGGGTAGGTAACGTTCGCGCCGTGCCGGGTCGCCGCCGCCCCTCGCCGCTGGTGCTCCTGCTGGCGTTCGTGGTGATGTGCGTCGCGCCGCTCAGCGTGGCTGCGGCCACCGGCCTGGCCGACCGGGTCACCGGCAGCGACGACGTCGAGACGGCGGAGGGCTCCCGGTCCCCCGCCGGCGACGGGGCCAAGGGGGCCGGGGGGTCCGGCGCGGCGGGCGACGACGGCGTCGAGCACGGCGAGGAGACCTCGGCGTCCGGCACCGGCAGCGGCGGCGGACGACGCAGCCCGCCGCCCACCGGCATGGCGGACGTCCCGCCGTCCAGCACGACCACGACGGAGGCCGCCCCCCCGGCCACCGACGGCACAACGGTGCCGCCGCAGGCCCCGTCCCCGCCGCCACCGCCACCGACCACCGCGGTCATCGTGGTGTCGCCGACGGACCAGGTCGTGATCCTCGTCAACGCCGCCCGGGCGGCGGCCGCCACCCCCTGCCCGCCCGTCACCGTCGACCCTCGGTTGACCGCCGCCGCCCAGGGCCACAGCGACGACATGGCGGCCCGCAACTACTTCGGCCACACGACGCCGGAGGGCGTCACGTTCGACCAGCGGATCAAGGCCGCCGGCTATCCGAGCCCCGGCGCCGAGAACATCGCGAAGGGACAGCGGTCGGCCCAGCAGGTCATGAACGATTGGATGGGGTCCGAGGGCCACCGCCGCAACATCGAGAACTGCAGTCTCACCACGATCGGCGTCGGCCTCAACTCCACGGCCTGGACCTGGACCCAGAACTTCGGGTACTAGCAGTAGACACGCCTTTACCCTGGTCAGGGTGCTGTACCGCCCGCCCGTGACAGCGAGGTGACACCGGACGCCCGGTGAGCAGCCCCGACCGCCTCCCTGATCCGGTCCTCGTCAGCCGGCCAGAGGTGGGCGTACGTGTCGAGTGTCTCGCTGGCCGTGGCGTGCCCCAGCGACTCCTGCACGGCCTTGATCGAGCACCCGGCACCGATCAGCACACCTACTCGTGGGCGGCGGCCGCCACATGGGCGCGGACCGGGCCGAGGAGTACGCGGCGCGCAACGGGGGTGCCCGGCGAGTTGGTCGTCCGGGTCACCTCCCTGCACGTCGTGGCCGAGGTCGAGATCGCCGAACTGAACGGCGGCGGCCCCGGACCCTCAGCGGTTGGCGCCCTCCAGCGTCCCTGACGTCTGGCCGGCGGGGTCGGTGATCATGCACACGAGCTCGCGGTCGCCCTGCTCCCACGACTCGTCACTGGGCTGGAGAAACGTGATCTCGAGCGCCGACTCCTCGTAGGCCATGCCGACGAAGCTCTCGAACTGGGCGAAGCACTCCTCCTGGACGATGCCCTCGATGTCCGCGGCCGAGGGCAGCTCCTCGGCGTCGATCGCGGTGGTGTGGAACACCTCGCTGACGTGTGGCTCGGCACAGTCGACCATCGGCACCTCCGACACCGTCTCGCCGGTCGGGTCGGAGGCCAGGCAGTCGCCGACCTCCAGCGCGAACACGGTCTCGTCTTCCGCCTCGGGCGACGTGGTCTCGGCCGACCCGTCGCCGGCAGCGTCCTCGTCGTCGTCATCGCCGCCACAGGCGCCCGCCGCCAACGCCAGCGCGAGCAGCAGGGCGCCCCCCAGGGCGGACATGGTTGGTTTGCGGTCTCGCATCGGCGTCCCTCTTCGTCAGGCCGGTCGGACGCCGCAAACGTTCCCGGCGCTCAGCCGCCCGAGACGTCCTCCACCCGCTGCTTGCCGGCGAGGATCCACGGCCAACGAACTGCGGCACCACGAACACGCGTTCGTTACGGTGCGGGTAGGACCCCGACAACTCGAAGAGCTCGCCGAACGGCGACGATCCAGCTGAACCGTTATCAACCACAACAGCGGTCCCCGGTCCGATAAACGTGAGAAAGCCGATTACAGCGCGGTTTCCCTCGACTGAGCCGACCCCTCGCCGGTTCTCCCCTGGAGCTACAGCGTCGGCCCGCAGGGCGGCCAGCTCGCGCAAGCAGCGGGGCGGCGGGCCGTCGACCCAAGGGTCGGTGTGTGATCGCGGTACGCGCTGAGTGTCTTCCCGACCCGCAGCCAATGCACGCACTCGCAACGCCCACGCATGGCATCTCTAGCTCGGTCGTAGGCGCTCGATTTGTGAGGCAGGCGCTCCCTATACCGTCCGCTCGGCGATCGCGGAGTCGTCCGGCTGGGGGAGCTCGACGTGTCCGAGGACGA
>DASRJM010000076.1:0-25022 GCA_035649475.1 Acidimicrobiales bacterium
GTCGATCCCGAGCTGGCGCTCGGCGTGCTGGAGACCCTGGCCCGCTTCCAGGGGACCGACGTCGACCCCCGCACGGAGGAGGAGCCCGGCCGCATCCTGCACCGCCTGCGGGTCGGCTCGGCCGGCTTCGGGGCCGGCGCCCACGCCATCGCCTACGGCTCCGTCGACGCCACCCCGCTGTTCGTCATGCTGCTGGGCGAGCTGCGGCGCTGGGGCCTGGCGCCCGAGGTGGTCGACCGCCTGCTGGTCCACGCCGACCGGGCGCTCGAGTGGATCACGACCTTCGGCGACCGCGACGGCGACGGCTATGTCGAGTACCAGCGGGCCACCGACCGCGGCCAGCGTCACCAGGGCTGGAAGGACTCGGGCTCGCCGGTCCGCTTCCCGGGCGGCGAGGAGGCCAGGGGCCCCCTGGCCGTCGCCGAGGTGCAGGGCTACATCCACGCGGCCTACGTGGCGCGGGCCCACTTCGCCACCGAGGCCGGCGACGAGGACGGCGCCCGCCGGTGGCGGGACCGGTCCAAGGCGCTCAAGGAGGCGTTCAACCGGGACTTCTGGGTCGACGGCGCCGGCTGGTTCGCCCTCGCCCTCGACGGCGACAAGCAGCCGGTGCCGTCGCTGGCGTCCAACGTGGGGCACTGCCTGTGGACCGGCATCGTCGACGAGGACAAGGCCGCCGAGATGGTCAAGCGCCTGCTGTCCGACGACCTGTTCTCCGGCTGGGGCGTCCGGACCCTGGCGGCGTCCATGGGCGGCTACGACCCGCTGGGCCTGCACACGGGCGCGGTGTGGCCGCACGACAACGCCGCCTGCGCCGCGGGGTTGGTCCGCTACGGGTTCGTGGACGAGGCCCACCGGCTCGTGCTCGGCCAGCTGGACGCGGCCCAGGCCGGCGGTGGCCGGCCGGCGGTGCTGTGCGGGTTCGACCGGGAGGACGTGCGGGAGCCGGTGCGGTTCCCGGACGACTGCGTGACCCGGGCGACCTCGGCGGCGGCCCCACTGCTGCACCTGCGGTCGCTGCTCCGGTTCGACCCCCACGTTCCCCAGGGGAAGCTGTGGCTGTCGCCGGTGCTCCCGCGCGTCATCGGGCGGCTGCGGGTCGAACGGATCCCGCTGATGGGCGGGAAGGTGACGGTCACGGTCGAGGGAGACCGGGTGGAGGTCGACGACCTCCCGCCGGGCGTCGAGCTCGTGGCCGAGCCGCGGCGCCCGCTAGCAGCCGGCTGCTGAGGCGGGCGGTCACTCGTGGTCCCGGAGGTCCTCCTTCCAGGACCGGAACCGGGTGTGGCGGGTGCCGCTCGGGCCCTCGCCGTCGCCGTCCCCGGAGGGGAACAGCCGGAACGTGTAGCTCACGGCCAAGTCGTCGGCGCGGGCCACCCAGTAGCGGGCGTCGGCCCCGGCGGCCGGGCCGGCCCGCCACAGCAACCACGGGCCTATGCGGCGCTTGTAGTCGGCCACCGGGCGGCCGGGCAGGTCGTCGCCGAGTGCCAGCAGGTCGGTCGGCGCCTCGACCCAGGCCGAGGCCGGGATGTTGCGGTCCCGCACCGGCGTGGCCGGCAGGTCGGCGGTGTGGACCGGCGTTTCGTCGTATGGGCGCTCGTCGTACCGCAGGGCGTCGGGCACGGCCGCCTCACCAGCCCCGGTCGATCCACTCCTGGAGGTGCGGCCGCTCGTCCCCGATCGTGGTCGCGTCGCCGTGGCCGGGCAGCACCCGGGTCTCGGCCGGAAGCGTGAGCAGCCGGTCCTCGATCGAGCGGATGATCGTGGGGAAGTCGCCGCCCGGGAAGTGGGTGGCGCCCGGCCCGCCGGGGAACAGCGTGTCCCCGCTGAACAGGACCGGCGACCCCTCGATCTGGAAGCACATCGACCCCGGCGTGTGCCCGGGCGTGAGGATCGTGCGCAGCCGCAGCCGGCCGACCTCGACCACGCTGTCGTCGTCGAGGATCTGGTCGTAGGACGGCAGCATCTCCGCGTCCTCGGCGGTGACGTGGACGTCGTAGCCCGCGTCGCGCATCTGGGGCACGGCCTGGATGTGGTCCCAGTGGCCGTGGGTCTCCAGCACGGAGCGCACGCCGAGGGACCGCGACAGGTCGAGCAGCCGGTCGTGCTCGTTGGCCGCGTCGAGCAGCACGGCGTCGCCGGTCTGGGTGCATCGGAGCACGTAGACGTTGTTGTCCACGGGGCCGACGACGACCTTGTGGATCTCGAAGCGGTCGTCGGTGTGGAACAGCGTGGACATGCGGGCCAGTCTGCCGCAGGATGAGGCCGAACGGGGCAGATCGAGCTGCCACTGTGCGTGACATTAAAGCAACGTTAAGCGATGTGACGAATTTCACGCCCAGTGGGGTCTTGTGGGTCGGCCGAATTCATGACGAAACTGCAACCGCTCATGCCCACCGCAGAGCGCCCCGAAGCGGGCGACGGGCCGACCGCCACGGCCATCACGTCGCTTGCAGAGGCAGGCCGGTTCCGGTCTTGGGGAGAAGCCCGGGACCGGCCGCCCCGGGGTTTCGTGCCCGGCACGACGGCGAGCTCAAGCTTCGACAGGAGACCGCACGTCGAACCCCAACCCGGCCGCGGCCGGGATCTGGCGCCGGTCGAACGTGAGGTAGGTCGCGGGGCGGGGCAGCCGGTCCGCGGCCGCCAGGTGCACGGCGTCCACCGTCCGCAGGCCATAGGTCGCCCCCAGCTCCACGGCGTGGGCCAGGCACCGGTCGTCCACCGGCACGACCACGAAGGCGTCCCAGTCGTCCCTCAGGCGGCCCCACATGCGTTCGTGCTGGCTCGGGGTCATCGCCAGGCGGTGGAGGGCGAGTAGCGCCTCGGAGCGGGCCAGCGCCGACGCGCACCAGTCGGGGTCGCCCGCCATCGCCTCCAGCACGAGGTCCCGCCCGGGCCCGTGCACGTATCGCCGGACGAGCGCCGAGGTGTCGACGAACACCGTCACGCTCATCCGCCCCGCAGCTCGTCGAGCACGCTGCCCGGGCGGATGTCGACCGGGGCGTCCTCGGCCTCGGGTGGGCCGGGCCGGTCCCGGCGGCCGGGGGCGCGGGCGAGGCCGGCCGCCACCAGGTCGTCGAGGGTGGGGGCGGCGGCCGGCTCCAGCGGGCCAAGCTGGGCCGCTGGCACGCCGTCGACGGTCACGACGATGCGCTCGCCGCCGCCCGCCCGCCGCACGACCGCGGCGACGTTGTTGCGCAGCTCCCGAATGCCGACCCGCTCGATCGGGCGACTGTAGCACGCGTGTACACACGACCGGTGGCGGGCGCCCGCGGGCCCGCCTACCGTGCCGGCCATGAACTTCGCCTTCTCCGAGGAGCAGGAGGAGCTGCGGCGGATCACCCGGCAGTTCCTCGAGTCGAAGTCGCCCGAGACCGAGGTCCGGCGGCTGATGGACACCACCGAGGGCTACGACCCGGCCGTTTGGGCGCAGATGGCCGGCGAGCTCGGCCTCCAGTCGCTGACCATTCCCGAGGAGTACGGCGGCCAGGGCTACACCTACGTCGAGCTCACCGTCGTGCTCGAAGAGATGGGCCGGGCCCTGCTGGCGGCGCCCTTCTACTCGACGGTCGTGCTGGCCGCGAACACGATCCTCCACTCCGGCGACGAGCAGGCCCGCAAGGACCTGCTGCCGGGCATCGCCTCGGGCGAGACCATCGCCACGCTGGCGCTGACCGAGCCCAACGGGCGCTGGGACCTGGGCGGGATCGAGGCCACCGCCACGCGCTCCGGCGACGGCTGGACCATCGACGGCACGAAGATGTTCGTGCTCGACGGCCACACCGCCAACCTGATCATCGTGGCGGCCAAGACCGGCGACGGCATCTCGCTGTTCCGGGTCGACGGCGACGCGGACGGCCTGACCCGCACGCCCCTGGCGACCATGGACCAGACCCGCAAGCAGGCGAAGCTCGAGTTCTCGGCCGTCCCCGCCACGCTCATCGGCGAGGAGAACGGCGGCGAGGCCGTCCTCGGCCGCGTGCTCGACCTGGCGGTGGTCGCCCTGGCCGCCGAGCAGGTCGGCGGCGCACAGCGTGTCCTCGACATGTCGGTCCAGTACGCCAAGGACCGGGTGCAGTTCGGCCGGCCCATCGGCTCGTTCCAGGCCATCAAGCACAAGTGCGCCGACATGCTGCTCGAGGTCGAGTCGGCCAAGTCGGCCGCCTACTACGCCGCCTGGTGCGCCGCCGAGCTGAACGACGAGCTGCCCGAGGTGGCCTGCCTGGCCAAGGCCTACTGCTCCGAGGCCTACTTCCACTCGGCTGCCGAGAACATCCAGATCCACGGCGGCATCGGCTTCACCTGGGAGCACCCCGCCCACCTGTACTTCAAGCGGGCCAAGTCGTCCGAGCTGCTGTTCGGCGACCCCACCTACCACCGCGAGCTGCTCGCGCAGCGCCTCGGCATCTGAGCCGCTCCGGCGTCCCTCGGTCCACCGGCCGAGGGACGCCAGAACGCACCCGCCGCTCCCGCCACCGCCCGCTGGGCCCCGCCGCTGAGGCCGTCCAGGTGACGGTGCCGGGCCAGGTGGGCGGCCACGGCCCTGTCCAGGGCGTCCGCCGGCTGCACCACCATGGCCACGCCCGCCCCCGGCGGCGGCTCGACCGCAACCAGGGCGTCGCCCACCGCCAGGAACCCGTCGATCGCCGCCGCCGGCGCCTCGTGGTGTCGCCACCGCTGCTGTCGCGGGGGGAACGCCACCACCGGTCCCAGCGCTTCCGCCCGGGCCAGCACCCCGGCCACGGCCGGGCTGCCGGTCGAGCTGGCGAAGGCCGCGAAGCCGTCGTCGTCGACCGGAACCGCGCCGGCCGCGTGCACGATGGTCAGCAGCCAGCGACCGTCCTCGACCGGGGCCAGGACCGCGCCGCAGGGCCGGGGCCGCACGACCGCTGCGCCCCAGGCAGCAGCATCCCCCGGCGCGCGGCGGTAGAGCCGGCTGGCCTGGGCCGGGCCCGCGTCCAGGACCGTCTCGGCCGGGGCGGCCAGACCGGCGGCCACCAGCCAGCGGGTGGCGGGAGAGCGCCGCCCACCGGCATCGACGACCAGGTCGGCGTCGATGGTGGCCGTGGGGCCGCCCTCGCCCGCCCGCCGGGGACGCACCTCGACGCCCCGTACCCGCCCGCGGTCGACGGCGAGCCCCCGGACGTCGAGCCCCTCCCGCACGAGAACCTGGGGCGAGTCGAACACCCGTCGCCGGAGCGCGCACGTCACCAGCTCGCCGCTGGCCGACAGCAGCACCTCGCCGCCGCCGGCCGGGCGCCGCCCGCGGGGGACGCGCAGCGCCACCGCGCCGGCCGCCACCAGCTCCGACCGGAACCCGGGGACCAGACGCTCGAGGGCGGCCAGGTCGGCCGGCCGGAGCAGGTGGGCATGGGGGTCGAGCGGGACGCCCACGTGCCCGGAGGGCCGCTCGGGCAGGTCGTCCCGCTCGACGATCGTGACCCGCTCGACGTGGCGGCTGAGGGCCTGGGCGGCCGCCACGCCGGCGGGGCCGGCGCCCACCACCAGGGCGTGGGCGGCCAGCGGCGACGGCCGGGGGTCGGACGGGAATGCGGGGACGGTGCGGCGGCGAACGAACATGGTGCGGCGGCGGGGTCGGGGGTCAGGCCGGCACCGGCTGGGTGGCCGGCCGGGGGAGGGCGTCCGGTGGGGCGGGGTGGCGCCGCCCGAGCACCCGGCGGACCACCCGCGGGTGCATCAGGGAGGTCGGCTCCTCGAGCAGGCCGACCACGTCGAAGAAGGCCGCGTTGATCTCCTCGTCCGAGGTCGCGGCGGAGATGACGCGGTCCAGGTAGCGGCGCACGAGCCGGTCCGGCAGCGACGTGCTGCCGCCGGTGGTGCCGGGGTAGCGCAGGTCCTCGCCGGTGGCGACCATCCAGGCGCCGGCGTTGGCCTTGGCCACCGCCTCCTGGATGCGGGACGAGGCCGCGCCCAGGTCGTTCCGTCCGGCCTGACGCCCGTGGTCGGCCAGCACCCGGTCGAGGGCCTCGGCCGACAGCGCCGCCGCCCCCATGCCCTGGCCGTAGACGGGGTTGAAGGCGCACACCGAGTCGCCCACGGCCACGAACCCGGACGGGGCCCGCCGCAGCTGCTCGAAGTGGCGGCGCTGGTTGGCCGTGTGGCGGTAGCCGACGATCGGGGTCAGCGGCTCCAGCTCCTCGACGACGTCGGCGAGGATCGGCGACCGCAGCCCGCGGGTGAAGGCGGCGAAGCCGTCCTCGTCGGTCGGGGGGACGTCGCCGTTGGTGCCGGCGACGGTCAGCATCCAGCGGTCGTCCTCCAGCGGGAAGAGCACCGCCATCCGGGTCGTGTGGGGCGGCCGGGCCTGGAGGAAGATCGCCTTGTAGCCCGGCACGGGCTCGTCGCCGGCCCGCCGGTAGGTGCGGGTGGCGTAGCCGAGGTCGGCGTCGATGACCGTCTCGGCCGGCCGGTCGTAGCCGGCGGCCTCCAGCCAGTCGGGGGCGTGGGACCGGCGCCCGCTGGCGTCGATCACGAGATCGGCGAACAGGCGCTCGCCGGGCTCGCCCGGGGCCGCGCCCCGGGGGCGCAGGTCGACGCCCACGACCCGGCCGGCCTCGATCGCCAGGCCGGTGACCTCGACGCCCGTGCGGACCTCGACGTCGTTCCGGGCCAGCACCCGGCGCCGGGTGACCCACTCGATGAGGTCGCGGCTGGCCGACACCATCGTCCGGCGCCGGCCGTCGAACGGCCGCATCCAGCCCGCGGCCGAGAGCCACAGCACGTCCCGGGGGACGCGCAGCAGCGCGGCGCCCTCGGCCAGCATGTCGTCCTGGAGCCCGGGGATCAGCCGCTCCAGCGCCGCCGAGCTGCCCGGCTGGAGGACGTGCAGGTGACGGGCGTGGGGGACGCCGCGCCGGAACGCCGGGCCGCTGGGCAGCTCGTCGCGCTCGACGATCGTCACCAGGTCGACGTGGCGGGCCACCGCCGCCGCGGCGGCGAGGCCGCCCATGCTCGCGCCGATCACGACGGCGTGGGAGGTGGGGACGGGGCTCATGCGCCCAGCGTCCGCCCCGAGGCCCCTGCCCGACATCGGCAGGATGCCTTAGGCCCCCCTTATTCGGCCCCACGACGTCTCAGTCGCCGAGCAGGCCGAGGCGGCGGGCGGCGGCCGCGGCCTCGCCCCGGTTGGCCGCGCCGAGCTTGGCCAGCAGCCGCGATACGTGGACGCTGGCCGTCTTCTCGCTGATGAACAGCGCCTCGCCGATCTGGCGGTTGGTGCGGCCCTCGGCCACCAGGGCAAGGACCTCGGACTCCCGGGGGGTCAGCGCCGCCTCCGGCCCGCCCGCGGTGGCGGGGGCGGGCGCCCGGGCGGCGGCCACGCCGATGTCGACCCGGCCCCGGCGGGCCAGCCGCTCGATCGCACCGGCCAGCGGGCGTGCGCCCAGGTCGGCGGCGGCGTCCCAGGCCGCTCGGAGCTCCCCGCGGGCGGTGGTGTCGTCCCCGCCGGCCAGGGCGGCCTCGCCCCAGCGGAAATGGGCGTAGGCGGCGCAGTAGGGGAAGCCGACGGCCTCCCATGCCTCGGTCGCCTCCCGCCACCGGTCCGGGTCCGGCCGGCCGGCGACCCGGCCGAGCTCCGCCTGGCCCGTGAGCAATGACGCCCGGGTCTCCGACGACGGCGGCGCCTTGCGCTCCTCCGCCGCGGCGGCCAGCTCCTCCAGGCGGGCCACCAGGCCCGCGGCCCGGGCCCCGGGGCCGCCCGGGGCCTCGCCGCCGGCCCAGCGGCCGGCCCGGCCCGGCCGCGCCGCCCGGCCGCCGGCGCGGCGGGCGTGGTCGGCGTCGTCGGCCTCCACCCGGACGCCGACGGCGGCGATCCGGGCCGCCATCTCGGGGTCGCCGGTGTGGGCCAGCAGCTCCAGACCGACGTCCACCTCGCGGCGGGCATCGTCGTAGCGGCCCTGCCAGCCGGCCAACTCGGCCAGGCTGCGGTGCAGCAGGCCGTTGAGCCGGCCGTCGCCGACCTGGTGGCACCACGCACGCGCCACCTCGAGCCGGTCGCGGGCCACATCGTGGTCTCCCCGGTCGACGGCCAGGCACCCCGACACCAGCGTGCGGGCCACCGCGGTCAGGCCGCCGGCATCAGACGCGCCGCGGTCGTCGCCCAGCAGCCGGTCGGCCTCGTCCCACCGGCCCAGCTGGTGGAGCGCACCGGCCCCGATGCTGCCCATCAGCGACGGCGGCTGGGGCCCGCTCGGCTCGCCCACGACCGCCAGCAGCAGGTCCACCAGCTCCTCGCCGCGCCGGGCCTCGACAAGCGTTCGCCACAGGTGCACGTAGGCGCCGGCCACCTCGGCCAGGTCGCCCACCTGCGCCGCGATCTGGCCGGCCTCGTACAGCGTGGCCACCGCCTCGTCGGTCCGGCTTTCGGCCGCCAACACCAGCCCCAGGACGTGGAGCGCCTGCCCCTCGTCGACCACGTCGCCGGCTGCTCGGGCCAGCGAGATCGCCTCCTCGGCCCGGGTGCGGGCCTCGGCGAACCGGGCCGCCCGGACCAGGGCGTGGGAGTGGGCCTGGACCACCCGGGCCCGGGCCTGGCTCGGCGGCGCAGGCGGGACCAGGGCGACGGCGAGCTCGGAGGCGGCCAGGGCCTCGTCCCGGCGGCCCGACCGGGAGAGGTACCAGCCACGGCGCTCGTGCAGCAGCCCGGCCCGCACCGGGTCGGCGGCGACCTGGGGCGTGGCCAGCGCCTCGTCCACCAGGGTCAGCGCCCGCACGATGGCGCCGGCCCGGCTGGCGGCGTCGGCCGCCCGGGCCAGCAGCTCGCCCCGGTCGGACCCGGCGGCCGCCTCGGGGTCGGCGGCCCGGTCCCACAGGCGGACGCTCCACTCCAGATAGCGGTGGGCCTCGGGGACCGCGAAGGCGGCGTCGGCGGCCCGGCCGGCCCGCACCGCGGCACCCAGGGCGGGGTCGAAGGCGCCGGCGGCCGCCCAGTGGTGGGCCAGGCGGGCCCAGGCCTCCTCCTCGCCGACCGCGGGCCGCCGCTCGGCCAGGACCCGGGCGTAGGCCGCGTGGAGCCGCACCAGCTCGCCCGGGAGGATGTCGTCCAGCACCGCCTCGTGCAGCAGCGCGTGGCGGAACCGGTAGCTGCCCGTGCGCTGGTCGGCGACCAGCAGTCCGTGCTCCACGCACGAGCGCAGCGCCTGGTCGAGTGCGCCCGGGTCGTAGCCGTCCTCCATGACGGTGGCCAGCAGGTCGTGCTCGACCTGGCGGCCCCCGACCGCGCAGCTCCGCAGCACCGCGGCGGCGTCGTCGGGCATGTGCTCGACCCGGCCGATCACTGCGTCCCGCAGCTGGGGCGGCATCGGGGCGTCAGGGTCATCGGCGAGGGCGGCGGCCAGCTCCTCCACGAACAGCGCGTTGCCGTCGGAGCGCTCGACGACGCTGGCGACGACCTCGGGCGTCGGCGGCTCGGCCAGCAGCGCCCCGAGCAGCTCCGCCACCTCGCCGGGGCCGAGGCGGTCGAGCTGCACCGCCACCGCCCCCCGGCGTGTCAGCTCCGCGGCCAGCGACCTCAGCGGGTGGCGCCGGGGCACGTCGTCGCGGCGATAGGTGGCCAGTACGAGGACCGGGAGCGTGCGGGTGTTGCTGGCCAGCAGCGACACCAGGTCGAGGGTCGAGCGGTCCGCCCAGTGCAGGTCCTCGATCACCAGCACCAGGGGGCGGTCGGCCACCAGCCGCTCGATGATGGTGAGCAGCAGCTCGAACAGGCGGGCCTGGCCGAGCGGGTTCCCGGGTCGGCTGTCGCCGGCGTCCTCGACCGGCAGGTCCCGGCCCAGCACGGCCCGCAGCGGCCCGAGCGTGGCAGCGCCCTCCCCGTCGCTCAGCTCCCGTTCCAGCGTGCGCAGGACGTCGACCACGGGGGCATAGGGCAGCCCGCCCTCCTCCAGGTCGAGGCACTGCCCGACCAGCACCCGCGCGTCGCGCCGGCGGGCGTGGGCGGTGACCTCGGCCACCAGCCGGGACTTCCCGACGCCGGCCTCGCCGGCCACCAGCGCCAGGGTCCCGCGGCCGTGCGCCGCCTCGCCGAACGCGTCCAGCAGGACCGCGAGCTCGGCGCTGCGGCCGACGAACGCAGAGGTCGTGACGCGGGCCGGCACCGCGAGATCATCGCGCCCTCGCTCAGCGATCCAGGGCTGCGAATTGCTCCTCGGCCCGCGCTGCCAGCACCGCGGCGATCGCCAGCGAGGCGGTGGCGGCCGGCGACGGGGCGTTGCGAACCGTGAGCGCGCGGTCGTCGCCCCCGAGCCGGAAGTCGTCGACCAGGGTCCCGTCGGGGTCGACGGCCTGGGCCCGGACCCCGGACGGCCCGAACCGGAGGTGCTCGGACCGCAGGGCCGGCACGTAGCGCTGGAGCGCCCGCAGGAACGCCCGCTTGCTGACGTCCCGCCACATCTCCGCCGCGCCGGTCCGCCAGTAGCGGACGGCGAGCCGCCGGAACCCGGGCTCGCCGACCACCCCCGCGAGCTCCCGGAGGCGGACGTCGCGGCGCCGGTAGCCCTCGCGGGCGAAGGCCAGCACCGCGTTGGGCCCGGCCAGCACCTCGCCGTCGATGCGCTTGGTCAGGTGGACGCCGAGGAACGGGAACCGTGGGTCGGGGACCGGGTAGATCAGGCCGTTGACCAGGGACTTCGAGCCGCCGACGAGCGTGTAGTAGTCGCCCCGGAACGGCACGATCCGCTCGGGGCCGTCGTCGCCGAGCTGGTGGGCCAGGGCGTCGGCGTGCAGCCCCGCGCAGGCGACGACGTGCGCGGCCACGACGGGGCCCGTGGTCGTGTCGAGCACGACCTCGGCGGTGCGGCGCTCGATCCGCTCGACCGGGCGGCCCAGCGCGAGCGTCCCGCCCCGGGCCACCACGTCGTCGGCCAGCACCCGGGCCACCCGGCCGAAGTCGATGATGCCCGTGCCGGGCGACCACAGGGCCCGGATGCCGGCCGCGTGGGGCTCGCGCTCGGCGATGCCCTCCGGGCCCAGCACCTCCAGGCCCTCCACGCCGTTGGCCTCGGCCCGCTGCCGAAGGTCCTCGAACCGGCCGAGCTCGGACTCGTCGAGGGCGACGACCAGCTTCCCGCACCGGTCGACCGGGATGCCGTGCTCCTCGGCGAGGCGCTCCATCGCCTCCTTGCCCTCCCGGCACAGGCGGGCCTTCAGCGAACCGGGGGCGTAGTACAGGCCGGCGTGCAGGACCCCGCTGTTGTGCCCGGTCTGGTGGGCGGCGACCCGGTCCTCCTTGTCGAGGACGGTGACGGCCAGGTCGGGGTGGCGGATCAAGAGCTCGCGGGCGGTGGCGAGGCCCAGGATCCCCGCACCGATCACGGCGATGTCAGGCCGGTCGGTCACGGTTCCTCCCCGTCGCTCGATCCCGGGCGCCAGTAGGTCGCCGGCGGAAGGCCCCGCTCGGCCCGGGCCCGGGTGAGCAGCTCGGCCACCAGCTCGGCCTTGGCCGCCACGTACACGTCCATGTCGCCGTCGGCCAGGTCCAGATTGCGCCGCTTGAGGGCGGCGTAGTGCTCCCGGGCTTCGGGGTCGGACCGCAGCAGGTCCCGCAGCAGCCAGTGGTCGAGGTGGGCCTTGTTGTCCTCGACCACCACGTACAGGTGGTGGGCCGGCAGGTCGCGCGTCGCCGACGCCTCGAACGCCTCCCGGCCGGGGACGCCGAGGTCGCCCCGCCACCGGTAGCCGAGCCCGGCCAGGCGCTGGATGGCGGGCCGCACGTCCTCCTCCGTGGCGACGACGACGTCGAGGTCGATGATCGGCTTGGCGGCCAGCCCGGGGACCGAGGTCGAGCCGACGTGGTCGACCCGCAGGGCGCGGTCCTCGACCGCGGGCCACACGTGGGCCCGCACGGCCTCGAACCAGTCGGGCCAGGCCGGGTCGTAGTCGGCCACCACGATCTCGGCGGTCACGCCCATCGCCCACACCTCGAACCGGCCCTCGATGCACACGGCGGTGAGGCCCTCGTCGGTCGTGGTCCCGTGCTCCTCGCCGGCCTCCCACAGCGCCGCGTCGCCGGGACCGACCTGCCGGCCGGTGCCGTCGCCGCCGGACACCGTGCCCCGGCCGGCCACCACCGCCAGCAGCTGGGGCGCGGCGGCGGGGTGCCGCCCGATCGACCCGCCGGGCGGCACGTGCAGCACCTGGACCTGCGCCCCGGTCACGTCGCCCGCCAGCGGGCCGATCCGGAACCGGGAGCCGAACCGGGTGACCGGGATCGAGACCTCGTCATCGAACCGGAAGATCCGCACCGGGAGATCATGGTCGGTGACGGCCCGCCGCCGGGAGCCGAGCGGGGCCGGGCCTATCCTGCGGCCGTGATCTGGCTGTTCGCGGTCCTCGCCGCCGTGCTCGTCTTCGCCATCGCCGCGGCTGCGGTCGGGCGGGAGGCATTCCGGCTCGGCCACCAGCCGCCGTCCACCATCTTCGACATGGACGAGGCCGTCCACCACGTGGCCGACGACCTGCCCGAGGACGCCCAGGGCCGGCTCACCTACGACGAGGTCCGGGAGCTGATCGTCGCCGCCCTGGCCCACCTGGAGGGCCGCGGGGTCCTGGCCGAGCCGGGCGCCGAGGTGCCGCTCCCCGGGGGCGACACGCCCGAGGTGGTGCTCGCCGACGACGACGCCGTGGCGTGGGTGCTGGGCCGGGCGGAGGAGGCGGGCATGGACGTCACCGACGATGACGTGTTCCGGGTGATCGAGTCGCTCCACGGCTACCTGGCCCGCATCGGCGCCGTCGGCCCACCGGCCAGTTAGGACGCCTGCTCGACCTGCGTGTTGCCGAGCCAGCTCTCGTACAGCATGGCGTAGGTCCCTCCCGCCTGGACCAGCTCCTCGTGCGTGCCGGTCTCGACGATGCGGCCGGCGTCGAACACCAGCACCTCGTCGGCCGCCTCGGCCGTGGACAGCCGGTGGGCGATCGACACCAGCGTCCGGCCCTCGGACAGGCGGTCGAGGGCCTGGGTCAGCGCCCGCTCGGTCTCGGGGTCGACGGCGCTGGTGGCCTCGTCCAGCACCAGCAGGCCCGGGTCGCCGAGCTGGGCCCGGGCCAGGGCCACGAGCTGGCGCTCGCCGACCGACAGCGCGCCGCCCCGCTCGCCGACCGGCGTGTCGAGGCCGAGCGGCAGCTCGTCCAGCCACCAGGCGAGGCCCAGTGCCATGAAGGACGCCCGCACCTCGTCGTCGCCGACCGGCGTCCCGTCGCCCCGACCGATCCGCACGTTGTCGCCGACCGTGCCGTCGAACAGGAAACCGTCCTGGGGGACCAGCCGCACCGCCCGCCGGCGCTCGCCTGGCGCCACCTCCCGCAGGTCCACGCCGCCGACCCGGATCGCGCCCTCGGTGGGGTCGGCGAGGCGGCAGAGCAGCTTGGCGAACGTGGTCTTGCCCGACCCGGTCTCGCCCACGACCGCGACCGACCGGCCGGGCGTGAGCGTGACGTCGATGCCGGCCAGCACGGGGACGCCGTCCCGGTAGGCGAAGTCGAGGCCGTCGACGTCGACCTCCAGCGGACCGGGCGGGAGCGAGCGGCCCGTCTCGGGCTCGGGCACGTCGAGCGGGGTGGCCAGCACGCCGAGCACCTTGCGCCAGCCGGCCATGGCGATCTGCGTCTGGTCGATGATCTCGGACAGCTCGGCGATCGGCGACTGCAGCAGGTTGATGAGGAACAGGAACGCGACGACCTCGCCCACGTCGAGGCCCCACTCCGGCCCCCAGGTGACGCCGGCCACGGTCACTGCGGCGAGGGCAAGCGCCCCGATCAGGTCGCCGAGCGGGAACATGCCGGCGAAGTAGCGGGCCGCGCGCATGTAGGCCCGGAGCTGGCGGTCGATCGCCGCACGCAGCCGGCCCCGGGCCCGGGGCTCCAGCCCGTAGGCCTGGACGACGGCCGCGCCCGTGACCGTCTCGGCCACCTCGGACAGCGTCTCGCCGACGGCGTTGCGGACCTGGTCCTGAGCGGCCAGCTGCCGGCGCTGGAGAATCGGCATGATCACGGCCACCGGTAGGTAGGCGACCAGGCAGATGGCCGCCAGGCGGACGTCGTAGACGGCCATGACGCCGAACGTGGCGACGATCAGGACGCTGTTCATGATCCAGGCCACCGCGCCCCACTCGAGGAACTGGGCCAGCGTCTCGATGTCGCTGGTGACCCGGGCCACGAGCGCACCCCGGCGGGACTCGGCGTGCTCGGCTATCGACAGGCGGTGGATGTGGTCGAACGTGCGGACCCGCAGGCCCAGCAGGCTGTCCTCCGACGCCTTCACCAACCGCAGGAACGTGGCCCGGCTGACCAGGTAGAGCAGCGCGGCGCCGACGGCGACGGCCGCGCACGCCGGGTAGACGAACCCGGGGCGGAACCCGTCGTCGCCCAGCACGCCGCGGTCGAGGATCTGCTGGATGAGGATCGGCACGGCCAGCCGGCCCGCGGCGGCGGTGGCGGCCAGCGCGAGCGTGAAGACGATGCCCTGGCGCAGCTCGGGCGTGACCCGCAGGCCCCGGCGCAGCACCCCCAAGGCCCCCGCCTCCAGGACGTGGACCTCCTCCGGCGTCTCCGGCAGCGGGCGGCGGTCGTCATCGAGCGCGGTGGGCGGGATGGTCTCCGCCAGCAGCTGATCCTCGGCGTCCGGCACCTCGCCGGGAGGGAGGTCGCGCCCGGGCAGGTCCGACAGGGTCATCGGCGCACCCTTCGGGCTGCGCGCAATGACCCATCGGCCCTGCGGGCCGAGCACCGCACTGTGCTCATGGTTCGCTCGCTTCGCTCGCTCATGCGAGTCCCTCGTCGTACGCGTGCGCCAGTGCCCGGTACGCGGGCACGGTGGCCATGAGCCGGGTGTGCGACCCCGACGCCGCTATCCGGCCCTGGTCCATGAACACCACACGGTCGGCCAGGGTGATCGTCGACGTGCGGTGGGCCACGATGAGCGTCGTGGCGTGCAGCGACGACCGCAGGCCGTCGAGGATCTGTTGCTCGATGGTCGGGTCGACCGCCGAGGTGGCGTCGTCCAGCATGAGCAGCCCGGGGCGTCGCAGGAGCGCCCGGGACAGGGCCAGGCGCTGGCGCTGGCCGCCGGACAGGGTCACGCCCCGCTCGCCGAGGACCTGGTCCAGGCCCGCGGGCAGCCGGTCCACGAAGCGGGCGGCCCGGGCCCGCTCCAGCGCCCAGCGGAGGTCGGCGTCGGGGATCGGCTCGCCCAGCGTGAGGTTCTCGCGCACGGTGTCCGCGAACAGGAAGGTCTCCTGGAACGCGAGCGCCACCGTGGCCCGGATGGCGCTCGGGTCGGCCGCCGCCAGGTCGACGCCGCCCAGCCGGACCACGCCGGACGCCGGACGGTACAGGTGGGCGAGCAGGTGGCACAGCGTGGACTTGCCGGACCCGGTGGCGCCGACCAGCGCCACAACCTCGCCGGGGGCGAGGTCGAGGTCCAGGCCGTCGAGGACCTGGTCGCCGCCGTAGCCGAACCGCAGGCCGGTGACCTCGACCGCCAGCGGCCCGGCCGGCAGCGGGCGGGCGGCCTCCGGCGGTGGTGCCGGGCGGGCCGGGGTGTCGAGCACGCCGTCGATGCGGTCGGCCGCCACCACCGCGCGAGGCATCTCCTCCAGCAGGTAGCCGACCACCCGCATGGGGAACGTCAGGATGCCGAACAGGGCCATGGCCTGGACCAGCTCGCCGGTGGTGATGGCGCCGGTCGACACCCGCCACGCCCCGACCGCCAGCAGGGCGATGGTCCCCTCCGCCGGCAGCAGCTCGAGCGCCGGCTCGAACGTGGCCCGCAGCCGGGCCACCTGGAGCCGGGCGGCACGCAGCGAGGTGGCCGCGGCCCGCATCCGGCCCACCTCCCGGTCCTCGAGCCCGAGGGTCTTGACCACCATCGCACCGTCGAACGACTCGTGGGCCACGGTGGCGACCTCGCCCATGTGGGCCTGCGTCCGGGCGGCCGGCGCCTCCACCCGGCGGCTGTAGTACCGGTTGAGCAGGCCGAGGGCGGGGAACAGGGCCAACCCGATGATCATCAGCAGCGGATCGACGGCCGCCAGCGCCACCACCGACAGGGCGATGAGCACGATCACGCCCAGCGAGAACGGCAGCGGCATGATGGCGTTCACGGCTCGCTCGATGTCGGCGTCCGCGTGCGCCATCAGCCGGCCGGTGGGGTGGCGGCCGAAGTAGCTGAGCGGGACCCGCAGGTAGGTGTTGGTGACCTGGAGGAACCAGGTGCGCTGCATCGACCGCACGAGCTTGACGCCGAAGTAGCGGCGGGCCACCACGCCGAGCGACCGCAGCACGGCCACCGCCAGGAGTGCGGCCCCGCCGAGCAGTGCGGTCCGCTCGCTCACCCCCTCGTCGAAGCCCGGGACGATCACCTCGTCGGTGACCCGGCCCAGCACCCAGGTGCCCGCCACCGACATGGTGGCGAACAGCAGCGACCCTGTCATCGACACCGCGAAGCTGCGGGGGTGGGTGCGCACGCTGCGCCACAGCAGCCGGGTGCCGCGCCGCCACAGGGGGTCGGAGCGGGCGGCCGCGCCGGAGGGGGCGGCCGGGGCCAGGGTCGGGGAGACGACAGACACGGTGCAGCGAGTCTGCCGGGTCGAGCGGCGGTTGCGGCACCCCGATTCGGGGGGTGCCGGCAGGGTCGGATACGGTCCCGCCGCATGGAGCGCCTCCGGGGGTTCGAGCACTATCGCTACGTGGGCGACAAGCGCACGCAACGGGTCCACGACATCGACCACGCCGCCGAGGAAGACCAGGGCATCGCGGACATGGTGGCGGCCGAGAGCTTCCTGGCCTTCGGCCCCGACACGCTCCCCGAGGCCCGCAACCGCGGCTACCGGCTGTGCCGGTCGTGCCGCCGCGCCCGGGCGACCGCGGGCGTCGACGACGACAGCGACGCCTGAGGCCGGGCGGGGACGCCGGGTGGACCAGCGCATCCCCTCGGACGGCCTGTCGCTCGCCGCCCACCTGGCCCGGCCGCCGGGCCGCCCCAGCGGGCCGCTGCCCGCGGTGGTCCTGTGCCACGGCTACCCGACGGCGGGTGCGGCCGACACGGCGCCCGAGACCATGCCGGAGCTGGCCGACCGCATCGCCAGCGAGATGGGGTGGGCGGCGCTGGCGTTCGCCTACCGGGGGTGCGGCGAGTCCGAGGGCCAGTTCTCGCTCGGCGGATGGCTCGACGACATCGCCAACGCGGTCGACCACCTGTCGACGGCGGTGCGCCCCCTCGGCATCTGGCTCGCCGGCTTCGGCACCGGCGGCGCCCTGGCCGTGTGTGCGGCCGCCGCCGACGAGCGCGTCCAGGGCGTGGCCGCGGTCGGCTCACCCGGCGACTTCGACGACTGGGCCGGCCACCCCCGCCGCCTGCTGGAGCACGGCCGGGAGGTCGGGGTCATCACCGACCCGGCGTTCCCGCCGTCGGTCGAGGCGTGGTCCCGCGAGCTGCGTGACATCCGGGCCGTGGCGTGCGTGAGCCGCTACGCGCCCCGGCCGCTGCTGGTCGTCCACGGCAGCGAGGACGAGGTGGTCCCGAACTTCGACGCCCGGGTCGTGGCCGACGCCCACGGCTCGGCCGAGCTCCGCCTCATCAACGGCGCCGGCCACGCCCTTCGTCACGATCCCCGGGCGATCGCGGTCCTGCTGGGCTGGCTCGACCGTCAGCGCCACGCGCTCCGGCGCTGACTCTCGACGCCAGAATCAGGCCGGGGTCTCCTGCTTGCCCTTCCCCTGGGCCTTCATCATCTTCTTCCAGGCCCGGACCCGGGCCAGGTTCTCGGCCGAGTCGATGTCGGCGACTGAGCGGGGCTGGTCGTCGGAGAACGGGGCCGTCGCCTCCTCCCAGCCGGGGGGGCGGACGCCGAACCGCTTGGCCAGCAGCGCGGCGAAGATCTTGGCCTTCTCGCCGCCGAAGCCCGGCAGCGCCTTGAGCCGCCGGAGCAGGTCGCGGCCGTCGGCTGCGCCGGTCCACACCGCCGACGCGTCGCCGCCGTAGTCGTCGACCAGGAGCTGGCAGAGCGCCTGCGTGCGCTTGCCCATCGAGCCCGGGAACCGGTGCAGCGCGGGCGGGCCCTTGAACACCGCCTGGAGCCTGTCGGGGTCGAGGGCGGCGATCTCGGCCGCCTCGAGCCGCCCGCCGAGCCGGTCGCGCAGCTTGAGCGGGGCGCCGAAGGCCCACTCCATGGGGACCTGCTGGTCGAGCAGCATGCCGATCAGCAGGGCGAGCGGGTCCTCGGCCAGCAGCTTGTCGGCCTCGGGATCGCCGGTGACGGGGACCTCAGCAGTCATGCGTGCACGGTACCGGCTCCCGCGCCCGCCACGGCTTGCCGGCGCAGACCACGGGTACGGTCGGACCGCTATGGGATCGGGCCGCTTCCTCCGCCGCGCCGGACTGCGCGCCGCTCTGGCCGGCACCGCCGCCCGGCCGTTCGGCTGGCCGGCGACGGCCGCCGCCGCGGCCACGGGCGCCGCGCAGGAGCACGTCGTGGTGGGCCTCGCCGTGGCCGCCGGTGCGGGGGTGGCGCTCGGCCGGCGGGGGACCAGCACGGACCGGCTCGCTGCCCGCCTCGCCGCCGGGGTGGGCATCGGGGTGATGACCCGGTTCGTGTGGCCGGTCGCGCCCAAGGAGCCGGCCGCGGTCGCACCCCAACGGACCTGGAGCGACCTGGCGCCCTCCGACGACGGGACCGGCGTCGCCATCGTGGTCAACCCGAGCGCCGGCTCCGGTGCCATCGGGCCGGCCCGCCCGCCGATCGACGCGCTGCGGGATGGCCTCCCGGGCGCCACCATCGTCGAGCTGACCGACGGCGCCGACCTCGTCGAGGAGCTGGAGCGCCTGGCCACCGGCGGGTGCGCCGCCCTCGGCGTGGCGGGTGGCGACGGCTCGATCAACGCCGCGGCCGCCGTGGCTCTCCGCCACGCGATGCCGCTGGTCGTGGTCCCGGCCGGCACCCTCAACCACCTGGCCCGGGACCTCGGCGTCGAGACCGTGGCCGACGCGGTCGACGCGGTACGCGAGGGCCAGGCGGCCGAGATCGACGTCGGCTGGATCGACGGCCGGCCGTTCCTCAACACCGCCAGCTTCGGCAGCTACGTCGAGCTGGTCGACGCCCGCGAGGAGCTGGAGTCCCGCATCGGCAAGTGGCCGGCGCTCGCCGTGGCCCTGGTCCGCGTGCTGCGCCACAGCTCGCCGGTCGACGTCTCGCTGGACGGCGAGCGCCGCCGGCTGTGGATCGTGTTCGTCGGCAACTGCCGCTACCTGCCCGAGGGCATGGCCCCCACCTGGCGGGAGCGGCTCGACGACGGCGAGCTCGACGTCAGGGTCGTAGACGCCTCCCAGCCGTTCTGCCGGGTCCGGCTGGTGGTCGCCGCCCTGACCGGGACCCTGCGCCGGAGCCGGGTGTTCGAGACATGGCAGACGACCGGGCTGCACGTCCGCTCCGCCGACGGCCCGCTCCGCCTGGCCCGGGATGGCGAGACGTTCGACGGTGCCGACGCCTTCGAGATCGGCAAGAACGGGCAGCGCCTGGCCGTGTTCACGCCCCGGCGCTAAATCGCTTGCGGCCCGTGCGGCCGGTCGGCTGACATGCCCCGCCGACGCCGCCCACGACGGGCGGCCCCGAGCCGACGGAAGGCGGTGAGGAATGCGACCCACCCTGCGTCACGCGTCGCACGTCCGCCGTCCCCGACCGGTTCCGGCTCCGGCCTGAGCACCTCCGGGGGGCGCCTGCGGACGGGCGACGCGCTCCGTGTCCCGATCCTGGTGTCACTACGGAGGTTCACTTGGCGCGCGATCAGCTCAATCGCCACCGGCGCCGTCTGCCGGAGTCGTTCCGGTGCCGCCACTGCCGTCTCGACGTCCCGACGTCGGCGCCCGGCACCGCCCATCGCAACCACTGCCCCCATTGCCTGTGGAGCCGTCACGTCGACGACTCGCCCGGCGACCGGGCCGCGGCCGAGCTGTGCGGCTCGGCCATGGAGCCGATCGCCATCAGCGTGCGCAGTGGCGGGGAGTGGGTGCTCGTCCACCGGTGCACGGGCTGCGGCACCGTGCACCTCAACCGCACGGCCGGCGACGACAGCCCGTTGCTGCTCGTGCGCATCGCGGTCGGACCGCTGGCCCAACCGCCGTTCCCGCTCGACCTGCTGGCGCAGCTCTAGGCGGTGTCAGCGGTCGGCGGTGTCAGCGGTCAGCGGCCCGGGGGTCGGGACGGTCGACGTCGATCCCGTAGTGGGCGATCGCCTCGGCGACCGTCTCGGCCTTCACCTCGCCCTGCTGGGCGAGCGCCCACAGGGTGGCCACCACGACGTGCGGCATGTCCACCTCGAAGAACTCCCGCAGGCGCTCCCTGGTGTCCGAGCGGCCGAAGCCGTCGGTGCCGAGGGGCACGAACGGCTGGCGCACCCACCGCCCGACCTGGTCGGGGACGGCCTTCATGAAGTCGGTGACAGCCACGACCGGCCCGCCCTCGGTCCCGAGCCGCTCGGTCACCAGCGGCGTGCGCGGCGGCTCGGTCGGATGCAGGCGGTTCCAGCGCTCGGCCGACAGCGCCTCCTCGCGTAGGCGCTTGTAGCTGGTGGCCGACCACAGGTCGGCGGCCACGTCCCAGCGCTCGGCCAGCTCGTCCTGGGCGGCCCGGGCCGCGCCCTGGGCGGTTCCGGAGAAGAGGATGGTCGCCCGGTGCGACGGCCCCTCGGGGGCGTCCGCCCACTTGTACAGGCCGTCGATGATGCCCTGTTCGACGCCCTCGGGCAGCGGCGGCATCACGTAGTTCTCGTTGTAGAGCGTGAGGTAGTAGATGACGTCGCGCTCGTCGACGATCATCTCCTTGATGCCGTGGCGGACGATCGTCGCCATCTCGTAGGCGAAGGCCGGATCCCACGCCTCCACCGTCGGCACGGTCGACGCCAGTACGTGGCTGTGGCCGTCCTGGTGCTGGAGGCCCTCGCCCAGCAGCGTGGTCCGCCCGGCGGTGGCGCCGAGCAGGAACCCCCGTGCCCGGGAGTCGGCCGCCGACCAGATGAGGTCGCCGACCCGCTGGAAGCCGAACATCGAGTAGAAGGTGAAGAACGGCAGCATCGGCACGCTGCGATGGGCGTAGCTGGTGGCGGCGGCGATGAACGACGCCGTCGACCCGGCCTCGGTGATGCCCTCCTCCAGCACCTGGCCGTCGCGGGCCTCGCTGTAGGACAGCAGCAGCTGGGCGTCGACCGGCTCGTAGACCTGGCCGAGCGCGGCGTAGATCTTGAACTCCTTGAACAGCGCGTCCATGCCGAACGTGCGGGCCTCGTCCGGGATGATCGGCACCACCCGCCGGCCCACGTTGGGGTCACGGCACAGGTTCCGCAGCAGCCGGGTGAAGGCCATGGTGGTCGACACCGCCTGCTTGCCCGAGCCCGCCAGCACCTCGTCGAACGGCTTGTCCTCGGGCATGCCGAGCGGCCGCTTGGTGCGGACCACCCGGGACGGCAGCGGGCCGTCGAGCGCCTTGCGCCGGTCCAGCATGTACTGCTGCTCGACCGAGCCCTCCGCGAAGCGGATGTAGGGCGGCTCCTTGTCGTCGGACAGGGCGTCCTCGGGGATGATGTCGGTGAGGAACAGGCGCTCCCGCAGGACCCGCAGCTGGTCCACCGTCATCTTCTTGATCTGGTGGGTGGCGTTGCGGCCCTCGACGTCGGGGCCGAGGGTCCAGCCCTTGATGGTCTTGGCCAGGATGACCGTGGGGGCGCCGTGCTGCTCGGTGGCCGCCTTGTAGGCCGCGTACAGCTTGCGGTAGTCGTGGCCGCCCCGGGGCAGGTTCCGGATCTCGTCGTCGCTCAGGTGCTCGACCATCTTCCGCAGGCGGGGGTCGGGGCCGAAGAAGTTCTCGCGGGCGTAGGCGCCGGACTCGACGGCGTAGCGCTGGAACTCGCCGTCGACGGTCGTGTTCATCTTGTTGAGCAGCACGCCGTCGCGGTCCTGGGCCAGCAGCTCGTCCCAGCGGGAGCCCCACACGACCTTGATGACGTTCCAGCCGGCGCCGCGGAACACGGCCTCCAGCTCCTGGATGACCTTGCCGTTGCCCCGGACCGGGCCGTCGAGGCGCTGCAGGTTGCAGTTGATGACCCAGATGAGGTTGTCGAGCTGCTCGCGGGCCGGGAGCGTGAGGGCGCCGAGGGTCTCGGGCTCGTCGACCTCGCCGTCGCCGATGAAGCACCACACCTTCGAGGCCGACGTGTCGTCGATGCGTCGGTTGTGGAGGTAGCGCAGGAAGCGGGCGTGGTAGATCGAGTTCAGCGGGCCCAGGCCCATGGAGACCGTGGGGTACTCCCAGAACTCGGGCATGAGCCGGGGGTGCGGGTAGCTGGAGAGACCGCCGCCGACCTCCTGGCGGAACTGGTCCAGGTCCTGCTCGCTGAGGCGGCCCTCGAGGAACGCCCGGCCGTAGATGCCGGGGGCGGCGTGGCCCTGGATGTAGACGGCGTCGCCCGCCTGGCCGTCGTCCTTGCCGTGGAAGAACCAGTTCAAGCCAACGTCGTAGAGCGCGGCCGAAGAGGCGAACGTGGAGAGGTGGCCGCCGATGCCGTCGGCGTGCTTGTTGGCCTTGATGACCATGACCGCGGCGTTCCAGCGGATGTAGGCGCGGATGCGCCGTTCCATCTCGTCGTCGCCCGGGAACCACGGCTCCTGCTCGGGCGGGATGGTGTTGACGTAGGGGGTGGAGACGGTGGCGGGGTGGCCGACCTGGAGCTCGCGGGCGCGCTCGATCAGCTTGGACATGAGGAAGCGGGCGCGCGGGGTCCCGTGGCCGCTCACCACGGCGTCGAGCGAGTCGAGCCACTCCCGGGTCTCGGTGGGGTCGGTGTCGGGCAGCTGGTGCACGAACCCGTCGATGATCATGTGCCCACTCTGGCACCTGATCGGGCCAATTGCGCCTGACCGACGTTCAGTAGCGCCGGGGCCCCTCAGCAGGGCCGCTACGGTGTCCGGCCGTGCCGGAACGCCCCCCGACGACCGTGTTCACCGACGGTGCCTGCCTGGGCAACCCGGGCCCCGGCGGGTGGGCATGGGCCGAGGTGGGCGGCGCGTACGCGAGCGGCGCCGAGGCCCGCACGACCAACCAGCGCATGGAGATCCGGGCGGCGCTCGAGGCGGTGCGGTCGCACCCCGGGCGGCTGGAGGTGGTGAGCGACTCGACCTACGTCGTCAACTGCTTCCGGGACCGGTGGTGGGAGGGGTGGCTGACGCGGGGGTGGACCAACTCGGCCCGCAAGCCCGTGGCCAACCGGGACCTGTGGGAGCCCCTGGTCGAGGAGGTCCGGCGGCGGGGCGACGTCACGTTCCGCTGGGTCAAGGGCCACTCGGGCGACACGATGAACGACCTGGTCGACATGCTGGCGGTCGAGGCCGCCCAGACCCAGCGCGGCCGGACCGGCACCGCGGCCTGATCGGTGCAGGTCGGCGTCGACACCGGGGGGACCTTCACGGACCTGGTAGCGGCGGACGGGCGGGTCACCAAGGTGCTGTCGACGCCGGACGACCCGGCGCGGGCCGTGCGGTCCGCGGTCGGCCCGCCCGGGACCGCGGGGCCGCCGTCGCTGCTGGCCCACGGCACGACGGTCGCCACCAACGCCCTGCTGGAGCGGCGGGGCGCGGTGGTCGCGCTGGTCACCACCGAGGGGCTGAGGGACGTGATCGAGATCGGGCGGCAGGACCGCCCGTCGCTGTACGACCAGCTGGCGTCGCGGCCCGAGCCCCTGGTGCCGCGGGAACTGCGCTACGAGGTGGGCGGGCGGCTGGCCGCCGACGGATCCGAGCTGGCGCCGGTCGACGCGGCGTCGGTGGGGGCCCTGGGCATCGACCCGGCGGCCGAAGCGATCGCCGTGTGCCTGCTGCACGCCGACGTGAACCCGGACCACGAGCGGGCGGTGGCGGCGGTGCTGCGGGACGCCGGTCGCGACGTGTCGTGCTCGCACGAGGTGTCGCCCGAGATGCGGGAGGTCGAGCGGACGGTGACGACGGTGGTCAACGCCGCGCTGCGGCCGAGGCTGCGGACCTACCTGCGGGGGATCGAGGAAGCGGCCGACGAGGTGCTGGTCATGACGTCGTCGGGCGGCCTGCTGCCGGCGGGAGAGGCGGCGGAGCTGCCGGCCGCGCTGCTTCTCTCGGGCCCGGCGGGCGGGGTCCGGGCCGGCGCGGCGGCGGCGCTCGCCAACGGCTTCCCCGATGCGGTGACGTTCGACATGGGCGGCACGTCGACGGACGTGTGCCTGATCCTGGACGGCGCCCCGGCACCGGCGGCCGAACGTGAGGTGGGTGGGTTCACGGTCAGGTTCCCGTCGCTGGACGTCCATACGATCGGCGCGGGCGGCGGGTCGGTCGCACGCATCGACCCGGGCGGCGCCCTGGTCGTCGGCCCGGAGTCGGCCGGCGCCGATCCCGGCCCCGCGTGCTACGGCCGGGGCGGGACCCGGCCGACGGTGACCGACGCGGACCTCGTGGCCGGGCGCATCCCGGCGGAGGCGGCGTTCGGCGGGCTGGCCCTGGATCGGGGGGCGGCCGAATCCGCCCTGGCGGGCGCCGGCGTGACGGCCGACGGCGTGATCACGGTGGTGGACGCCAACATGGAGCGCGCCCTGCGTGCGGTCTCGGTGGAGCGGGGCGTGGACCCGAGGGGGCTGGCCCTGGTCGCCTTCGGCGGCGCGGGCCCGCTCCACGCCTGCGCGTTGGCGGATGCGCTGGGGATGCCGGCGGTGGTGGTTCCGGCCCGGGCGGGGGTCCTGTCGGCGGTCGGCCTCCTCACGGCCCCCCGCCGCCGCGACGTCGTCCGCTCGTGGCCGACCCCGGACGACGACGAGGGCCTACCCGCCGCGCTGCAGTCCCTGGCGGCCGACGCCCGCGCCCTGGTCGGCGACGCACCGGACGTCGAGGTCGAGGTGGCCGTCGACTGCCGCTACCGCGGCCAGAGCCACGAGATCACTGTCCCGGACGTGCCCGCCTTCCACGACGAGCACCGCCGCCGCAACGGCTACGCCCGCCCCGA
>DASRJM010000077.1:0-3329 GCA_035649475.1 Acidimicrobiales bacterium
GCCTACATCGAGCGCATGCACGAGCAGACGGCCGACTGGGCGCGCAAGCACCCGCTCATCGGCGCCCCGGAGGAAGAGTGACGGCGGCGACCGCCGCGAACCCCACGAACCGCCGTGCCCGCACCGCGACCCGGCGTCGCGCCTCGCCCAGGTCGTGCTCGGCGACCTCCAGATAGTCGCTGCCGACCGCCTCGATGGTGCCGTCGCACCTGGCCCCGTCGACCAGCTCCACCCTGACGGGCTCGCGTCGGCGGGCAAGCTCGCGGAGGGCGAGCGCGAACTGGTATCGGCGGGCGGCCGTGGGCGGCGCCGGCCGGAGCGTCGGCGGTTCGGCCGGCAGGGCGATCGAGACCGCTGGCCCGTAGCGGATCAGGTGCTCGGCGCCGTCGGCGGCGCGCAGGACAAGGAACTCCGGATAGCTGGCGACGACGCCGCCGCGGAAGGCACGGGTCCCGGCGAACACCGTCGCGTCGCCGCCGATCCGGCGGGCCAGCTGTTCCCACAGCAGGGTGGCGCCCACCTCGGCACGGACGGCGGCCATGGTCTCCTGCTCGGCCTCGCGGCGCAGCCCGGCCTCGAACTCCGCCTCGAGCTCGTCGAACACCCGCCGCATCGCCGGCGAGGTTGACTCGTCCGATTCCTCCGGTTCGTACATGCCCAGCAGCCTAGAGCGCGGGCGGCTTCTCCACAACTTCGCCGGGCGCCGTTGTCGTCGACTTAGGTCGATGATAGGAAACAAAGGGAAATGAATTCTATCGGGCTTGTTCGGAGGACGTTGGTCACATGGAACGCCTGCACGGAGGTGGGTCCCGGCGGGACGACCGTCGGCGGTCGGTGAGGGTCCCGGCGGCCGCGGCCGGCCTCGTCCTGGTGGAGCGGGCGCTCATGGACGGGTTGGGCTCGCCGGTGACGCTGCTGCGGGTGCTGGGCGACCTCGGGCGCCCCTGGGCCGATCCGGTCGCGGCGGTGCTCGCCCTCATCGCCTTCACGGCCGAGACGTTGGTCGCCTACGGCCTGGTCGTGCTGCTGGTCCACTCGCTGTGCATGCTGCCTGGATTCCTGGGCCGGCTCGGCGGCCGGCTCATGTCGCTGGTCACCCCGGTGGTGGTCCGGCGCCTGCTCGACCTGCTCGTCGGGGGCGCACTGCTCGCTCAGCTGACCGTGGCGGCGACACCGGATGCACCGCCCGGGCATCGATGGAGCGGCACGTCCCTGGCGTCGACCGCGTCGCTGTCCTCCAGCGGTTCCGCCGGTCCGGCCACCGTGGGCGGCCTGACCTCGACCAGCCGCGGGTCGGGACGGCTCCACTGGCCGGTGGACGCGCTGGGACCGGTGCGAGCGCGGCCCACCCCCCGCCGGTCAGCGGCGCCACTGCCGCCCTGGCTGGGGGGCGGGCCGTCCAACGCAGCAGCGTCCGGGCACGGCGACGAGGCGGGCGACATGGCAGCTCCGCGGCATGGGGACTGGGCGGACGACGCCGCGGCCTCCGGGTATTCCGTCGAGGTTGGCGACACGTTGTGGGACATCGCGGCCGCCCACCTCTCGCCGGCGGGGCGGTCGGCGGGGAACATCGACCGGTACTGGCGGCAGATCTACCGGGCGAACCGGTCCGTCATCGGCGCCGACCCCGACCTCATCCATCCCGGGGCGCGCCTGCATGTGCCGCCCTTCCGTCTCGCCCGATGATGAGGGACCCCTCCGACGCTCCTGCTCCCACGGGCGTGCTGTTCCCGGAGCTGCTCGGGACGTCCGAACCGGCGCCACCGGCGCACCCGCGGGGGTCGAGGCCGCTCAGGACGGTCGCCCGGGCCGTCCTGTGGTCGCTGATCGCGGTCGGCGCCTTCCGGGGTGTCGTGCCGGCTCCCGAACGCCCGGCCGCAGCGGCACGGCCATCGGTGGCGGCGGCCGACGCCGAACCTTCCGATGACCGCCAGGCTGCCGCGGTGGCCACGGCCTTCCTCCGCGAGTACCTCACGGTCGGTGACGACCGGGCGGCCCGGGCCGAGCGGCTCCACCAGTTCACCGCCACCGGCGTCGACCTGCGGCGGTCCGTCTCCGTCCCGGCCGGCGTCGCCCAGTACGCCGACCTGGTGGTGGCGGCCGGCGGCAGGTCGGTCGCCGGTGGGACCGAGGTCACCGTCCTCGCCCATGTCCTCCAGATCCGGTCGGGCGCCTACCGCGACGGCGGGACCTTGGCGTTCGTCGTACCACTGGTCGTCCAGCGGGAAGGGATCGCCGTGGGCGGCCGGCCGCGTCCCGTCCCCTTGCCGGTCGCGCCCGGGATCTCCGGTTCCCGCCCGCGGTCGGCACCGGCGGAGCAGTCGCAGGCGGCAGGGCGCGTTGCCCGCCAGGCGGTGGTCGCCTTCGTCGCCGGGGACGTGGCGGCCCTCACCCGCCTCGGACATGGCCGGCAGCCATCGACCCGCCCACTCCCCTCCGGATGGCGTGTGCTGAGCGTCGGCATTGCCGAGCTCACTGGCCCGCCCGGGGCGCCCACCGCGCAGGTCTCGGTTCGTGTCCGGCCCCCGGGCGGAGATGCCAGCTACCTCGTCCCGGTGCGGGTCCGGCTGGAGACCGGTCCTCGAGGAGTCGCCATCCTCGAGCTCGACGCCGGTGGGTCGTCGTGAGCCCGACCAACCGGGACCCGAACCGGCACGGCCACGATGGCCTCCACGGCGTCGCCCCGATCGTTGCCGCTCGGCGACGCGGACGGCTGCGGCCCGGCTGGTATGGCTACCGGGCGACCGGGACGGCCGAGCTGCCGTCATGGGCGACCGAGGTCGCGCTCACGATCGAACGGCCGTTGGACCTGGTCCCTGTCGGATCGGCGGCATTGGTGCTGCTTCGAGCACCACCCAGAGCCAGATGGCTCACCGGCATCTCCGAGGCGGTGGCGGAGGTCGAGCACGTGACCGGCGTGGGCCCCGTCGCCGGCGTCGACACGGTGGCGGGGGCTCGGCCGGGGAGCGGGTCGCGCCTGGTGCCGGGCCCGGCGCTGGCTGGGTTGGCGCCGGTCGCGCCCACGGTCGCCCAGGCCGGTCTGGCCCTCGCCGGGGCGCGAGGCCTTCCCGCACCGCTGCGGCGGCGGCGACCGGCGGCCGGCGGGACGGAGGCGTCGTGGCGGTCGAGCGCCGGCGCCGCCGTGACCTGCGACGGGCCGTGCGGCGTATCCGCCCAGGCGGTGGTCGCCCTCGGTGGCCTCGGTGACGCGGCCGCGGTCACTCCCCCACCCGGAGGTGCGCTGGTGCTGCGCGCCTGGCGGGCCAGGGGCGCCTGGGGCGTGTCGTGCGGGCTGGTCGTGGGTGCGGCAGCGGCGCTCGGCGTGGGTC
>DASRJM010000078.1:0-20356 GCA_035649475.1 Acidimicrobiales bacterium
TACAGGTGGAAGTCGGGCCGCTGAAGCGCCGCCGCGGTGTCGTGCGCCGCGAACCAGCGGTCGTCGGGCGCGCGGACGGCCTCGACCCGCCCGCCGAGCGATGCGAACCACGCCCGGGCGGCGGGGTCGACCGCCGTGGCGTCGAGGCCGGCGGTCACGAGCCGCCACCCGTCGCCGTGGGCGAACGGCCGCCCGGCGTGCGGTGCGGCCGGATGGACGAGCCCGCCGTCGAGCCCCGGCAGGGACGGTGCGGCGACCGGTTCCGGACCGACGGCAGCCGCCATCGCCGCGTCGCGAGCGGCGGCCTCGACGGGGTCGGGGACGCAGATGACCCTCCCGAGCTCCATCGAGAGCTCGATCGCCTGCCGGGCGTGGGGGAGGCGCTCCTGCTCGTAGGTGTCCAGCAGCGCGTCGGCGGAAAGGCCGCGCAGCACCAGGTCGAGCTTCCAGGCCAGGTTGGCTGCGTCGCGGATCCCGGCGCACAGGCCCTGGCCGGCGAACGGCGGCATGAGGTGGGCGGCGTCGCCGGCCACCAGCACCCGCCCGGCACGCCACCGCTCGGCGTGGCGGGCGTTGAAGGTGTAGACCGCGTGGCGCTCGAGCCGGGCGTTGCCCGGGTGCACGCCCCACGGGGCGAGCAGCTCCCAGGCCCGGGCCTCGTCGTCGAGCGCCTCGCGGGTCTCGTGCGGGAGCCGCATGAACTCCCACCGCCGCCGCCCCGGACCGCCGGACACGGCCGTGGTCGGCCGGGCCGGGTCGCAGATCTGCACGTTGACGGGGTCGAACACCCGCGGGGCGTCGAGCACCACGTCGACGATGAGCCAGTCGTAGAAGAACCCGAGGTCGTGGGTCGGCAGCCCGGCGAGCGTGCGCACGGTGCTGTTGGCGCCGTCGCAGCCCACGACGTAGCGGGCCGGGATGCGGCGGCCGCCGGCGGTGCGCACGACGACCGCGTCGTCGTCCTGGTCGACGGCGATGACCTCGACGCCTCGTCGGACCGTGACGCCCGGCAGGTCGCGGACCCGCTCGTCGAGCAGCCCCTCCAGCTCGGGTTGGTGGAACATCGACGACAGCGGCCAGCCCGACGGGCCGTCGCCGGTCCGGCCGAACCGCAGCAGCGTGGTGCCCGCCGCGTTGCGCCACTCGTACACGGGAGCCGGTTCGCTGATCGCCCGCAGCCGGTCGCCGATCCCGCACGACTGGAGGATGCGGCCGACCTCGTGGTCGAAGTGCACGGCCCGGGGCAGCGGGTACGGGGCGGGCCACCGCTCCAGCACCAGGACCCGGCGCCCGAGCTGGCCGAGCAGGATCGCCAGGGTGTTGCCGACCGGCCCGTAGCCGACGACCGCGACCTCGACGTCCGGGGCGGTGCCGCGCATCGGCGTCAGCCCTGCCGCAGGGGCTGGTGGCCCCACGCGCTGATGCGGTCGTAGCGGCGGTTGCCGGCCCAGCCGTCGGTGACGACCCGGCCCCCGTGGCCGACCTCGACCTGGAACCCGGCCGGACTGGTCACGTAGAAGCTGAACATCCCGTCGTTGTCGTGGCGGCCCAGCCCGTTCGGGATGGCGAGGTCGGTCGCCCACGCCCGGTCGAACGCGGCACCGACATCGTCCCGCTCGTTGGTCTCGACCATGACGTGGTGCAGCGTCTGGGGCAGGTCGAAGGGCGCCCGGGCCAGCGCCACGGTGTGGTGCCGCTGGTTGCAGTGGTAGAAGCGGACCTCGAGCTCGATGCCGGCGGCCACCTCCATCTCCAGCCAGTCGGACTGGCCGAAGCCGAGGCCGTCGACCAGGAAGCCGTGCGAGTCGTCGAACGCGGTGGTGGCGAACACCACGTGCCCGAACCCGACGCCCTCGGTGAGGAACCCGCCGGGCACCAGGGGCGACGTGAAGGGGGTGGCCGCCGACTCCAGGCCGAGGACGAGCTCGACGGGCAGGCCCCACGGGGCCTGCGCCCGGATCAGCCGCTGCACGCGGCGGGCGCGGCGATCGTCGTCGGGCCCCTCGGCGACGTCGAACCCCGCGCCTCGCAGCCGGTCGACGGCGGCGTCGAACGCGGCGGTACCCGTGGCCTCGAGGCCGACGAACGCCGCGTCCCCGGCCGGGCCCGGCCGGACGATGATCCGGTGCGCCCGGCCGTCGTTGCGCCACGTCACCGCCCCGCCGCCGGCCGGCTCGCCGGGCACGAGGCCGACCACGCCACCGAGGAACGTGCTCAAGGATGTGGGGTCGGGCACCTCGATGCCGAGGTAGGCGAGCTCGAGCTCGTGTCGCACGGGAGGGTCCTTTCGCGGTCAGCGGCCGAAGAGCAGGAGGCACACGGCGTCGGCGTGCGCCTCGACGACCTCGTCGGCGATGGGGTCGAGGCCGGCCAGGCGCCGGCATTCGGGCGCGAGCACGAACATCGTGGGACCCGCGCCGGTGAGGATGTAGTAGAGGTGCGCCGGCGGGATCGGCGGGACGTGGCCCTGCTCGGCCAGCCGGGCGAACTGCGCCGTGGCGGCCTCGTACAGCGGCCGGATGTGCCGCTCGACGAGCCAGTCCATGCGGGGGCCGTCGACCTTGCACTCCTGGGTGATGATCCGGTGCAGCTGCGGGTGGCGGGCCGAGAACGTGACGAACTCGCGCACCAGCAGCCGCGCCGCCGCCGGCTCGTCGACGCCCCGCAGCCCCGCAGCCCGGTCGGCGAGAGCCCGGGTGAGCGCACCGAACAGGCCGCCGACCGCGGCCCGCCACAGCTCGTCCTTGGCGCTGAAGTGGTAGTTGAGCAGCGGCTGGGTCACGCCGGCCCGGGCGGCGATCTCCCGGGTCGAGGCGCCGTCGAACCCCCGCTCGGAGAACAGGTCGAGGGCGGCGGCCAGGATCCGCTCGCGGGTGGCGTCCGCCGACGGCCGCGTCTGCCGCGTCACTGTGTCGGCCATCCACGAGACCTTATCAATTGATCAGGGTTCTGGCAAGACGCTGATCGATCGATAAGTGTCAGCCAAGCCGAGCCATTGCCACCACCGGGGCGTGCCCGGGGGAGCGTGAGTCCCTGCGGTCGCGGCACGGCGAAGGAGACTGCGATGACCAAGGAAGCGTCCTTCAAGCGACGCGTTCGCGGGCGGATGTCCAAGACCGGCGAGAGCTACGCCGCCGCGCGCAGCCAGGTGGCGCAGAAGCGCGACCGCGTCCAGGCCGCCGGCGCCCGGCTGGCCGACACCGCCGACCGCCCCGCCGAGGACAAGCTCGTCGAGGCGACCGGCGCGGGCTGGGAGGCGTGGTTCGCCCTCCTCGACCGCTGGGGGGCCCGCCAGCGCAAGCACGGCGAGATCGCTGCCCACCTCGTCGACGACCACGGCGTCCCCGGATGGTGGTCGCAGGCGATCACCGTCTGGTACGAGCGGGCCCGCGGCCTGCGGCTCAAGCACCAGCAGGCCGACGGCTTCACCGTCTACGCCTCGAAGACGGTCGCCGTCCCCCTCGACGGCGTGTTCGACGCGTTCGTCGACTCCCGGACCCGGCGGAAGTGGCTCACCGACGGGGCGATGCGGATGCGGACGTCGATGCCCGGCCGCACCGCCCGCTTCGACTGGGAGGGCGGCCCGACCCGGGTGAGCGTCACGTTCGACGAGAAGGGCCCGGCCAAGGTCACGGTCTCGGTCGCCCATGAGCGGCTCCCGGACCCCGACGAGGCCGAGACCGCCAAGGCCGCGTGGCGGGCGCGGCTGGTCGAGCTCAAGTCGTTCCTCGAGGACTGAGCGCGATGGAATCGCAGGTTCTCCTGGACGGCCTGGCCTACGTCGCGTCACCCCGCTGGGTGGTCGATCGACTGGCTACCGGACGGCCGGCTCCTCATCACCGGCGAGGGCGTGGGGTGGGGTGTCAGTCCGCCGGGGGCGGGCACTCCACCCCGACCATCCGCACGAGGCGGCACCAGGTCTCCCGGGACACCTTCCACTCGTCGTCGACCAGCACGGCGTGCCCGGTCTGCGGCATGGGGGAGCCGAGGTCGGACAGCAGCAGGGTGAACTGGACCTCGGCCTCGTCGTCGCTCACGAACCTGACGAAGTCCACGGTGACGTCCACGCTGCGGGCGGGACTCCGGTCCCGCACCTCTGCCATGGTCGCGGCGAGGTTCTCCCCCCGCTCGATCGACCGGGCCCGCTCGGCCGGGGAGCCGCCGGGGCTGATCACGGTCTCGTACGCCCGCTCGATGGCCAGCTCGGCCGCGTCCCGGTCGCCCACCTGGGCCGGCGCGGGCCGGACCCGCAGCAGCCGCTCCCCGGGCGCCGCCGACGCGATCGCCTCCTGCGCCTGGGCGACGCACCGCTCGCAGATGTACGCGGTCCGGACCCGCACGAGGTGCTCCACCACCCGCTCCCGCCGCCCGCAGAACGAGCACCGCCGAGAACCGGTGCCACCCCCACCGACCGCGAGGATCGTGGACCTGATGCTCATCGCGCCCCTCCCCGAACGCCCCGGGGAGTGAGCCTACGCGGCGGCGCGGACGAGGACCTGGTGAGCGTCGTTCAGCTGCTCGGCCGGGATGACGGCCAACCAGCGCACCGCCTCCAGCCGGCCGCGCTGGTCGTCCGACAGGCGTCCGGTGGCGTAGCCGGTGCCGAGCCGCAGCATGCTCCACGCCGAGGGCGACAGGCCGACCCGGCGGAACTCGGCCCGCAGGTTCGGCCACCAGTCGATGAGGGCGTCGAACGCGAAGTCGTCCAGGCCGGCCAGCTTGTCGAGCGCCCCGACCCGGCGGACCGCCCGGGTGGCGGCCCGCTGCGCCAGCACCGCCAGGACGAACAGCATCAGCAGGAAGACGCCGACGAAGGTCGTGACCCCATCCCGCTCGTACGGCCAGCCCACCAGGAACGTGAGCGCGCCCGCGAGGAGCACGTACTCGGTCACCAGCACGGTCTCGATCCACCCGAGGACGAACCGGCCGGCGATGTAGCGCACCAGCAGTGCGGCCTGGGGCAGCGTCGGCTGGATGTCCAGCGTCTCGACGTCGGCGACGGCAGCGTCGCCGTCCTGCGGCTCCGACCGCTCCGCCCGCTGCGCCGCACGCCGCAGGTGCCATCCGCCCTTGCCGGTGGCCCACAGGGCCTTGCCCACCCTGGTCAATGCGCTCACGTTCCGCCTTCGGTGGCCGCCGGCCGGATCGTAGGCGCGCCCGGCGCGCCGGTGGCATCGCCCCCGGCCGCCTGCACGAGATCTCCACATCTCGCACAACTGCGCATGACCGGCATTTCGTAGCCTGACCGCCGGTGAGGACGGTGCTGGTGGTCGAGGACGAGCCGGCGATCGCGGATGCGGTCGTGCGGCGGCTCCGCAGCGAGGGGTTCGACGCCCGGGCGGTCGGCGACGGGCCCCGGGCCGTGGAGCTCTGCCGGGACACCAAGCCCGACCTCGTCGTCCTCGACCTCATGCTGCCCGGCCTCGACGGGCTCGAGGTCTGCCGGCGCATCCAGGCCGAGCGCCGGGTGCCGGTCGTCATGCTCACCGCCCGGGACGACGAGACCGACCTGGTGATCGGGCTGTCGGTCGGGGCCGACGACTACGTGACCAAGCCGTTCAGCCCACGCGAGCTCGTCGCCCGGATCCGGGCCGTGCTGCGGCGGGCCGACGACGCCACCGAGGCCGCCGTGCTCCGCCACGAGGGCCTGGAGCTCGATCCGGCCACCCGCCAGGTCCGCCGGGACGGCACCCGGGTCCACCTCACGCCGATCGAGTTCGACCTGCTGGCCCACCTGCTGACCCGGCCCGGCGTGGTGTTCCGCCGCGAGCAGCTGCTGGCCGACGTGTGGGGCTACGCCGTGGGGGCCGGCCCCCGCACGGTCGACTCGCACGTACGGGCCCTGCGCCGCAAGCTCGGCGAGGACGTCGTCCGCACCGTCCACGGCGTCGGCTACGGGCTGGGGGTCCCGTGAGGAGCCGACCGCTCGACAGGGTGGGCTCGATCAAGCTGAAGCTGGGCATCGCGATCGTCGTGGCGGTCGCGGTCAGTTCGGTCGTGTCGTACGTCGGCTTCCGGCTGGGCGTGCCGATCTGGGCGCGCCCGCTGATCTCCGGGGCGATCGCACTGGCGCTCGTCCAGGTCCTGGCCCGGGGCATGACCTCGCCCCTGCGGGAGATGGCGGTGGCCGCCCGCCGCATGGCCGACGGCGACGGGAACCAGCGCGTGTCGGCCACCTCGGCGGACGAGGTCGGCGAGCTGGCCCGGGCGTTCAACGCCATGGCCGCCGACCTGGCCACCGTCGACCGCATGCGGCGGGACCTCGTGGCCAACGTGTCCCACGAGCTGCGGACCCCGATCTCCGCGCTCCAGGCCCGCCTGGAGAACCTGGTCGACGGCGTCGAGGAGCCGCGGCCCGACCTGCTGCGGTCGATGCTCGACCAGACCGAGCGGCTCGGGCGTCTCGTGGCCCAGCTGCTCGACCTGTCCCGGCTGGAGTCCGGCGCCGTGCCGCTGCGCCGCGAGCCCCTCGACGCGGTGGCCGTGCTCGACGCGGTCGCCGTCGAGGCCCGGCTCCACTCCCCGGGCCGGCGCATCGACGTCGACGTCGACCCGCCGTGGTTGCGGCTCCACGCCGACCCCGACCGCCTCCATCAGGTGCTGGCCAACCTGACCGCCAACGCCCTGCAGTTCGGGCCGCCCGACCGCCCGGTGCTGCTGGCGGCCGCCACCGGCGACGCCGGCGGCCGGGGCGGCGTGACGCTGACCGTGAGCGACGAGGGCCCGGGCATCAGCGAGGCCGACGCCGACCGGATCTTCGAACGGTTCTACCGGGCCGACGCCGCCCGCCCCGGCACCGCCGGCGGTGCGGGTCTCGGCCTGTCGATCGCCCGCTGGATCGTGGACCTGCACGACGGCCAGATCCGCGCCGACCGTAACCATCCCGCCGGCTGCACGATGGTCGTGCGGCTGCCCGGACCGAACGGAGGTCACCCGTGACCGACATCGCCCTCCAACCGCCGGCCGAGGCCGATCCGCCCGGCCGGCTCGCGCTGACGGCGCCGGCCGCCCGGCGGCTCGCCGCCCTGGCGGTCCTCGCCGGGCTGCTGCTGGAGATCGGGCTGCGGGGCGGCCCGGCCAACGCCGCCGTCGCCGCCGGCCTGGTCGTGGCCGTCCTCGCTCTCGCCGCCGACGGCCGCATCCGGCGGCGGGAGGCCCAGTTCCTGGCGCTGGCCGCGCTGGTGCCGATCGTGTTCCTGGCGGTGCGGTCGAGCCCGTGGCTCATCCTGTCGAACATCGTCGTGGCCGGCGGGCTGCTGACCGCCGCCGTGCTGTTCAGCCGGTCGGGCTCGGTATTCGACACCTCGCCGACCCGGACGCTGGTGCGGAGCATCGAGTCGCTCGGGCGGGGGCTGGCGGGCATGCCCGCCCTCCGGGCGGTGGCGCCCCGCACGGTCCCCGGCGACTGGACCGGAGCGGTCCGCGTGGCGGCCGCGGCCGTGGTGACGTTGCCGGTGCTGGCGGTCCTGGTCGCCCTGCTGGCGTCGGCCGACGCCGTGTTCGCCTCGCTGCTGGTCCCGGACGTCGACCTCGGCCCGGTCGCGGGCCACGTCGTCCTCACCCTGATCCTGGCGGTGCCGGTGCTGGTGGCCGGGCTGGCCGCGGCGTCGGGGTCGGGCGACTCGCCGCCGCTGCGCGGCGCCTTCGGGATGGCGGAGGTGACCACGATGCTGGCGCTGGCGGCCGGGGTCCTCGTGCTGTTCGTGGTGGCCCAGGTCGTGGCGCTGACCGACGCCGGCGAGCGGCTGGTCGAGGAGGCCGGCCTGACCCCGGCCGAGTACGCCCGCAGCGGGTTCTTTCAGCTGTGCTGGGCGACCGGCCTGATCCTGGTCTTCCTGTGGGTGGTCCGGGCGCTGGCCGCGCCCGCGGCTCTGGAGCACGCCGTCGTGCGGGTGCTGGGTGCCGCGGTCCCCCTGCTCACGCTCGGCCTGGTCGGCGTCAGCCTTCGGCGCATGGCCCTGTACGACGATGCCTTCGGCCTGACCATGCTGCGCCTGTGGGTGGTCGGGGCCGCGGTGTGGCTGGGCGCGGTGCTGGTGATGGTGGCGGTCCGGAACCTGGCCCGCCGGCCGGGGCGCAGCTGGCTGCTGGGCGGCGCCGGGGTGGCGGCCGCCGTGCTCGTGGTGGTGGCCGACCTCGCCAACCCCGAGGCGTTCGTCGCCCGCCACAACCTGGACCGGGCCCGCCACGGGGCCGAGCTCGACGTCCAGTACCTGCGGCACTTGTCCGACGACGCCGTGCCGACGCTCGCTGCCGGGCGGCCGTCGGCCGTCCAGTGCACGCCCGACCCCGTAGGGGCCGAGGCGCTCAACCTGGCCGTTTCCTCGGCGGCCGACGCCCGGGACGACGTATGCGACGAGCGGATACCGCTACCCGGCGGGTGATGGCCGCCGGCAACGGCGGCCGCCACGGTGACGGCATGGACATCGTGCAGAGCACCGTCGGCCGGCGCCGGCTCCCCCGCGTCAACGCCGGCGTGTGCGCGCTCAGCGGCCTCCTCGCCGTCGCGGCCGGCGGGTGGCTGGCCGACGTGGCCTGGGTGGCGGCGACGGTCGTGCTGATCGCGACCGGCGCGTTCAGCGCGCGGGGGCGGCGCTGGCCCTGGCGTCGGGCGTGGTCATCGCCGGGTTCGCCTACCTCGAGCTGCGGCGCTGACGCGCGGGCGCCCGAGCCGCCCGGGGGGTGACGGCTCGGGCGCCGGGGGGAGCGGACCGCCGCGGCCGCTCACCCCCGATCGGGCGAGCGGGCGAACACGCCGGCCGTCATCGCCGCCAGCGCGGTCAGGACCGTGGCCGCGATCGGGGCGACCAGGGCGCCGACGGGGATGCGGGTCGGGTCCGTGCCCGTCTCGACTCTCGGCAGGGTGGCGGCCAGGACCGCGGCCACCAGCCACAGCGCCAGCGTCGCCGCCGTCAGCCCCGCCCAGATCGGCCGGCGCTCGGCCCGGCCCCGCAGGCGCTCCATGCCCCACAGGTAGGTGCCGGTGGCGATCAGGCCCCACAGCCACGTCCCGAAGGCCGCCACCGGCATGTGCTGCTGCTCGCTTCCGGTCACCATGTCGGGGGCGAGGAGGCTGATCGCCGCCACCGCCACCCAGATGCCGGCGATCCCGCCGGCGGTCCAGGCCATCCACGACCTGTCACGGGTGGTGCTGCTCATCGCCGTCACCTCCACCGATCAGGCCACCCGCCGCCGGGCGGTCCGCACCGCCAGCAGCACGGCGACAGCCGCCACGGTGAACGGCCACCACAGGACGTGGGGGTCGTCGGTGGCGCCCAGCCACGACAGCCGCAGCCCGCCGATCACGTGCGTCAGCGGCAGCACGTCCGAGATCGTCTGCATCGCCCCGGTCATCACGTCCCGCGGCGGGCCGCCGCCGCCCAGCAGGAACATCGGGATGAACACCAGGTTCCCGAACGCGTTGGCCGCCCGGCTCGACGGCATCAACACGCCGAGCGCCAGGCCGATGGCCACGAAGCACACGAGCCCCGCCACCAGCCAGCCGGCCACCAGCGCGGGGTCGTCCGGCGCGGGCACGCCGTAGACGGCGCCGCCCACCACGAGCACGACCAGCGCGCCCGCTGCGCCGAGCACCGCGCCCAACGCCGCCTGGCTGGCGACCAGCGCGCCGGCGCCGACGCCGGACGCCCGGTAGCGGCGGAGCACGCCGAGCTCGCGGTGGGTGGCGATGTGGGCGGGCAGGGTCACCAGGCCCATCTGGGCGATGACGACGCCCATGTAGCCGACGACGTAGTGCTCGCTGGGCCGGACGCCGCCGAACTCCGGGTCGGGAACCGACCCGAACACGCCGGCCAGGATCAGCACGGTCACGGCCGGGAAGGCGATCAGCCCGACGATGACGCCGGGCTCCCGCAGCAGCAGCCGCAGGTCGAGGGCGGTGAGGCGGGCCGCGGTGCGCAGCCCGCCGGTCCCCGCATGGGCGGGAACCGTGGTCGGTGTGGTCAGGGCGGTGGTCACGGTCGGTCCTCCTCGGTGAGTGCGACGAAGCGGTCTTCGAGCGTGGGGCGGTCGAGGCGGAGGTCGAGCGCCGGGCGCCCCTCCGCCACCAGGTGGGCGCCGACGTAGGCGAGGATCGGTCCGTCGCCGGCGACCTCGACCTCGGGCCCGTGGCGGCGGACGGCGGCCACGCCGGGCAGGTCACGCAGCCGGCGGGCGTCGATCTCCGCGTCCGTGAACCGCACGGTGGCGGCGCCGCCGAGCGACTCGACGATGGCGGCGGGCGTGCCGTCGGCCACGACCCGGCCCCGGTGCATGACCACGATCCGGTCGCACAGCCGCTCGGCCTCCTCCACGTCGTGTGTGACAAGGACCACGGTGGTGCCGCGCTCCCGGATCCGCCGCACCACATCCCAGGTCTGGCGGCGGGCGGTGGGGTCGAGGTTCTGGGTCAGCTCGTCGAGGAAGACGACTTCGGGCCGGCCGACCAGCGCCAGCGCCACGAACAGCCGCTGGCGCTCGCCACCCGACAGCCCGGCGAACGGCCGACGTAGCAGGCGCCCCAGGTTCCACTCCTCGACGACCTCGTCGAGGGGCCGGGGGTCCGGGTGCAGCGACGAGAAGAGCCGCAGCGCCTCGCCGACCCGCAGGCGGGCCGGCAGGTTGGCGTCCTGGAGCTGCGAGCCGATCCGGCGGCGCAGGCGGTCGCCCGCGGCCGAGGGGTCGAGCCCGAGGACCTCGACGCGCCCGCCGCTCGACCGGCGCATGCCCTGGAGGATCTCGACCGTCGTGGTCTTGCCAGCCCCGTTGGTGCCCAGCAGGCCGAAAAGCTCGCCCCGCCGGACCTCGAACGACACGCCGGCCACGACCTCGGTGGAGCCGTAGCGCTTGACGAGGCCGTCGATGCAGACCACGCGGTCCGGATCACCCGACCCCGGCACGCACGGCCGTGCGGTGGACATGGTGTTCGTCATGCCCCACAGCGTGCGCCGGCGGGCGGATCCGCACATCGGAGCACGGGTGGGTCGGCGGCTCCCCCCGGGGGAGGAGTCAGGACCGGGTGCCGGCGATCCCGTGGTCGTAGGCGTAGACGATGGCGGCGGCCCTGTCCCGTACGGCCAGCTTGGAGAAGATCGAGCCCACGTGGGTCTTCACGGTGGCCTCGCTGACGAAGAGGGCCTCGGCGATCTCGGGGTTGGTGGCCCCGGTGGCCATGAGCCGCAGCACGTCGTGCTCCCGGGAGGTCAGCGCGGGGACCCGCCCGGTCCCGTCGGCCGGCGCGGCCGCCAGGCGGGCGCCCCGGACCCGGCCGAGCACCCGCCCGGTCACGTCCGGGTCGAGCCAGGCGCCGCCCCCCGCCACCGCCCGGGTGGCGGCGATCAGCTCTTCGGCCGATGCGTCCTTGAGGACGAATCCGGCGGCACCGGCCTCGAGCGCGCCCCACAGCACGTCGTCGTCGTCGAACGTGGTCAGGACCAGCACCGGGGGCGCGGCCTCGGTCTCCGCCAGGGCCCGGGTGGCCGCCACGCCGTCGACCCGGCGCATGCGCACGTCCATGAGCACGACGTCCGGGCGGTGCTCGGCCACCGCGTCCGGCACCTCGTCGCCGTCCTCGCACTCGGCCACGACGTCGAAGCCGTCCTCGGGACCGAGGATGCGGGCCACCCCGGCCCGTACCACCGCCTGGTCGTCGACGATGATCACCCGGATCACGGCCGCACCGCCTCCGGCCGGCGGGGCAGGGGCAGCCTGGCCTCGACCCGCCAGCCGCCGGGCGCCGGGCCCGCGTCGAGCTCGCCGCCCACGGCCCGGGCCCGCTCGGCCATCCCGACCAGCCCGAAGTGCGGCCCGTCGGGGGGCTCGGCGGGCCCGGCGGTGCCGGAGTCGACCACCCGTAGGCGCACCGCGCCGTCCTCCGCGACCAGGCTGACCTCGACGCGGTTGCCGGGCGCGTGGCGGGCCACGTTGGTCAACGCCTCCCGGGCGATGCGGTGGAGGGCGGTGCCGACCGGCCCGTCCAGCCCGGCGAGGTCGCCGTCGGCGTCGAAGCGGATGTCGAGGCCGGCGCGGCGGTAGTCGTCGACCAGGACGCCCAGGTCGGCGGCGTCCGGCAGCGCCGGGTCGGTGCCTCGCTCGTCCGCCCGCAGGGCCGCCACCGTGGCTCGGATCTGGTCGAGGCTGGACCTCCCCACCGCCTCGGCGTCCCGCAGCGCCCGCTCGGCCTCGTCCACGTCGCGGCGCAGCACGTGGCGGGCGCCGGTCACATGCAGCAGCACGGCCGCCAGCGTGTGGCCGGCCAGGTCGTGGAGGTCGCGGGCGATCCGCCGGCGCTCCTCGGCCACCGCGTGCTCGGCCAGCTCGCGGCGGGTGTCCTCCAGCTGGCGGATCAGGCCCTGCTGGTGACGCAGCGTCCGGCCGAGGACGCAGGTGAAGATGTTCGCCATGGCCCACGGCTGCCAGGTGATTCCGTGCTCGGGGATGACCTTGGCCGCGACCCACCACTCGACGAGCGTGGCCACCCCTGCGATGAGGATCGCCCGCGTCCACGACCCCAGCGTCCACGACGTGTACAGGACCATCGTGGCGATGAGGAAGTAGGCGCCCTCGAGGTTGCCCTCCCTGCTGACCGCCAGCGCCGCCGAGCCGAGCACGATCGCCGCGAACAGCTCGGCCGGCAGGCGCACGTCGAAGGCCCGGAGCCAGAACGCGGCCACCGCCGGCAGCAGCAGCAGGACCTGGCCGATCGAGCCGGGCCGGGTGACCTGCGCCAGCACGACGATCACCACCGGGATGACGAGGTAGTAGGTGCGGTCCTCCCGGGGAGAGGGCGCCTCGGGTCGCCGCAGGTCGGCGAGCCAGCGGTCCCACACGTGCACCCAACGAGGTTACGGCCCCGGCGCCAGGCCTGTCCTCCGCCCAGGGGTGGAAACACGAGGTCCACCCGAGGGGGGAGACTGGGGCCGTGCTGGTGGCCCGGGAGCTGTCCGAGGCGACGTGGCCCGACTCGAGCGCCTGTTCACCGGAGGCGGGGGCTGGGACTTCTGTGGCTGCATGGTCTTCCACCGGGGCCACCACCTGTCCCGCGTCGACTACCCGACCCGGCGCGAGGCGGGCGTCCGCAACCGGGCCGAGCACCGCGACCTCGTGACCGGGGGCCGGGCCCACGGGATCCTCGTCTACGACGGTGACGTCCCCGTCGGCTGGTGCCAGTTCGGTCCCACCGCCGAGCTGCCCGGCCGCCTGCCGCCCAGCGCCGAGCTCGACCCCGCCCGCTGGCGCATCACTTGCCTCGTCGTGGCCCGCTCCCACCGCCGCCGGGGCGTGTCCCGGGTGGCGGTGCGGGCAGCGCTGGCGGCCATCGCGGCCGCCGGCGGCGGCGAGGTCGAGGCGTACCCCCGCACCGCCGGCCGCCCGTCCGCCGCCCACGGCGGCTTCGCCCCGGTGTTCGCGGCCGAGGGCTTCACCGTCGCCGGCCCCTACGGCGACGACGCGCTGGTCGTGCGGAAATCGGTTGGCCCGGCACGAAGCCCCCGGCGACGATGAGGGGCGTGCGGACCTCGTGCGGCGCCGAGCGCATCTCGACCCAGGACGACCTGGGACTCGCCGCCGCGTCCGCGTCCGGCGAGCTCCGAGGCTGACCCCTTCTCGGCGCCGAAGCCCCCGGGAGGGGGTGTTCGGCACGTCCCAGGGCTTCGATCCGCAAGAGGCTGCGCCGAGTAGCGCAGCCGTGGCCCGGGCGGCCCGCTGCGAAGCAGCAAGAGCGGGAAGCACAGACCACGGCGGCGGCGAAGGCGTGACCTGTCCGCGCACGTTCGACGACGAGACGAGGAGAGACGCGCATGGCCAAGCAGGCCTTCGTGCGGACCAAGCCGCACGTGAACATCGGGACCATGGGTCACATCGACCACGGCAAGACGACCCTGACGGCCGCCATCACCCAGGTGCTCGCCCGCCGGGCCGGCACCGGCACCGAAATGGCATTCGACGAGATCGACAAGGCCCCCGAGGAGCGGGACCGGGGCATCACGATCACCATCAGCCACGTCGAGTACGAGACGGCGACCCGCCACTACGCGCACGTCGACATGCCGGGCCACGCCGACTTCGTGAAGAACATGATCACCGGCGCGGCCCAGGTCGACGGCGCCATCCTGGTGGTGTCGGCGGCCGACGGGCCGATGCCCCAGACCCGCGAGCACGTGATCCTCGCCCGTCAGGTCGGCGTGCAGCACCTCGTGGTCGCGCTCAACAAGGCCGACATCGCCGACCCGGAGCTGCTCGCGCTCGTCGAGCTCGAGCTGCGGGAGATGCTGTCCGCCCACGGCTACGACGGCGAGGCCGTGCCCATGGTGCCGGTGTCCGCCACCGGCGCCCTGGCAGGCGACCCCCGGTGGGAGCAGGCCGTCGCCGACCTCATGGACGTGGTCGACGCGGCCATCCCGACGCCGGTGCGAGCCGTCGACCAGCCGTTCCTGCTGGCGATCGAGGGCGTCCAGTCGATCACCGGCCGGGGCACGGTCGTCACCGGGCTGGTCACGCGCGGGCGGCTGGCCGCCGGCGACGAGGTCGAGCTGGTCGGCCTGCGCGAGCCCCGGCGGGCGGTCGTGACCGGCATCGAGTCGTTCCGACGCACGCTGGCCGAGGCGCAGGCGGGCGACAACGTCGGCCTGCTGCTGCGGGGCGTCGGCAAGCACGAGGTCGAGCGGGGCATGGTCGCGGCCGCGCCCGGCTCGATCACGCCCCGGCGCCGGTTCTCCGCCACCCTCTACGCGCTCAGCGCCGAGGAGGGCGGCCGCCGCCGGCCGTTCGCCACCGGCTACGCGCCGCAGTTCTTCTTCCTCACCGCCGGCGTCACCGGCACGGTCACCGTCGACGACCGCACGCTTGTCGCACCGGGGACGCACGCCGCCGTCACGGTCGAGCTGGGCCGCGAGGTCGCGCTGGACACCGGGCTCGACTTCGCGGTGCGGGAGGGCAACCGGACGATCGGCGCCGGCACGATCACCGCGGTGGGCGGCCCGTGACGGCGACCGTGGTGAACGCGGCGGCCGACGGGCGTCGCTCAGCGGATGAAGGCCTCGGCCAGGTGCTCGGACGTGGCGGTGAAGGCCTGGTCGAACCACTGGTTCGTGGCCTCGACCGTCGCGGTCCGCACCGAGACGCACTGTTCGACCGGGCCGCTCGTGAGGCAGCCGAAGGCGCTGGCGTAGATGTCGTCGGTGCCGGTCACGGTCAGGGTGGCGGTGGCGGCCCGGGCGTCGAGGCTGACGTCGGCGGGGACCGGGAGGACGGCCCAGCCCTCGGTCACCTCGCCGGCGGCCTCGGCGCGGGGGCACGCCGACAGCAGGTCGAACACGGCGGCCATCGACGTCGTGGCGGCGACGGCGCTGCGATGGACGATCGTGATCTGGATGACCTCGACAGTCTCTTCGGGCGGGGCGTCGGGCGTGTGGAACAGGCGGCGGGAGGTGAGCAGCCGCTCGTCGGGCACCGTGAGCGGCTGGCCGCACGCCGCCCATTCGCCCGGTTGCTCGCTGGTGACGAAGGGGTTCTCGGGCAACCCGACCAGGGAGCCGGTGGCGGCGGCCTGCACCTGGAGCGCCCGGGCGGCGGTCTCGTTGAGCACCACCGTGCTCGTGGTCGGCGGGAGCGTGCGTGGTGGGCCGATGGCGTCGTCGTCGCTGCCCCCGCACGCGGCGGTCAGGGCGACCACGCACACGAGCGCGACGACGCCCCCCACCTGGCGCAGCGCGCCAGACCTTCCCATCCCCCGTGGCGTAGCACACAGCCGGGTCGGCCGTCGTCATGGTGACGCGAGCCCGATCCCCTTGACCTTCGACCCGGCTCGAAGGTCTACGGTTCGGGGCGTGGCGACGTACACGATCGGCGAGGTGGCCGAGCAGAGCGGGTTCACCGCCTCGGCCCTGCGCTACTACGAGGGCATCGGGCTGGTCGTACCGTCCGGCCGGACGGACGCGGGGTACCGGCTCTACGACGACGGCACGCTGGCCCGGCTGGCGTTCATCGCGCGGGCGAAGCAGCTCGGCTGCACGCTGGAGGAGATCCTCGACCTGGCGGGGCTGTGGGACGGCGACCGCTGCGGGCCGGTCCAGCGCCGGTTCCACGAGCTGGTCACGGCCAAGATGGCGGCGGCCGAGGCCAGCATCGCCGAGCTCGCCGCGTTCAGGTCCCAGCTGCGGGTGGCGGCGACGGGCCTGGCGGGCGAGCCAGTCGACGGCCCGTGCAGCGACGGTTGTGCGTGCGTCGCGGCGCCGGCCGCGGTTCCCGTGCCCGCTCCCGTCCTCGCGTCGATCCCGGTCGCCTGCACGCTGGAACCAGGCGAGCGCCCGGGCCGGGAGGCGGCGTGGGAGGCGCTGGCAGCCCGGGCGTCGACCCGCATGCAGCTGCCGGGCGGTGGGATCCGCCTGGAGTTCCCGGGCCAGTCGGTCGTCGCAGACCTGGCCGACCTGGTCGCCGCGGAACAGTCGTGCTGCACGTTCTTCTCGTTCGCCATCACGGTGGACGCCCGGGGCACCGGCCTGGAGGTGCGCGCCCCGGAGGAGGCGACCCCGCTGGTGGAGGCCCTGTTCGCCGGGCGATGAGTGCGGGCGCCGGCGTGCGTCGTACTGGGCATGGTGACGTACGTCCTGATCCACGGCGCGGGCTCGGACTCCTGGTACTGGCACCGGGTGACCCCGCTGCTCGAGGCCCGCGGCCATGCTGTTGTGGCCCCGGACCTACCGGCCGACGACGACACGGCGGGCCTGGCCGAGTACGCGGACGCGGTGGTGGAGGCCATCGGCCCCCGCCGCGACCTGATCCTGGTGGCCCAGTCGATGGCCGGCTTCACGGCCCCGCTGGTGGCGGCGAGGCTCCCGGTGGACCTGATCGTCCTGGTGGCCGCCATGGTCCCGCTGCCGGGCGAGTCCCCGGGTGAGTGGTGGCAGAACACGGGCCACGCGGTGGCCCCGCCCGACGACGGCGACCCCGCCGCGGACCCGTGGGACCCGGTCAGGCTGTTCCTCCACGACCTGCCGCCCGACGTCCGCGCGGAGGCCATGGCCCACGGCCGTGACCAGTCGAACACGCCGTTCGAGAAGCCCTGGCCGCTCCACGCATGGCCGGACGTGCCCACGCGGTTCCTCCTGTGCCGACACGACCGGTTCTTTCCGGCGGAGTTCCAGCGCCGGGTGGTCGAGCACCGCCTGGGCATCACCCCCGACGAGATGGACGGCGGCCACCTCCCCGCCCTCGCCCATCCGGACGAGCTCGTCGACCGCCTGGAGACCTACCGCGCCGCGTTGGCCGGGAGTGGCGCCTAGGCCTCCAGTGCGTCGAGCGCTCCCCGGGCGGCGTCGAGGCGTTCGCGGGCCGCGGCCTCGTCGGCCGCGGCCTCGTCGGCCTTGCGGCGGGCGGCCGCGGCCCGGGCCTCGACCTCGCGTGCCGTCGTGGCCTCGCGCCGGGCGGTGTTGGTGGCGGTGCGCAGCGCCCGCTCGGCCGCGGCCAGCTCCCGGCGGGCGGCGGCCAGTGCGGCCTTGTCGGGCTCGGGGTGGGCCGGTTCCGGCTCGGCCTTCGCCGGCGCCTTTGCCTTCGCCTTCTTCGGGCGGGCCGGCTTCGTGACGGCCTTGGCCTTCGGCGCCGGCGCACGGCGGGGGGCCGCATCGTCGCCCGGCAGGGCCAGGGCCAGGCCAAGGCCGCCGGCGTCCGGCGTGTCGACCAGGCGGCCGGCCCGCAGGTCGGCCAGAGCGTCCGGGTCGGCGATGACCGCCCGCACCGCCCCGCCGAGCGCAGCCCGGTCGACCCGCTGGCCGTGCTGCTCGGCGGCGCCCGCCGCGGCGTCGACCACCCGGCCCTCGGCGGCCCGCAGGTCCGCCATCGCCGCGCGGATGTCGCCGTTGCCCGACTGCGCCGCCGCCACGGCGTCGGCCGCGGCCGCCAGGTCCGTGACCGCGCCCGGCGCCGCGAGGCCGGCGGCGTCGAGCGCCCAGGCGAGCGCCCGTGGCTTGCGAAGCGCCTTGACCTCGGCGGCCTGGTCCGTGTCGCCGGCCGCCCTCAGCTCGCGGGCGAGCCCGTCCCGTGCCGTGACGAACTCGTCGAGAGGTCCGCCGTAGATCTCGGCGATCCGGGTGTCGATGCCGGCCATCGCCACAAGGTTGCCACCGCCTCGACCGCCGACAGCAGGATCAGTGGCCCCAGCAGCCCGGGCCGGTCGGCGACGAGCCGGACCGTGGCCGCCGCCACCGCCGCCGGGCGTCCCGTCGCGGGGACGTAGCCGAGCCGGCGGGCGTCCCTCCGGCCGGCTGCCGCGGCCCGGCGCCGGGCGAGCAGGTCCCGCAGGCCGGTCGGAGGGTCGGCCGTGCCGACGGGCGGCCCGTCGAGGTAGCGCAGGCCCAGACCCTTGGCGCGGGCGGCGTGCTCGAGGGCGACCGTGCTGATCTCGCTGCCGGTGATCGCCCGGGTGCGCACGGCGACGAGGCCCTCGAGGCGGGGATCCTCGCGCGCGACGAGGTGGCGCAGACGCAGGCGGGCGCCGTCAAGTCGCTCCGCCAGGGTCGCCGGGGGTCCGGCGGGGATCACGAGCCCGCCGACCGCCCCGAGGTGGGGGTGGTCGCTGAGGGGGCCGACAAGACGGCTCAGCCCGCCGGCGGCCGGCAGCACGCCCGCCGCGCACAGCACCACGACGGTGCCGCGGGCGGAGGTCAGGCACTCGACGCCCCTGACGGGGATCACCTCGATCACCCGCGGATCGCCCTCGGCTGCGGTCGCGACGTCGGGCAGGGCGGCCGGATCGACGACCGCGACGGTGACCGTTGGCGACGCTCGCGCCGCGTTCCCCCGGGGGCGGGACGGAGCGAACGGGGACTGCGTGGGCATGGAGACGGGGAGATCCTCCTGGCGCGCTCGCAGGACGGAACGTATCACCCACCCTGCGTGGTGTGGCATCGCGCCTAGAGTCCGGCCGATGGCGGTGGGCTGCTACCCGGGGTCGTTCAACCCGCCGACCGTCGCCCACCTGGCCGTGGCGGACGCGGGGCGCCGCCAGGCGGGCCTGGACCGGGTCGACCTGGTCCTGTCGCGGGAGGCGTTGGGAAAGCCGGGGGGAGTGGGTCCCTCGGTGGACCAGCGCCGGAAGGTCCTGGAGGCGGTGGCCGCCACGAGGCCGTGGCTGGGCGTGGCGGTGACCGATGCCCGGCTTATCGCCGATATCGCCGCCGGCTACGACGCCGTGCTGCTGGGAGCGGACAAGTGGGTGCAGGTGCTGGACGCTGCCTGGTACGGCGGGTCGGCCGCCGCCCGGGACGAGGCACTGGCCGCCCTGCCCCGCGTGCTGGTCGCCCCACGGGCGGGCGACCGCCCGGCCGGTGTGGAGCTGCTCGACCTGCCCGACCACGTCGGCGACGTCAGTGCCAGCGCGGTCCGCGACGGTCATGGCGCCGCGGCGGCGTGGATCCTGCCGGAGGCGGAGGCGTCGGGCCTCTGGCGGTGAGGCGGTCAGGCCGGCGGGACGATGCCGACCGGCGTCCCCAACCCGGTGATGTCGAGCGCCAGGTGCAAGGACGGCCCGCCCGGGAGGGTGGTGATCTCGACGTGTGCGGGCTGGTGACGGCGGTCGAGCACCAGCACGATCGTGGCGTCAACCGCCCGCTGCCCCCGCACGGTGGGCCCGATGAGGGCGGCCGGCACCGTGGCGTGGTACAGCCGGCCACCCTGGGGATCGACCCCGGCGGCGGCCGGCCCGACCGCCCCGGCCAGCCAGCGCGGCAGGTTGGTGACGCCCTTGGTGGCGGGCTCGGCCGTCGACAGCGCGGGGATGCGCTGGAAGCCCCGGCCCGCGAGTTCGGCGACGGTGGAGGCGCTGCGGCCCCACACCGTGGACCCGTCGGCGACGGTCTCCGCGGCCTTGCCGGAGTCGGCGACGGCGACTTCGTGCAACCGCCCCGTCGGCAGCTCGACCTCGCCGTCGACGGTGGTGTCCACGGCGACCCACAGCGACGGCCGCACGGCGCTCACGTCGGTCCCGCTCACGACCCCGCGGTAGCCGAAGCTGCCCGCATCCTCGAGCCGCTCGGCCGCCAGGCTGAACGCCTCGGCGGGCGAGGGCGGCGGCACAGACGTGGTGGTCGGCGCCGCGGTGGTGGGCACGGGAGCATCCTCCCCGCGGGACGACTCGACCTCGGGCTCACCCCCGGCCCCAGCCACGACGAGCGCCCCCACCCCCAGCACGACCACGAGGACGACAGCCACCAGCACGGCCACCAACCCCCGCCGGCTGGCCGGGTGCGCCGCCCCGGCCCCGTTGGCCGACGCCCGCGTCAGCTCGCGTGCGCTTGTCGTGGGCGGGGTCGTGGTGGTGTCGGTGGGTGCTGCGGGGTGGGCGGGCGCTGCGGGGTCATCGGGC
>DASRJM010000079.1:0-27210 GCA_035649475.1 Acidimicrobiales bacterium
CCAGGTCGTCGAGCGTGTCGACCTCCCAGGCCAGGTGGTAGAGGCCGACCGTGCCCCGGCCGGCCGTCGACGGCGCCGCGTCGGGACCGACGCTGAACAGCCCGAGGTCGTGGTCGTTGGTCGACCCCGGCGCCTGGAGGAACACCGCGCCCCGGATGACCTGCCCGCCCATGCTGACCCGGCTGAAGCCGAGGACCTCCTGGTAGAACCGGGCGCTCTGGTCGGCGTCCCGCACGTAGAGGACGGCGTGGTTCAGGCGGTTGATGCCCATGGCGGCCTTCCTGAGGTAGGAACACGGCGATGAGCTCGCACGTGGACGTCAACGGTATCCGGATCTTCGTCGAGCGCCGTGGGTCGGGACCACCGCTCCTGTTCCTCAACGGCTCCGGCCAGACGCTGGCCACCGTGGCCCCGCTGATCGACGTCCTGGCCGGCCGGTTCGAGGTGCTGGCGCACGACCAGCGGGGACTGGGGCGCACCTCGATTCCGCCCGGGCCGTACACGATGGCCCAGTACGCCGGAGACGCCCTCGCCGTTCTCGACGACGCCGGCTGGTCGTCGTGCCGGGTGCTGGGCATCAGCTTCGGCGGCATGGTGGCCCAGGAGCTCGCCGTCACCTGGCCCGACCGGGTGGAGCGGCTCGCGCTCGCGTGCACGTCCCCGGGCGGCCCTGGCGGGTCGTCCTACCCCCTCCACGAGCTGGCCGACCTGCCCGAGGAGGAGCGCGACGCCCGCATGGTGGCCGTCGTCGACACCCGGTTCACACCTGAGTGGCTCGCCGCCCACCCAGCCGAGCGGGCGGTGGTCGACATGCTCGCCCGCCGCCGGCTGGCGGCGGAGGGCGACACCGACCCGGACCGGGCCGCCGAGCGCCGCCGTGGCGAGCGAGCCCAGCTGGAAGCACGCCGCCACCACGACGTCCTCGACCGCCTCGGCGCCATCGCCTGCCCGACGCTGGTGGCGTGTGGCCGCTACGACGGGATCGCGCCGCCGGCCAACAGCGAGGCCATCGTCGCCCGCGTCCCGGGAGCCGAGCTGCGGGTCTACGAGGGCGGCCACACGTTCTTCCTGCAGGACAGGGCTGCCCTGCCCGAGATTCTCGACTTCCTGGCCGCCGAGTGAGGGTGGACACCCGATGACCGCATCCGAGCGACCCATCCGCTGGGGCATCGCTGCTACAGGCCGCATCGCCGAGCGCTTCGTCACCGGCCTCCGCCAGCTGCCCGACGCGGAGGTGATGGCCGTGGCGTCCCGCACCGAGGCGCGGGCCGAGGAGTTCGGCGCCGCCTATGACATCCCCCGGCGCCACGGCAGCTACCAGGCCCTGGCCGAGGATCCCGACGTCGACGTCGTCTACGTCGCCAGCCCGCACTCCCGCCACGAGCCCGACACCCTCGCGTTCGTCGGCGCCGGCAAACCGGTGCTGTGCGAGAAGCCGTTCGCGCTCGACGACGTCCAGGCCCGCCGCATGGTCGAGGCCGCCCGGGCCCGCGCGCTGTTCCTCATGGAGGCGATGTGGAGCCGGTTCCTGCCGGCCTACGGCGTGCTCCGCGACCTGCTGGCTGCGGGCCGGATCGGCGAGCCGCAGTTCGTCGAGGCCGACTTCGGATTCCGGCGGCCGTTCGACCCCCACCACCGTCTCTTCGATCGGGCGCTGGGTGGTGGCGCCCTGCTCGACCTCGGCATCTACCCGGCCCAGCTGGCCGCGATGGTGTTCGGCGACCCCGACGGGATCGCCGCCCAGGCGCACATCGGCCAGTCCGGCGTCGACGAAGCGGTCGCCGCCGTCCTGCATCACCCGGGTGGCGGGCTGGCGGTGCTCAAGGCCGCCATCCGGGTCGAGATGCCCTGCACCGCCCGGATCAGCGGCACCGAGGGCTGGATCGGCCTGCCGGCGTTCATGCACTGCCCCGATCACCTGATGGTCTCGACCGCGCCGGGTGATCCGCCGGAGCGGATCGACTGCGGCTGGGAGGGCGAGGGCCTGCGGTTCCAGGCCGTCGAGGTGCACGACTGCCTGCGCGCCGGGCGGACGGAGAGCCCGATCATCCCCCTCGACGAGACGGTGGCCCTGGCGGCGACATTGACCGCGATACGCACGGAGATCGGACTCACCTACCCTGGCGACTGACGTAGCCGGAGCAGCGGGTACACCTGGTCCACCAGAGGGCGCTCGCCCGGATCGCAGAGGACCGAGGGACATGGCCGCCAACACCGACAACCCGACCGGCGCAGACAGCGCAGCCCTCGCGCCCTCCGGACCTCCCGCGACGAGCTCGGGCGCCGACAGCGTCGCGCTGGCCGGCCAGGCGCCACCCGACGACGGCAGCGTCGCCGCCGGCGTGACCGGGGTCGTGCGCAGCGCCCTGGACGCGGCCGCGAAGGCCGGCACCATCTCCGTCTCGGGCCTGACCGAGACGCTCGAGCGGGCCGCCCGTTCCCTCAGCCGGCGGGTCGTCGACGACGCCGAGTCCCGCCGCCCGCCGATCGCCGATCGCACAGCGCTCGCCAAGGCCCTCGCCACCAGGCCCCCGGCTCCGGCCCTGGCCGGAGCCACCGCTGCTGCCCTCGTCCTCCGCTTCGCCCGGCGTTTCAAGCCCCTCAAGGGCCTGGTCACGCGCTCGCCGATCTGGCTCGTCGCCGCCGCGGTGCCTGCGCTCGTCGCCTCCGTCACCCGCGGGGCGGACGAGCTCGGGATGGTCGCCTCGTATCTCATCCACCGCGCGCGCGCCGCAGGCGTCGAGCCGGACCTCGAGCGGGTGCGCCGGGCCGCCGTCCAGATCGTCTCCCACATGCCCCTCGACCCCGAGGTGGACCCGAGCCACGGCAATCTCGCCTTCGGCTGGCTGAAGCGGGCCGCCCGCGCCGCCCTGCCGTTCACCGCCGGCGTGGCCACCGCCGACCCCGAGGGCCTGGCGGAGGCGGCGTCGGGGTTCGACCCCACACTGCTCGCCCCCCGCTGATCAGGGCGCATCGAACGCCGCCAGGAAGTCGAGCACTGCGGCGATCAGCGCCGCGCTGCCCTCCAGCGCCGGAAGGTGGGCGACATCCGGCAGCACGACCAACCGGGCACGCGGTAGCCGGGCCGCGAGCAGCGTCGACCGCTCGACCACGTGCGGCAGGTCCAGCTCACCGACGGCCACGAGCACCGGAACGTCGACCTTGCCGACCAGGTCCCAGGCGGGCGGCAGCGACGCCTCCCGCCCGGGGTCGGCGGCTGTCAGAGCCCGGCCGTTCATGTCGAGGAAGAGCTCGCGGGCCGCACCCCGGACCCGCCCTTCCGCGGCCTCGGGCCCGTCCAGCCACAGCCGGGCCTCCAGGCGGTTGACCTCGTCGAGGTCGCCCACGGCCTCGGCGTCGTCGATCGCACGGTCGATCTCCGCCAGCAGGGGCGACAGCTCGCCGGGGATGGGAGCGCCCCGCACCGCCGTGCCGATCAGCACGAGCCCGATGATCCGGTCGGGCACGATCAGAGCGAGGTCCAGCGCCAGGCGCCCGCCCTGCGAGTTGCCGACCGCCACCACGCGGCCGAGACCCGCCGCGTCCATCACCGCCAGGGCGTCGTCGATCGGGGAATGGGGCTCGGGCTCGTACGTCGTGTCGCCGAAGCCCCGCCGGTCGTAGGCGACGCCGCGGTGCCGGGGCGCCAGCGCGCCCACCAACGGTCCCCATCCGCGCCGGTCGGCGACCCCGGCGTGCAGCAGCAGCACACCCGGGGCGCCGGCGCCGGAGACGTCCGGCCCAAAGACGTCGGCGTGCAGTTCGGCCCGGCCCGACCTCACGTTCATGGCCCACCCACCAGCTCGCGCTCCAACGGGGTCCGGAACCGCGGCGTCACGCGAGCCGGACCCAGCCATGTCGTGAGACTGTGGGCCTCCGACGCCACCGCCCCCGCAGTTTCGGCGCCGACGTCCTCGAACAGCCGCGTGACGACCTCGCCGTCCCGGCGCTGGGCCCACCCGCCCACGATGCGGCCGTCCCACCAGATGCTCGGGCCGATGTTGCCCGAGCGGTCGAAGAGCTGGCCCCGATGCCCGCCGAGGTACCAGTCCCGCTCCTTCCACCCCATCGCGGTCGGGTCGAGGGCCGGGAGGAGCGCGACCGCGGGCTCCGGCAACGGCACCGGGTCGACGTCGTCGGGCAGCACGAAGCCCGGCGCCCCGTCGAGGTCGACCGTCACCGCGTCGACGGCTGCGAGCGCGGCCCGGGTTTCGCTCACCGTCCAGCCGGCCCACCATTGCAGGTCCGCCAGCGTTCCCGGCCCGAACGCCGCCAGCCATCGTCTGGCCAGGTCGGCCTGGGCGTCGGCCGTCGGCGGCGCCGCGATCGCCGGATCGTCCGGCAACCAGCGGGACCGCGGCGACCAGCGGTACCGCGTCGAGGTCCACGACCCCCGCGGCCGGCCCCGCACGATGAGCTCCTCGGCGGCGAGCACCGACAGCACCCGGTTGGAGAGCCGCTCGGTGGCGGCCCGTCGGGTGCCCTCACCCACGCGGAGCGGCGTCGCCGGCTCGGGGACGTCGGAGGACAGCTCCGTGGCCAGCGCCTCGCCCCGCCGCTCCAGCGCGGCGACGGTGGCGTCGCCGACCCGCTGCAGCCACGCGTCCCCGTCGTCCGCCACGCCGCCCTGCTCGACGTGGGTGACCAGGCGACGGCGCTCGACCTCCGCGATCGCGTCGGTGCACGCCGCCTGTAGGACGGGGGCCACCTCGACCGGGATGACGAACATCGTGCGCCGCATTCCCAGGATGCGGATGAGGTCGCGGTCGTCGTAGAGCGCGCGCTCGACCGCCGCCACCCTTGGCGCCCGGAGCCTTGCAGCCGCCGCCAGGTGGACCGTCGCCGGGTCGGTAGCGTGCAGCGCCACGAGATCGCGAGCCACCTCGACCACCGACGCCGACCGGCGCGGCGGCACCAGCCGATGGCGGGTGGCCAACCGGGCGCGGCGCTCGGCGGCGCCGACGGTGCGGATGGCTCGGGTGGATGGCACGAGGGTCAGTCTGGCAGAGGCGAACGTATGTTCGCAAGGGTGATAGAGATGCCGTTCGACGATCGACGTGCGGGCCCCACGGCCTCGCTGTCACAGGTGGCACATACGCTTGTTCGCATGCCCTGGATCGCACCGGCCGGGGCCCGAGTCGCAGAGGATGAGTCGATGGGGAAGCGCCAGCGCAACCACGAAGGGCCGCGTGACGGTCGAGACGACCGCCGCCGCGCCGGCCGCCCGCCGCGCCCCGGCCGGGCCCGCGGGTTGCGCACGCACCAGGTCGACGCCGCGATCGACGCCGCGGTGGCGTCCTGTGGGGTGGCCGTCGGCCCGCCGGCGCGCGACCTGGTCGAGCCGCTCGCCGCCGGCGTCGTGCCCCCGCCGGGCTCGCCCCCGGGCGTCGACGCCGACCACCGCGCCGTGGACCGGGCGCTGGCCCGGGCGCTCGTCGACGCCGTCGCCCGGGCGTGGACGCTGGGGTGGCAGCCGGCCGATGTGCACCGTGCGCTGGCTCGCCTGCACGGGCGACCGCACGCCCGGCTGGTGGTCGACGCCATTGGTCACGAAACCCGGCGCCGGCCCGAGGTCGAGGTGCCGCCCCGGTGGCGGCGCCAGCTGGACGCCATCGGCGCGAGCGCAGCGACCGTCGACGGGGGCCGGCCGGGGGAGTGGGTGGTCGCCGAGCGGACCGGCCGGGCGGACGGCGTCTCGGTGGCCGTGGAGACGCTGGCGGCGCTGCGGCGCTTGCCGCGCCTGCCCCACCTCGACACCGCGCCGGGCGACCCGGTTCCCCGGGAGCACCGGGCACGGCGCGACGAGGCCGGCGCCGATCCGCGGGTGCTGCACAAGGTCACCGCGCTTCTGGCCAAGGCCGAGTCGACCACGTTTCCCGACGAGGCCGAGGCGCTCACCGCCAAGGCGCAGGCGCTGATGACGCGCCACGCCATCGACCAGGCCTCACTCGGTGCCCGCACGGGCGCGGGACCCCAGGTCGGTGGGCGGCGCGTGGGCATCGACGACCCGTACGCCGGGGCCCGCTACCTCCTGTTGGCCGCGGTGGCGGAGTCCAACCGGTGCCGGGCGGTGTGGTCCAAGGTGTGGGGGTTCGCCACGGTGTTCGGCGACGAGGGCGACCTCGACGCGGTCGAGCTCCTGTACACCTCGCTGCTGGTGCAGGCCACCCGGGCGATGGTGGCCGAGGCCGCCCGCCTCGGACGCACCGCGGGCTCGCCCGGTCGCACCCGGTCGTTCCGCCAGTCGTTCCTGGTCGCGTTCGCCGGGCGGATCGGCGCCCGGCTGCGCGAGGCGGCCGAGGCGGCCACCGCCGACGCGGCCCGGCGGGACGCAGACTTCCTCCCCGTGCTGGCCCGGCGCAGCGAGGCGGCCGAGGCGGCGGTGAACGAGGCGTACCCGACACTCGGCCGGTCCCGGGTTTCGGCGAACGATGCGGCTGGCTGGCACGCCGGCGCGGCGGCCGCCGACCGGGCACAGCTCGACCTGCGCGCGGCGCTGCGGGGCCGCGCCCCCGACACGTCGGCCGTCCGGTGAGCCTGCTCGTCCCCGTCGCCGCGGCCGTGATCGCCGCGGGGTGGCTGTGGCTACGGCTACGACGGGGTCCTGGGGGAGGCCGGTTCCGACGACCGGTCGGCGGGTGCGCCCGCCTCCCCCCGGGCGACCTTGGATGCCCAGGGATAGTCGGCCTTGCCGCTCGGCGACCGCTGCATGTGCTCGACCACGTGCAGCTCGCGGGGGACCTTGTAGCCGGCGATCTTGGTCCGGCAGTGCTCCTGCACCGACGTCAGGTCCGCCGTCGTGCCGGGACGTGGCTGCACCACGGCCGCCACCCGCTGGCCCCAACGCTCGTCGGGCACGCCCACCACGACGGCGTCGTAGACGGCGGGGTGCGACTTGACCGCGGCCTCGACCTCCTCCGGGAAGATCTTCTCGCCTCCGGAGTTGATCGACTGCGCGCCGCGGCCGAGCAGGGTGACCGAACCGTCGGCCTCGACCATGGCCAGGTCCCCAGGGATGACGTAGCGGGTGCCCTCGACCTCGACGAAGGTGGCGGCCGTCTTGACCGGGTCGCCGTAGTACTCCAGCGGGATGTCCCCGCTGCGGGCCACGCGCCCGATCACGCCCGAGCCCGGAGCCACCGGACGCAGCTCGTCGTCGAGCACCACCGTGCCCTCCACCGGCGACACCGTCGGCCCGCCGCGCATGGCCGTCCTGCCCTTCTCGACGACCACGACCCCGTTGGCGCCGCCCTCCGACGAGCCGACCGCGTCGGTGATGACCACGTTGGGGAAGCGCTCGAGGAACTGGTCCTTGAGCGATGGCGAGAAGATGGCGGCCGTCGACGACAGCGACAGGATCGACGACAGGTCGCGGCTGGCGCTGGGCTCCTCGTCGAGGGCCTCCACGAGGGGACGGGCCATCGCGTCGCCTGTCATCAGCAGCGAGTTGGCCCGCTCGGCCTCGACGAGGCGCCAGACCTCGTGCGGGTCGAACTGGCTCATGAGCAGGACCCGGTGGCCCTGGAAGCTCTGGCCCATGACCGCCCATTGGGTCGCGCCGTGCATGAGCGGGGCGATGGGCAGGAATGTCAGCGCGAAGCCAGCCCTGTGGCCGCGGGCGACGAGATCCTCGGGCGCCTGAGCCCGGTCGCCGCTGAGGATGTCGATGCCGCCGCCGAGAGCGAACAGCACGTCCTCGTGGCGCCACACCACGCCCTTGGGCATGCCGGTCGTGCCGCCCGTGTAGAGGATGTAGCGGTCGTCGGGGGAGCGGGGCCCGAAGTCACGCTCGGGCGAGCCGCCGGCGAGGGCGTCCTCGTAGTCGCCGCCGATGACCAGGCGGTGGCGGAGCTCCGGCATGTGGTCGGCGACGCCGGCCACCCGGTCGGCAAAGGCCGCGTCGTGGATCAGCGCCTTGAGGTCGGCGTTGCCGAACAGGTAGGCGAGCTCGTCCTCGACGTAGCGGTAGTTGATGTTGATCCAGACCGCCCGCAGCTTGAAGACCGCCCACAGGCTCTCCACCCACTCGGCCGAGTTCACCCCGTAGATGCCCACGTGGTCGCCCGGGCCGATGCCCTGGCCGGCGAGGTGGTGGGCGAGCTGGTTGGCCCGGGCGTCCATCTCGGCGTAGGTGCGCCGCCTGCCCTCGGCGACCAGGTACTCGCGGTCGCCGAAGTTGTCGACCGCGTGCTCGAACAGGTCCGCCAGGTTGAACTCCATCGTGTCCCCTCGTCCCCCGCGGCTACGACCATCGTTTGTAGCGCACGTTACGGTTCGTGTCTACGCTGGGCGGCATGGCTCGGGCCCGCCAGGCACGTAGCGTCGAGACACGCGGCCGACTGCTGGCCGCCGCCCGCGCCGCCATCGCCGAGCACGGCATCGACGGTGCGTCGGTCGACGCCATCGCCGAGCGGGCCGAGCGCACGTCGGGCTCACTGTACGGGCAGTTCGGCAGCAAGGAGGGGCTCCTCGTCGCCCTGCTCGACGAGTCCAAGGACCTCGTGGCCGAGAGCATGCTCGTCGACATCGAGGCGGCGACGTCGCTCGACGAGCGGCTGGCGGCGCTGTGGCACAACTTCAGCCGGCCACCCCCGGCGGCCGGCGACTGGGTCCACTTCGAGCACGAGGTGTGGGTGTGGGCGACCCGTCCCGGCAACGAGGCGGTCCGCACCCGGCTGGGCGAGCGCTACCGCACCGAGTTCGCATCGCTGGCTGCCGCGCTCGACGCGTGGGCCGCCGAGGGGCTGATCGAGCTGCCCGGCCCGTCGGAGGGCGTGGCCACCGTGGTGGTGAGCATGCTCATCGGCCTCGAGATGTCGTACCGGCTCGAGCCCGCCTCGGTCGACGAGGCGGCGGTGGTGCGGGCGCTCCGGGCGCTGCTGGGAGCCTCCGGTGCTCCGACGTCCGCCGGGTCAGCGGTGGCCGGGGCCGGGACGGCCGGCGCCTGATGCTCTCGCTTGGGTGACGGCCTGGGGTCCGGTGGAGGTCGAACGGGGCAGCAAAGTCTCCCCAAGGGGGAGGCGGGTAACGCTGCGGGGAGGGGTCGGCGCTACTTTGCACAGCCGAATGTTGTCGACAACGAGGCAGTCCCCGGCTGCCCGCCACGACGTGACACCGGCAAGGCTGAGCGACCGGGCGCTGCTGGTCGTCACGGCCGCGGTCACGCTGCCCCTGATCTGGTGGGGGTACGGCACCGACATCGACGCCGGCTACCTGCTGGAGGCCGGCGAGCGGATCCGCGCGTTCGACTACGCGCCGTCGCGGAACCCGGGGGTTCCGGTCGTCGAGGCCGTCGTGGCTGTGCTCGACCCGCTTGGGCACGTGGCCATCAACCTGGCCACGGCGGCCGCCCTGGCGGCCACGGTGGTGGGGTGCGCGCGGCTGGTCCGGGCGTGGGGGCACGACAACGGCGACGTGGTGGCGCTGGCCTTCCTGGCCTCGCCGATCGCGCTGGTGGGCGGGACCTCGACCGGGGACTTCGTGTGGGCGCTGGCCCTGTTCGTCTGGGGGGCACTCGCCCAGATCCGGGACCGTCCGGTGGCGGCCGGCGTGCTCTACGCGCTGGCCATCGGCAGCCGGACGTCCACGGTGGTCCTGATCGTCGCGTTCCTGGTGGCCGACGCCTGGGAGCGGTCGGGCCGGCGGCGGGCGTTGGTGGCCGGCGCCGTCGCCGTGCCGCTGGGGGTGCTGCTGTTCGTGCCGGCGTGGCTGGCGTTCGACCGGAGCCTCGGCTTCCTGGAGCACACCGAGTCGTGGAACGGGCTGGCCAACAACGTCGGCCGGTTCGGCGTCAAGGTCTACGGGGTGGCTGGGCTGGCCATGATCGTGGTCGTCGCGCTGGCGGTGCCGGCCCTCGTGCGGTCGTTGCGGCGCTGGAACGCGGACCCGCTGGTGCGGTTCGGCGCGCTCGGCGTCGCCGGCACCATGACGCTGTTCCTGCTCTTCCCGTGGAAGCCGGCCCACCTGCTCCCGAGCATGCTCGCACTGGTGCTCTGGATCGCGGCGTCCGACCGCAACCGGCGCACCTACCTGTGGTTGCTGGTCGCGGCCATCGCGCTCAACGGGCTCGTCTCCCTGCGCCTGTTCGCGCCCGATCGGCCCGACGCCAGCACCAGTGCCCGGTTCGAGCCGGCCCTGTCGTGGGGGTTGCTCGTGAACGACACCCGGTGCCGGGTCGAGTTCATGGACGAGGCGCCCCGGGCCGACTCCGGCGCCTGGTCGTGCTCGCTCGAGCCGCTCCGCGGCGCCGGATCGGGCGACGACGACCTGCCGCCGGACCGTCGGTAACCAGCGCAGCCGCCGCCAGGTAGAACAGGTTCTCGTTTCCGACCATACTGTGCGGCGACCGGCCGCCGGAGGGAACCTTGCACCTGGCCTACACGGACACCGAGGAGGCGCTCCGCAGCGAGCTGCGGGCGTACTACGACGACCTGCTCGACGACGAGACCCGGGCCCAGCTGAGGGAGGCGGAGGGCATCGGCCCGCTGATGCGCCGGGTCGTCAAGCGGATGGGCGCCGACGGCTGGCTCGGCATCGGCTGGCCCACGGAGTACGGCGGCCAGGGCCGGGGCCCGATCGAGCAGTTCATATGGTTCGACGAGTCGATGCGGTCCGGAGCACCCGTGCCGATGCTGACCATCAACTCCGTCGCCCCGACGATCATGCAGTTCGGCAGCGAGGAGCAGAAGCAGCGTTTCCTGCCCGGCATCCTGCGGGGCGAGCTCCACTTCTGCATCGGCTACAGCGAGCCCGGTGCCGGCACCGACCTCGCCTCCCTGCGCACCAAGGCGGTGCGGGACGGCGACGACTACGTCGTCACCGGCCAGAAGATGTGGACCAGCCTGGCCGGCGACGCCGACTACTGCTGGCTGGCCGCCCGCACGGGCGACGAGGACAGCCGCCACCGCGGCATCTCGCTGTTCATCGCTCCGATGGACGCTCCCGGCATCGAGCGGACCCCGCTCAACCTGCTGTCGTCCCACGACATCCACTCGGTCTACTGGGACGACGTCCGGGTCCCGGGCGCCAACCTCGTGGGCGGCGAGAACGAGGGCTGGAAGCTCATCGTCAACCAGCTCAACCACGAGCGGGTCACCCTGTGCAGCCCCGGCATGGCCGAGCACATGCTGCACGAGACCATCGACTGGGCCCGCCGCACCACGCTGCCCGACGGCCGCCGGGTGATCGACCAGGAGTGGGTCCAGCTCAACCTGGCCGCCGCCTACGCCGGCTTCGAGTTCCTCCGCCTGGCCAACTGGAAGGTCGCGTGGGCCGCCACACGCGGCGAGCTGCCGGTCGCCGACGCCAGCACGATCAAGGTCTTCGGCACCGAGCACTACCTCACCTCGTTCCGCCTGCTCATGGAGGTGATCGGCGAGCGGTCGTACCTGACCGACGACGCCCCCGGCGCCGTGCTGGGATCCCGGCTGGAGCAGATGTACCGCAGCCTGCTGATCCTCACGTTCGGGGGCGGCACCAACGAGCTGCAGCGCGACCTGATCGCCGCCTTCGGCATGGGCATGCCGATGGCCAAGAGGTAGGGGGACCCGTGGACTTCGACCTGACCGACGAGCAGCAGGCCACCATCGACGTCGCCGCCAAGCTGCTCGGCGACAAGGCCACGCCGGAGGCGATCCGGGCCGTCGAGCAGGCCGACGACCTGCGGCTCGATCGGACCCTGTGGTCGGCCATGGCCGACGCCGGCCTGCTGGGCATCGCCGTCCCGACCGAGCACGGGGGCGCCGGGCTCGGCGTCCTCGAGCTGTGCCTCGTGCTGGAGGAGGTCGGCCGCCGCGCCGCCCCCGTCCCCGCGCTCGCCAGCCTGGCGCTCGGCGGGCTGCCCGTGGCGCGATGGGGCACGCCCGACCAGCAGGCGGCCCTGCTGCCCGGCGTGGTCGCCGGGACCACCGTGCTCACGGCCGCCCTGGCCGAGCCGCTCGGCGACCCGGGCCGGCCCACGACCACCGGCCGGCCCGACGGCGCCGGGTGGGTGCTCGACGGGGAGCGGACGAACGTTCCCGCCGGGTTGGTGGCGGACACGATCGTGGTGCCTGCAACCCTGACCGACGGGAACGTCGCGCTGTTCCTCGTGCCGGCCACGGTCGACGGCTTCGACCGGCGCCGGCAGGACACCACGACCGGCACGCCCGAGGCGCTCGTCAGCCTCGACGGCGTGCGGCTCGGGGCCGACGCCGTGCTCGGTCCGGTCGACGCCGACGGGACCGCCCTGCGGTGGCTGCTCGAGCACGCCACGGTCGCGATGTGCGCGGTCGTGGCCGGCCTGACCGCCGAGGCGGTCCGGATCACCGGCGAGTACACGACCGGCCGCCAGCAGTTCGGGCGCCCGATCGCAACGTTCCAGGCCGTGGGCCAGCGGGCCGCCGACGCCTACGTGGACGCCCAGGCCGTGCGGCTCACGATGCTCCAGGCAGCTTGGCGGCTGTCGGCGGGGATGCCGGCCTCCCGGGAGGTGGCCGTGGCCAAGTACTGGGCGGCGGCCGGCGGCCAGCGGGTCGTCCACGCGGCGTCCCACCTCCACGGCGGCGTGGGCGTCGACCGGGACTACCCGCTGCACCGCTACTTCCTGCTGGCCAAGCAGATGGAGCTGGCCCTCGGCGGCGCCAGCCGCCAACTCCTGCGACTCGGCGGCATCCTGGCCGCCGAGGGCGCACGGCCCTGATGTCGGGCCCGCTCGCCGGGCTCCGGGTCGTCGAGCTGGCGGGGATCGGGCCGGCGCCGTTCGCGGCCATGGCGCTGGCCGACCTGGGCGCGGACGTGCTCCGGGTCGACCGGGTCGGCGCCCCCAACGCCGTGGCCCGCGTGGACGTGCTCAACCGGGGCCGCCGCTCGATCGCCGTGGACCTCAAGCAACGCGAGGGCGCCGAGGTCGTGCTGCGGGCCGCGGCGACGGCGGACGCCCTGATCGAGGGCTTCCGTCCGGGCGTGGCCGAGCGGCTGGGCATCGGGCCCGAGCCGTGCCTCGACCGCAACCCCCGCCTCGTCTACGGCCGCATGACGGGCTGGGGCCAGGACGGCCCCTACGCCGCGGAGGCCGGCCACGACATCACCTACGCGGCCGTGGCGGGGGCGCTGGCCCACATCGGGCGGGCCGGCCAGCCGCCGACGCCGCCGCTCAACCTGGTGGCCGACTTCGGCGGGGGCGGCATGCTGCTCGCCCTCGGCGTGGTGTCGGCGGTGCTGTCCGCCCAGCGGACCGGCGCGGGCCAGGTCGTGGACGCCGCCATGGTCGACGGGGTGGCGCTGCTGATGGCCCCGTTCTTCATGGCGCTACGGTCGGGCCACTTCACGAACGAGCGGGGCACGAACCTGCTCGACTCGGGCGCCCCGTTCTACGACAGCTACGCGTGCGCCGACGGCCGCTACGTCGCGGTCGGCGCACTCGAGCCGCAGTTCTTCGCCGCCCTGCTGGCGGGCCTGGGCATCGACCCGGCCGAGGTCGGCGACCAGCACGACCGGTCCGGCTGGCCCGCGCTCCGGCAGCGCCTGACCGCCGCGTTCGCCGCCAGACCCCGGGACGAGTGGGTGGCCCACTTCGCCGGGCGGGACGCCTGCGTGGCGCCGGTCCTCACCACCGAGGAGACCCTTGCCGACCCCCACCTCAGGGCCCGGGGCACCGTGTTCGAGCTCGACGGCGTACCCCAGCCGGGGCCCGCGCCCCGGTTCAGTGCGACACCCGCCGCCCTGGACCGGCCGCCGCCGGAGCCGGGTGAGCACACCCGCGAGGTCCTCGTCGAGCTCGGCTACCAGCTCGACGAGGCGAAGGCCCTGGAGGACGCCGGGGTGGTTGCCTAGGGTCGCGCTCGTGGCCGGCCGCTATAGCTTCGGGGACAGCGATCTGGCGGTGCGTCGCCTGGGCCTCGTGGCCGAGGTGTTCGAGCCGACGTCCCGGGCGTTGCTGGCCGCGTCGGTCCCGGCCGAGCCCGGCACCGCCCTCGACCTCGGCTGCGGGCCTGGCCACACCACCCGGCTGCTGGCCGACGTGGCGCGCCCGCGGGCCACCCTCGGCCTCGACGGGTCCGAGCGCTACGTCGAGGCCGCCCGGGCCACGACTGAACACCCGGCCGTCACGTACGCCTGCCACGACGTGACCCAGGTGCCGCTGCCGCAGGCGCCCGCCGACGTGATCTACGCCCGCCTGCTGCTGGCCCACCTGCCCGACCCGCTCGCCCTGGCCGGGACGTGGCGGGGTCAGCTGGCCCCGGGCGGCGTGCTGGTCCTCGAGGAGGTCGAGGCGATCGACCCGCCGCCCGGCGTGCTGCGCGACTACGAAGACCTGGTGGTGAAGGTGGTGGCCGCCGACGGCGGCGACATGTACGCGGGCCCGCGGCTGGTCGCGCTCGGCGGGACCTGCGTCGACCTCGACGTCGACGCCGCGGTCGCGGCCCGCATGTTCGGGCTGAACCTCGCTACGTGGAGCGCCGACGCCCGCTCCCGGGGCCTCGCCGGCCGGGCCGAGCTGCACCGGATGGCCGAGGGCCTCGCCACGCTGGTGGAGGCGGGCCCCGGCCGGGGCACCGTGCGCTGGGTCATCCGCCAGCTGGCCGTGCCGGCCGAGGCCTGACGCTCAGCCGACGGCCGGGCCGACCCGGTCGACGATGGCGTCGGTGTGCTCGGACGCCCGAGCGCAGTGGGCGCAGCAGTAGAACCGGCCCTCGACCTCGACCCCGTGGCCGATCACCTTGCAGCCGCAGTGCTCGCACACGGGCGCCATCCGGTGGATCGCGCACTCGAAGCTGTCGAACGTGTGGCTGACGCCGGCCGCCATCACCTCGAAGGACTTGTCGTAGTCGTTCCCGCAGACCTCGCACTGCGCCATCGCCGGTACCTCCCGGGCACGCTCGTCGACCCTCCACGCGTACCCGTAGGACCACCGGCCGACACCGAGGCGGTCAGTGCAGCGCCAGCTTCAGCGCGATCATCACGAGCCCCGCCACCCCGGCCACGGCGGCGGCCACGAGGCGCGGCGCCCCGGTCATCTCTGCACGGCCGGCGGCCACCCACCCGAGCACGACCAGCAGTCCGGTCGTGAACACGAGGGCGATCAGCACCGCCGCGCTCACGTCGGCCCCGAACAGCGAGGCCAGCAGCAGGACGGCCAGCGGCGCGTAGGAGGCCGTCACCATGCGCCAGTGGTGGCGGGCGTGCTCTCGGACGGCCTCGCTGACCGCCTCGGAGGCCAGGATGCGACCGGCGACGATCCGGGCATACGTCTCGGCCGCCCAGTAGACGACGACCGTGACCAGCACCGCGGCGCAGATCTCGCCCACGCTCAGATGGTCGGCGCCGGCGGCCATGACGCTGGCGGCGACGATCGTCCCGTAGATCGACGCGGCGACCCGCTCGACCTCGACGGCCTCGTCCAGGTGCTCGTCGGTGCTCACCGGGACATCCTCGCGCCGGCGCCCGCTAGACAGGCGGCCATGGCACAGGTCGTATCCCCGCTGACCGGCACGGTGGCCCGGGTCGAGCGGGCCGTGGGGGCCGCGGTCGACGCCGCCACCACGGTCGTGATCCTCGAGTCGATGAAGATGGAGTACGCCATCGAGGCCGGCGTGGCCGGGACCGTGAGCGAGGTCCGGGTCAAGCAGGGCGACACGGTCCAGGCCGGCGACCTGCTGGCCGTGATCACGGTGGGGGCTCCCGGTGCGGCCACCGAGGACGCCGCCTCCGGCGGAGGCGCGGCCGGCGGCCAGGGCGGGGCCGAGGCGCCGGCGGTACGGGCCGACCTGGCCGAGGTGGTCGACCGTCACGCCGCAGGCCTCGACGCGGGCCGGCCCGAGGCGGTGGAGCGGCGCCGCGGGACCGGCCAGCGCACCGCCCGCGAGAACGTCGAGGACCTGGTCGACCCCGGTTCGCTGGTCGAGTACGGGCCGCTCGCCATCGCCGCCCAGCGCCGGCGCCGCCCGGTCGACGAGCTCATCGCCCGCACCCCGGCCGACGGCATGGTGGCCGGCGTCGCCACGGTCGAGGGCCGGCCCACGGCCGTGCTGTCCTACGACTATACGGTGCTGGCCGGGACCCAGGGCTACCAGAACCACCGCAAGAAGGACCGCCTGTTCGACGTCATCGAGCGCCGCCGGCTGCCGGTCGTGTTCTTCGCCGAGGGCGGCGGCGGCCGGCCCGGCGACACCGACGCGCCCGGCGTGTCGGGCCTCGACACGATGGCCTTCTACCTGTGGGGCCGTCTGAGCGGGCTGGTGCCCCGGGTGGGCATCGCGTCGGGCCGGTGCTTCGCCGGCAACGCCGCCATCCTCGGCTCGAGCGACGTCGTCATCGCCACCCGCGGCTCGAACATCGGCATGGGCGGCCCCGCGATGATCGAGGGCGGCGGGCTGGGCGTGTTCGCCCCCGAGGACATCGGGCCGCTCGACGTCCAGACCGCGAACGGCGTGGTCGACGTCGTGGTCGAGGACGAGGCCGAAGCGACCGCCGTGGCCCGGCAGTACCTGTCGTACTTCGCCGGCCGGCGCGACGGCGCCACCTGGGGCGACCAGGCGGCCCTGCGCGACCTGATCCCCGAGAACCGGCGCCGGGTCTACGACGTGCGGGCCGTCGTGCGAACGCTGGCCGACACCGGCTCGGCGCTGGAGCTGCGCCGGGGATTCGGCGCCGGCATGGTCACCGCGCTGGTGCGGATGGACGGACACCCGCTGGGGATCGTGGCCAACGACCCGTCGCACCTGGCCGGGGCGATCGACGCCGAGGGCGCCGACAAGGCCGCCCGCTTCATGCAGCTGTGCGACGCCTTCGACCTGCCGCTCCTGTTCCTCTGCGACACCCCCGGGATCATGGTGGGGCCGGAAGCCGAGGCCACCGGCCTGGTCCGCCACGCCAGCCGGCTGTTCGTGACCGGGGCCAGCCTGGACGTGCCGTTCGGGACGGTCATCCTGCGCAAGGCCTACGGCCTCGGCGCCCAGACCATGGCCGGCGGCAGCTTCAAGGCCCCGCTGTTCTGCGTCGCCTGGCCGACCGGCGAGGTCGGCGGCATGGGCCTGGAGGGGGCGGTCCGCCTCGGCTACCGCAACGAGCTGGCGGCGATCGAGGACGCCGAGGAGCGCGAACGCGTGTTCCAGTCGATGGTCGAGGCCGCGTACGAGCACGGCAAGGCGCTGAACTCGGCCACCCACTTCGAGATCGACGACGTGATCGACCCAGCGGACAGCCGCCGCTGGGTCGCCACGCTGTTCGTCGATGACCGTCCGCCGCGGGCCGGTAAGAAGCGGCCCGCGGTCGACACCTGGTGACGGATCAGTAGGCCGGCGGCGCTGCGCCGCCGCCCTGCGCCGCGGCCAGCACCTTGGGCCGGATCGAGGCGAACCAGACGATGCCGGTCACCAGCCCCACAATGGTGCAGAAGATGCCGACGACGAGCAGGACGATGATGAGCGTCTTGTTCTGGCCTGCCGCCTCCCAGGCCCACGTGGGCTTGGTGGCTGCGTCGACGAGGGCCCAGATGATGAAGACAGTGATGAGGATTCCAACGATGTAATACGCGGCTTCCACAACGCCTCGTTTCTGAAAAGGGTGCGGGAAGCATACGATGCGAGTTCGTCGCACCGGGGGAGGGTGGGGCAAGCTGCCGGGATGAGCGATCTCTTCTCCATCGCCGGCAGGACCGCCGTCGTCACCGGGGGATCCCGGGGTATCGGGCTGATGATCGCCCGGGGCTTCGTCGAGGCGGGGGCCAGGGTCTACGTCTCGTCACGCAAGGCCGACGTCTGCGAGCGAGTGGCGGCCGAGCTGTCCGACGTGGGGGTGTGCGTGGCGCTGCCGGCCGACCTCTCGACCGAGGCCGAGTGCCGCCGCCTGGCCGACGCGGTGGCCGAGCGGGAGCCGAGCCTCGACATCCTGGTGAACAACGCCGGCGCCACCTGGGGCGCGCCGCTCGAGCAGTTCGACGAGGCCGCCTGGGAGCGGGTGCTGGCCCTGAACGTGAAGGGCGTGTTCCACCTCACCAAGTTCCTGGTGCCGCTGCTGGAGAAGGCCGGTACGGCCGACGAGCCCGCCCGGGTGATCAACGTCGGCTCGATCGACGGCCTCCACGTGCCGGTGCTGGAGACGTACTCGTACTCGGCGTCCAAGGCCGCGGTGCACCAGCTCACCCGGCACCTGGCCAAGCGGCTGGCCCCGTCGATCACAGTCAACGCCATCGCCCCCGGGCCCTTCGAGTCGAAGATGATGGCGGCCACGCTCGACGCCTTCGGCGACCAGATCGCGGCCTCGGCCCCGCTGAAGCGCATCGGGCGGCCGGACGACATGGCCGGCACCGCGATCTTCCTGGCCTCCCGGGCCGGGGCCTTCCTGACCGGCGCCGTCATCCCCGTGGACGGCGGAATCGCCACCGTCGCCTGAGCGCACTCAGCACGAGCGGACGTCGGCGACGGAGGCCTCCGGTACCGGCGCCAGCGCCGCGGCCGGGACGATCCGGGCGGCCGCGAGCGCGAGGGTGGCGGCCACTCCCGCCACGGCCAGGAACGCCCAGCGCAGGCCGGCCGTCTCGGCCAGCCCGCCCATGGCCAGCGGCTCGGCCAGGAACCCGAGACGGGCCGCCAGCGACACCGTGGCCGCGCCGGCCCCGGGGGCGACGCCCGGCAACCGGGCCGCAGCCGAGAACGCCAGCGGGAAGAACCCGCTCGCCCCGGCTCCCGCCACCACGAGCCCGGCGGTGAAGGCCACCGGGTGGTCGACCACCACCCCCAGGCCCAGGCCGGCGGCGACGAGGGCCATCCCGCCCCGCAGGACCGCCCGACCTCCGAACCGCTCGGTGAGGTGGTCGCCGGCCGCCCGCCCCGCCAGCATTCCCGCCATGAAGGCGGCGACCCCGAGCGCGGCCACCCCGGGGCCGGCGCCCATCCGCTCCAGGCGCAGCGCCGACCAGTCGGTGGGCGCCCCCTCGACGACCGCGCCGCCGACGGTCGCCGCGGCCAGCACGACCAGCGGCCCCGCCCAGGTGAGCATCGGAGCCGGTCCGCCGTCGGGGGTGGCCGCCGCCGTCGCCTGCACCCCTGGCACAAGGCCGCCGCGGGTGATCCACACCGCGACGGCGATCACCGCGCCGGTCAGCGCCAGTTGGGCCGTCAGCGGGACCCCCTCGCCCGCGGCCAGCGCGGCGGCGCCGGCGCCAGCCAGCGCGCCCACGCTCCACAGGCCGTGGAGGCGGTGCATCACCGAGCGACCCGAGAGCGCCTCGTAGGCACCGGCGTTGGCGTTCATGGCGATGTCCATGGCGGCGTCCGCCGCGCCGATCAGCGCCAGTGCGGCGGCCAGCAGCAACGGGCTCGGCGCCGCGCCGGCAAGCCACAGGCTGGCGCCCAGGGCGAGCGCAGCCACCACCACGACCGTGCGGCTGCCGACCCGGCCCACGAGCCGGCCGGCGACCGGGCTCGCCAGCATCGCACCGCCGGCCAGGCCCACCAGCACGAGCCCGAGGCCCGCGTCCGACAGGCCGAGCGACGCCTGGCGCTCGGGCAGGCGGGGCAGGAAGCTGGGCCCGCCCAGGCCGTTGGCCACGAAGGCGACGGCGACGGCCCGGACCGTCGGGCCGGTTCGCTCGCGTCGCTCGCTCACTCCTCGACGATCGCCAGCGCCCGCACCGGGAACGAGCCCATGCCCCGCACCGCCGGCGGCACGGCGTAGAACCGGAACGGCCGGTCGCCGATCCGGTCCAGGCCACGCAGGTGCTCGACGATCGGAATGCCCGCGCCCAGCAGGGAGGTGTGGATCGGCCGCTCGCCGGTGCGGGTGCCGTCGATGTTGACCGAGTCGATGCCCACGACCGCCGCGCCCGCAGCCACCAGCGCCTCCGCCGCGTCGACGCCGAGGTAGGGGTGGCGCTCCGCGTCGCCGTACGCATCGGTGCCCCAGTGCCGGTCCCAGCCGGTCCGCACCAGCACCGCCCGCCCGGCCAGGTCGAGCCCGCCCAGCGCGCCCGCCCCGACCTCCTGGGCGCCGGCGGCGTCCACCACCACGCCGGGCACGCCCGCCACCCGGGCCGGGTCGAGGCCGGCCAGGTCGTGGCCGTCGGGGAACCGATGGAACGGCGTGTCGAGGTACGTCCCGGTATTGGCCACCATGTCGATGCGTCCGATCTGGAACTCGTAGCCGGGCGCGTAGCGCCGGCGGGACGCCTCCCGTGACACGTGGTCCGAGATCGCCGGCCCGGGCAGGCCGGGGTACGTGATCGTGCCGTCGGCGATGTCGTGGCTGAGGTCGAGAACGGGCATGACCGGCGGTCTAGCCCATCGCGGCCCGCGTCACCGAGGGACTTGCGACCAGGGCAGGTCCTTGTCCACCCGGGGCTCGCCCGGCAGGCCGAGCACACGCTCGCCCAGGATGTTGCGCTGGATCTCGGAGGTGCCGCCCTCGATCGAGTTGGCCCGGGCCCGCAGGAACATCTTGCGGGACGACCCGGGCGGCCCCGTCAGGCCCAGGTTCTCCGCCCGCCGCAACTCGTAGTCGAAGCCGACCAGGGCGTCGGCCCCGAGCAGGTCGACGCACAGCTCGTAGATCGCCATGTTGACCTCGGCGAACTTGAGCTTGGCGATGGAGCCTTCGGGCCCGGGGTTGCCGGCCCGGCGGTTCTGGCCGGCCCGGATGTTGGTCAGCCGGAGCGTCTCGGCCTCGATCCACAGCCGCATCAGCCGGTCGCGGGTCGCCGGCCGCCTGTCGGCCACCTCCTCCTGCCAGATGCGCACGGCCTCGGCGATGGCGCCGGATCCACGGGGCGGGGCGCCTCCCCCGCCGCCGATGCTGGTCCGCTCGTTCATGAGCGTGGTCATCGACACCCGCCAGCCCTCGCCGGCGTCGCCGATGCGGTCGGCGTCCGGGACCCGCACATCGCTCAGGTACACCTCGTTGAACTCGGCCTCGCCGGTGATCTGCCGCAGGGGCCGGACCTCGACGCCGGGGGCATGCATGTCGAGGGCGAAGTAGGTGAGGCCCTTGTGCTTGGGCGCCTCGGGGTCGGTGCGGGCCACGAGCATGCCGCGGTCGGCGATGTGGGCCAGCGTGTTCCACACCTTCTGGCCGTTGATGACCCACTCGTCGCCGTCGCGCACCGCCCTGGTCGCCAACCCGGCCAGGTCGGACCCGGCGCCGGGCTCGCTGAACAGCTGGCACCAGGCGTCCTCGCCGGTGAACGTGCGCCGCAGCAGCCGCTCGCGAATCTCTTCGGAGCCGTTGGTGACGATCGTGGGACCGGCCATTGCCAGGCCGAAGAAGTGGCGGACCCCGGGCAGCGGGGCGCCGGCGCCGTAGAGGCGGGCGTCGACCTGGCGCTGGAGGTTCGGCTTGACGCCCAGGCCGCCGTAGCCCTCGGGGAAGTGCACCCACGCGAGGCCGAGGTCGTACTGGCGGCTGCGGAACTCGACGGGGTCGGTGGCGCGGGGGTCGAGCTCGGCCAGCAGCTTGTCGACGCGCTCGCCGACGAGGGATTCCGGATCGGTCATGGCAGCACCGTAGTTGAATCTCGGTTCATGTCGGGGAGACGGACATCACCTCCCGCCGCGACCGTATCCAGTGTGATGGCCTCCGCGGCGCTCATCGTGGCGTCCGAGATCGACTGCCACACGGGCAGCAGGATGTCGTGCCTGACGCTGGCCTCGACCCCGTTGACCCCGTCGAGCGTGCGGATCACGTCGGCCACGGTGATGTCGCGGGCGGGGCGGGCGAGCCAGTAGCCGCCCTGCCCGCCCCGCTTGGAGGCCACGATCCCGGCCCGCCGCAGCTCGGCCAGGATGTTCTCGAGGAAACCCTTCGACACCCCGTGCCGCCCGGCCAGCACCTCGCCCTTCACCGGCCGGCCCGTCGACGCCAGGTCGACGAGGGCGCCCAGCCCGTAGGAGAGCCGGGCCGTGACCCTCACCGGACGGGCCCCGACAGGCCCCAGCGCCGGGCCACCGCCCGCTCCAGCGTCCCGAACAGCAGCGAGTCGACGAGGATGCCGAGCACGAGGATGACCAGCATCATCGCCATCACGCCCTCGGCGTTGGACAGCGTGCGGTTGATGTTGAGCAGGCCGCCAACGTTGGGCTTGCCCGCCACCACGGTGATGATCTCGCCGGCCATCAGGCTGCGCCAGGCGAAGGCCCAGCCCTGCTTGAGCCCGCCCACGAACCCGGGGAGCGAGGCCGGCAGCACCACGTGCCGGTAGGCCGACAGGCCCCGGGCCCCGAGCACGCGGCCGGCCCGCAGCAGGATCGGCGAGATCTGGTCGCTGCCGCTGATCAGCCCGTTGGCCACGGCCGGGGTCGTGCCGATGACGGTCACGAACAGGATGGCCGCGTCGGAGAGCTGGAACAGCAGGATCGACCACGGCACCCACGCCACCGACGGCATCGTCTGCAGACCCGTGATGAGCGACCCGAACGCCGCCCGCAGCACCCGGATGCGGGCCACCGCCAGGCCGATGGCCGTGCCCAGCACGACCGCGAGGGAGTAGCCGATGGCCGCCATCCGCATCGTCCGGAGCACGGCCTCCTGGAGGATGCCCTCGGACCACATGTCGCCCAGCTCGCGGAACACCGCTGACGGCGGGGGCAGCAGGTAGGTCGGCCGCCAGCCCGACCACACGACGAGCTGCCAGATGCCGAAGAAGATGGCGATCGCGCCGAGCTTGGGCCACGTGGCCCGCCACACGCGGGCCAGCCGCGACGACTGGGTCTTGGCCGCGAGCTCGAGGGCGTCGAGGCCGGCGAGGTCCTCGTCCAGGCGGGAGAGGATCTCGGCCTCGTCAGTGGTCGACGGCATGGCGGCGCACCTCCTTGCGCAACAGCTCGGTGATGTGGGCCGCCATCGACGACACCTCGGGCTGCTCGATCGCCCGGGGCCGCGGCGCGTCGACGTCGACGGTCGCGGTGACGTGGCCGGGCCGGCTGGACAGGACGACGACCCGGTTGGCCAGTCGGGCGGCCTCCCGGACGTTGTGGGTCACGAACACGATCGTGAGGTCGCGCTCCTGGTAGAGGCGCTCCAGCTCGTCGTGGAGCACGTCCCGGGTCATGGCGTCGAGGGCACCGAACGGCTCGTCCATCAACAGCACGTCGGCGTCCTGGGCGAAGGCCCGGGCCAGGGCGACCCGCTGGCGCATGCCGCCCGACAGCTCATGGGGGCGGCGGGTCGCGAACTGCTCCAGGCGCACGGTCTCGAGCAGCGACCGCACCCGGTCGCGGCGCTCGGCCTTGGGGACCTTGCGGAGCTTGAGCGCGAGGTCGACGTTCCCGGCCACCGTCAGCCACGGGAACAGGGCGGAGTCCTGGAACATCAGCGCGGTGCGCCCCTGGACGCGCACCTCGCCGGCCGTCGGCTCGTCCAGGCCGGCGAGGAGGTTGAGCAGGGTCGACTTGCCGCACCCGGACGCGCCGACGACGCACACCAGCTCGCCCTCGGCGACTTCCAGGTCGACGCGGTCGAGGGCGGCGACCGCAGAGCGGCCGCCGCCGAAGACCTTCGTCGCCCCCCGCACCTCGACCGCCGGTGGACTGGCCCGACCCCCCGGGGGAGCCGGGGGATCGGGCGCGTCCACGATCGTGGTGGGTGGGTGGGTGCTCACAGGCCCTGGACCTCCTCCTCGCCCCGCTCGGCGAGCAGCTCGTTGAGGATCGTCAGGTCGTAGATCCCGTCCAGCTCGACCGGATCGAGCAGGCCGACCTCGATCGCGTCGTCGGCCGACTTCTGGAGCGAGGCTGCGACCGGGTCAAAGGTGAACTCGAGGTTCTCCCAGGCGCTGGCGATGACGTCGTCGCCGAGGCGCTTGGTGGTGATCTTCTCGATGCCGTCGTTGGTCACGGTCTGGGCCCGGGCGGCGTCACCGTTGGCCTCGTCGATGGCGTCGAGCAGGCCCTTGACGAGCGCCTTCACGTTGGCCGGGTTCTCCTCCAGGTAGTCGCTCCGCACCAGCAGGTGGGTGGTGACGAACCGGCCGTCGGTGTCGGTCCACAGGTCCGACTCGTTCACCAGCACCTTGCCGCCGCCCTCGTTGATGAGGCGGGTGGCCCACGGCTCGGGGACCCAGGCGCCCTGGATGTCGCCGGACTGGAACGTGGTCAGGGTGTCGGCGTTCTCCTGCGGCGTGATGGTGACCTCGCCGCCGCCGGTCACGTCGGTCTCGATGCCCTCGTCGGCCAGCCAGGCCCGCAGGGCGACGTCCTGGGTGTTGCCGAGCGACGGGGTGGCGAGCGTCGCGCCGACCAGGTCCTCGGCCGAGTCGATGTCCTGCGCCACGACCAGCGAGGCGCCGCCTGACGTGGTGCCGGCCACCAGGGTGACCTCACCGCCCGACTCGGCGAATGCGTTGATGGCCGGGTTGGGCCCGATGAACGTGGCGTCGATGGATTCCGAGAGCAGGGCCTCGCTGGCCTCGGTGCCGGAGTTGAACGTGAAGGTCTCGAGGCTGGCGTCGCCGAGCGTCTCGGCGAAGATCCCCTCCTCGACCCCGATGATGGCCGGGGCGTGGGTCACGTTGGGGAAGTAGCCGAGCTTGAGCGAACCGCTCGGCTCCTGCTGCGCGGTGGTGTCGGCTCCCGCCGCGTCGCCGGTCGAGGTGTCGTCGTCGCCCCCGCAGGCCGCGGCCGTGAGCAGGAGGGCGAGCCCCAGGACCGCGGACTTCCTAGCTATTCCGATGGACATAGTCGGATATCTACACGCGGCCTTGGCGTCGATGCAAGGCTTTTTGGTAATTGTGATCGAAAAAGTCATCTTTAGGTTGCGGTTCGGCCCAGTCGCCGGTAGAAATCCTGACTCAAGTGATCGGATTTGTACTGGAGGCCGCCGCCGTGCTCACCGCGACCACCGACCGGACCACCGAGCTGACCGTGCGCCCGCTGACCGGGACGCTCGGGGCCGAGATCAGCGGCGTCGACCTCGGCCGGCGGCTCGACGACGCCACGGTGGCCGAGCTGCGCGCGCTGTGGCTGGGCTACAAGGTCCTGTTCTTCCGCGACCAGTTCCTGCTGCCGGAGGAGCAGGTGGCGCTGGCCCGCCGGTTCGGCTCGCTCACGCCGGCCCACCCGGTGGTGCCGGGCCCGCTGCCCGCCCTCCCGGAGATCCTGGTGCTCGACAGCCGGCGGATGCGCGCCAGCCGCGAGTACGCGCCCACCCGGGCCCGGTCACGGGAGGCCGGCTGGCACACCGACGTGACGTTCATGCCCACGCCGCCGGCCGGGTCGATCCTGTCCGCCCAGGTGGTGCCGGAGGCCGGGGGCGACACGCTGTGGGCCGACACCCAGGCCGCCTACGAGCGGCTGGAAGAGCCGGTGCGGCGGCTGGTCGACGGGCTGACCGCCGTCCACGACGGGCGGCGGGTCTTCGGGGGCTTCCTCGCCGCGGGCCGGCCGATCCGCTGGGACGGCGAGGACTATCGGGACCTCGACCCGGTCGGGCACCCGGTCGTGCGCACCCACCCCGAGACCCTCCGGCGGTCCCTGTTCGTCAACCCCCAGTTCACGTCCCACGTCGCCGGCCTGCCCGAGCGGGACGGCGCGGCACTCCTCGATGTGCTCTACGCCCACATGACCTTGCCCGAGGTGACCGTGCGCCACCGCTGGCGGGCCGGGGACGTCGCCTTCTGGGACAACCGGGCGACCATGCACTATGCCACGCTCGACTACGGCGACGCCGACCGGGTCATGCACCGCGTGACCCTGCGGGGCGACCGGCCCGCCTGACGGCACCCCCCGCGCGGCCGGCGGGCGCCGCCCCCTCCGACGCCCGCCGGCCGCCCGCCCCTCCCGTCGCGTTCATCCCCTGCCTGCCCTGCTCCCCACGGAGACCCCGATGCTGACCGCCACCCCGTCCGTCACGCCGCTGCCTGCGCCCGTGCTCGCCGACATCGTCGGCGGGCTGGCCGCGGCGTGCGACCTCTGGCGGGGGCTGGTGCGGCACGACCCGGACGGCCGGCATCCGGTGCGGCTGCTGGCGACCGAGGCGTACGAGGTGTGGCTGATCGGTTGGGCCCGGGGCCAGGGCGTGCGGGTCCACGACCACGGACCGTCGGCCGGCGCCTTCGTCGTAACCGAGGGCGAGCTGACCGAGGTGCTGCCCTGCCGGGGCGGCGGCGATGCGGTCGAGCGGGCGCTGGGGCCCGGTCGGGTGCGCGACCTCGCGGTCGGTACGGTGCACGACGTCGTGAACCGATCCGACACGACGGCCACCAGCCTGCACGTCTACTCGCCCGGGCTCACCACGATGACCTACTACGACCCCACGACGCTCCTCCCGATGGAGACGGCCACGATCGTGCCGGAGCGCCCGGCCCTCGGCCCGTCCGCCGGCACCTACGCCCTCCACCCGGCTCGCCGCCGGGACCGCCCGTGACCGGCGCCGGCGGCCCCGTGGGCGCCGGCGCCCGGGTGGATGCGCTGCTCGCGCAAGCCCGGGCCGCGATCTCGCCGCGGCCGGGGCCCGCGGGGCTCGCCGCCGTGTGGGCGGGCGGCGGCCTGGTCGTCGACATCCGCCCCGTCGAGCTGCGGGCCCGCGACGGCGAGATGCCCGGCGCGGTGGTGATCGACCGCAATGTCCTGGAGTGGCGCCTCGACCCGACCAGCCCCCACCGCCTGCCCGGCGTCACTGGGCCGGATCAGCCGATCGTGCTGTTCTGCGACGAGGGTTACGCCTCCAGCCTGGCGGCGGCGGTGCTGCGCTCCCTGGGCCTGACCCGCGCCACCGACCTCGACGGCGGCTACCAGGCGTGGAGGTCGTGGTCGGGCAACGGCGGGTCCGGCAGACCGTGACGCTCGTCAGGTGCCGAGGATGCGGGCCTTCTGCGCCTCGAACTCGGCCTCGGTGAGGACGCCCTGGTTCTTGAGGTCGGCCAGCTGCTGGAGCTGGGTGATGACCGCGTCCTCGCCGGCCGGCGCGGGGGCGGGAGGGGGTGGCGGGGGCGCGGCCTGCGCCGGGTAGGCCTCGGCCTCCGCTTCCTGCTGGTACTTCGACTGCTGCCGCCTGGCCACGCGGCCCGACACGGCCGTGGCCGTGCCCGCGACCACCGCCGTGCGGGCTGCCATGCCGATGACGCCGGGTCGTCCCATCCTCATGCCTCGTCGCATCAACACCCGTCCGTTCCTCCCTACACCGCCGCTCGGACGGCCTCGACCACGTCGGCCGGTATGCGTTCGCCGGCCACCAGCTGCCCACCCGCGTTCCGGATGGCGTCGACGATCCGCTCGGCCCACAGCTGCTCCCACACCAGCAGGG
>DASRJM010000080.1:0-2945 GCA_035649475.1 Acidimicrobiales bacterium
AGGCCCCGCCCACTGAGCTCGTCCGCCACCCGGGCCAGCGGCGGCTCGCTCGGGATGCCGGCCAGCACGATCATCGTCCGGCCCCCCGGCGCGTCAGCGCCCGCTGCAGCGCATCGAGACCCGCGTCGCCGAACCGGCTCATGGCGGGCAGGAACGACGCCGAGCGCAGGGCCAGGCGCTCGCCGGCGCCGAGGTGGACGTCGAGAAGATCGAGGCCGGAGGCGCGCTGAAGCGCGACCAGGGCTCCCCGGTCGGCCGGCGTCAGGCCGGGCCCGGGCGCCGCCGGCCCGCCGCCCTCGATCACCTCCCCGTCGAGGACCAGGACGACGCGATCGGTCCCGCCGGTCGCCATCTCGGGCTGGTCGCTGTCGTAGGGCACGGCGGGCAGGCCGACCCCGCGGGCCAGACCGCGCCACTCGGCCATCCGGCGCCACGACCCGGCCAGCCCGTTGCCGGCCGGCCGGTTCACGACCCGGCCGCCAAGGCTCGTCAGCCAGCTGAGGCCAAGGGCGTTGAGCTCGCCGGTCGCGTACTCACGGTCGCGGGCCGAGGCACCCGCGAAGCCGTCCGCCCCCAGCCAGCACAGCCGGTTGACGACGCCGTCGACCGTGGTCGGGTCGAGCACCGTGCCGTCGCCCAGCACCAGCCGGGAGGACGCACCGGCGGCACCCACCCGGTGCTCCCACCGGCAGTCGTGGACGAGCATTGCGGCGGTGACCAAGGCTACCGGCCGGGTGGACCGCGCCCGCAGGCCCGCCGCGATCCACCGCGCCTCGACGTCGTTATCCTGGGCGAGCACCAGCCACATCACGGTCACGCGCGGTCGGCGGCCTCCACCCCGGCCGGCACCGCGTCCGGCGGCCGCAGGGCGTCGGCGACCTCGGCGGGGTCGCGGCCCCGGAAGTCGGGCTCCCGTGACAGGTAGCTCGCGGAGAGCTGGGGGCGGAGGGCCTCGGCGATGAAGTGGCGCACCGGCTCGTCGGACACGACCGGCGGCCGCGCAGCCTGCTGGTCGGTCTCTGGGGTCGGGGAGGGGACGTTCTCGATCGGCGCGACCTTGTCGGTCTCTTTGGGCAGGAGCTTGTGGTCGAGGTCGTCCTTGTCGTCCTTATCTGACTTATTGTCGCTATCGTCCTTCGTGTCTTTCTCCGCCTTGTCTGGCGCTTCTTTGTCGTCTTTGAAGTCTTTCTGGTCTTTGCCGTCCTTGCTGTCTTTGCTGTCCTTGCCGTCCTTGGACTCGTCCTTGGTGGCCACCAGCAGCGCCTGCAGCGCCAGCAGGTCGGGCCGGGAGCCGATGCGGTGCGAGGCCGCGGGCGCCTCGGGGCGGTCCTTCTGAGGGGTGCCCGACTCGCGGAGCAGGCGCCGGACGTCGGCCGGCGTCAGCGGCGGTCGCTTGGCCCCGGCCAGCTGCAGGCCCTGCAGCGAGGCGGCGACGCCGGCGACCATGGCGGCCGCCCCGGAGGTGCCGCCGAAGCTGTCGGTGTACCAGACGTCCTCGCTGGAACCGCCCTGCAGGTCGCCGTAGGCTAGCGTGGTCAGCTCGGCCCCCCAGCCCTGGGCGTCGAGGGCGGTGCCCACGTTGGAGAAGGCCAGGCGGGACGCGTCCGGACCCCGGTCGTGGCCATGCGTCCCCGGGGGCGGGGCGCCGGCCCCGACCAGGATCGCCCCGCAGTCGGCCTGGCTCCGGTCGAACGGGTTCTTCCAGGTGGCGGGGAACCCGGGCGCTGGGGTGTCGTAGCGCGGGTCGTCCAGCGAGACCGACCCGTTGCCCGCCGGCTCGACCACGATCACGCCCCTGGCGGTCGCGTAGGCGATGGCCGCGAAGTCGTCGGGCCACCACTCGAGGGGCAGGAAGCCCGCCGATCCGACCCCGGTCGCGCCAGGCCCCGGCCGCTGCCACTCGATCAGGAGGATGCCGCCGGCGGGCAGCGCGTCGGCGGCGTGGCGGATGGCGCGGGCCGTGCCCAGGCCGAAGGTGGCCACCAGGCGGGCCTGGCAGGCCGGGGCGACGCCGGTGACCCCGCGGTCGTTGCGCGCGGCCCGCACGAGGCCGAGGACGGCCGTGCCGTGGTTGCGGAAGCTGAGGGCGTCGATCGGCTGCCCGCCGATGATCCCGCCCAGGTTGCCGGCCAGGTCCTCGTGGGTGAGCCGCCACGCTCCGCCGACCACCACCACCTGGACCCCGGTGCCGTCACCGCCCGGCTGCTCCCACGCCGTGCGGGCACCGACCCCGCCCGGGGCGGCGTCGAGATGCCCCTGGTCGAAGTTGGGCGAGAGCGCGACCGGAGGGGCGTCGGCGTCGGCGGGCACCGAGGCGGCCAGCGGCCCCTCGTCGATGCCCACCGGCGCCTTGAGGTAGGCACCGGCGATGCTCTCCTCCTGGTTGAGGCGGGCCGCCACGGCCTCGTGGTCGGCCGCCACGCTCACATGGTAGTAGAGCGACAGGTCGGGCAGCTCCCATGGGGACTCGTCGAGCTCGGCGCGGACCCGCTCCTCGCTCGGCCCGAAGAGCGGGCGGGCGCGGGCCCCGGTCTCGGCCAGGGCCTGTTCGAGCGGAGCCGCGGACGCCGCGGCGCTCTGGACGCGGGTGCCGTGCAGCCGCAGCTGCGCCTCGGGATGGGCCACCACAACGAGCTCGGGCTGGGGGCCGGGCGCCTCGTCACCTGCTGAGATCGGATACGTCAAGGAGAAGCTCGGCCTCCCCGCCGGCGGCAGCTTGCGCCCGAATATACGGCTACCGTGCGGTTCATGCCAAGGGTGATGATTGCTCCAAAGGGGTTGACGTGACCCTCTTGTTCGCCCTATGAAGGGCCATGGCGGTGACCGACATCGGTCCCGAGGTCCACGACCTCGCCGTGGCTCTCGGTATCCTCGACGCCGACGGCGCCCTCAGGCCCGAGTTCTTCGCCAACCCCCTCGGCGAGACGGGCGGCATCCTGCGCGAC
>DASRJM010000081.1:0-3937 GCA_035649475.1 Acidimicrobiales bacterium
CATGCGCCGGGCCTGGGTGGCGTTCAGCGCCGCCGGCTTCTCGCACAGCACGTGCTTGCCGGCCCCGAGGTATCCCAGCGTGTCCGCCTCGTGACGGGCGTGGGGGGTCGCGACGTACACGGCGTCCACCGTGGGGTCGTCGGCCAGGGCCCGGTAGTCGTCGTAGCGGGCGGTGACGTCGAACCGGTCGGCGAAGGCGGCCGCCCTTTCGGCCGAGCGCGACGCCACCGCCACGATCTGCCCGCCGTCGACCCGCGTCATGGCCCCGGCGAAGCGGGCGGCGATCCCGCCCGGGCCTGCGATCCCCCAACGAATCATGGCGAGACGGTAGCGACCGGAACGGACATCGGCCGCGGAACGGCTTGCCAAATGCATACTAGATATGCATACTGCGTATCTATGGCCGTGCGCGAGGGATTGATGGCCCTGATCGCCGAGGAGCCGCGGTACGGCTACCAGCTGAAGACGGCCTTCGAGTCGGCCACGGGCGGCGTGTGGCCGCTCAACATCGGGCAGGTGTACACGACGCTCGACCGGCTGCAGCGTGACGGCCTCGTCGCGGTCGACGCCGGCGGCGAGCAGAAGCGCTACTCCCTCACCCCGGGGGGTGAGGAGGCACTGGGAGCGTGGTGGCAGATGACCCCGTCCGACGAGCCGCCGCCGCGCGACGAGCTGCAGCTCAAGGTGCTCCTCGCCATCGTCCACGGCCCCGAGCACGCACTGGCTGTCGTCACCCGCCAGCGCACCGCCCTCACCCGGCTGCTGCAACGCCACCGGCGAGCCCACCCCGCCGGCGACGGCGCGCCGCTGGCCGAGGCGCTCGTGGCCGACGCCCTGGCGGTCCGGGCCGAGGCCGACCTGCGCTGGCTCGACCTGTGCGAGTCCCGCATCCTGCGCACCACTCAAGACGGAGGCACTCTGTGATGGACATCCGTGTCGGTCCCGACCGCGACGGGGCGCCCGCCCTGGAGATGGTCGACGTCGTCAAGCGCTTCGGGTCCGGGGCCACGGAAGTGCGGGCTCTCACCGACGTCTCGCTCACCGTCGCCCCCGGCGAGCTGGTGGCGGTGATGGGCCCGTCGGGCTGCGGCAAGTCCACGCTCCTGCACCTGGCGGGCGGGCTCGAGGATCCCACCGCGGGCCGGGTGCGCGTGGCCGGGCTGGACGTGCCCCTCATGCCGCCGGCCCAGCGGGCGGCCCTGCGCCGCACCGAGGTCGGCTACGTCTTCCAGCGCCTGAACCTCGTGGTCACACTCACCGCCCTGGAGAACGTGATGTTGCCCCTCGAGCTGGAGGGCGTCCGCACCCGCGACGCGAGGGCCCAGGCGCGCGAAGCGCTGGCCTCCGTCGGCCTCACCCAGCACCTGGACCGCTTTCCCGACGACTTCTCCGGCGGCCAGCAGCAGCGCATCGCTGTGGCCCGCGCCCTGGCCGGCCGGCGCCGCCTGATCCTGGCCGACGAGCCGACGGGCGCCCTGGATACGGTGACCGGCGATCAGGTCATCGAGCTGCTCGCCGGGTTGCCGGCCCGCGACGGCGCCGCGGTCCTGCTCGTCACCCACGAGCCCCGCTACGCCTCCTGGGCCGACCGGGTGGTGTTCCTGCGCGACGGGCGGATAGTCGACCAGTCCTCGGCCACCGATCTGCAGTTCGAGCCGCCGGAGCCGTTGGGCGCCCCGACATGAGCGAGCTGCGGGTAGGCGTGCGGCTGGCCCGCCGCGAGGTTCGCCGTCGCCCCGGCCGCACCGCGCTGGTGGCGGTGCTCGTGGGCGCGCCGGTGGCGTTGATGGTGCTCTCGATCGTCCTGCTCCGCACCGACGACGTGAACCAGGACGAGGCCTGGCAGCAGGACTTCGGCGACGTGGACGCGGTCATGGACGCTGCCGGCGGCGTCGACCCGCCGGGCCTGCCGCCAGGCGCCCGCTCCGTCATCGTCCGGGACGCCGCCCTCCGGGTGCGGGCGACCGGGGGCGTCCATGCCACCATGGAGGCCCGAGGCTTCCCGGCCGCCGACCCGCTCATGGACGGGCTGGCCGATCTCGTCGCCGGACGCTTCCCCACCCGCGGGGACGAGGTGGCGCTGGCCCCCGGTCTGGCCGGGGATCTCGGGGTCGAGGTCGGGGACCGCCTGGTCATCGAGCGACCCACCCCGCTCCGCCTGGCCGTCGTGGGTCTCGCCGAGATGCCCGGCCGCCTGGGGGCGCCTTTGGCGCTGACCGTCCCGGGCGGGGCGCTGCTCGACGCCGACCCCCAGCACCCGCCCACCGCCCGCGCCTACGTCGACCTGCCCGACGCGGCGGCCAGCGAACGACTGCGAGGGCGGCCGGGGGTCCAGGTGCGCGGCGACTTCATCGAGGACGCCGAGGGGATGTCGGACGTGGTCGTGATCTGGACTTACCTGTTCGGTGCCATTGTCCTGACGGTCACCGGCATCGTGATCGCGGCCGCCTTCGCCGCCGGTGCCCGCCGCCAGCTGGTCGTGCTCGGCCAGCTCTCGGCCAACGGCGCTCCCGGCCGCCTCCTGCGCAGCACGCTGGTGCTGCAGGGCACGGTCACCGGCCTGATCGGCGCGGTGGCGGGCACCGCCCTCGTGCTCGGGGTGCTCCTGGCCAACCACACGGCGGTCGAGGAGATGATCGGGCGCCGGTTCGACCGCTACGACATCCGGCCCGTGGACCTGGCCGGCGCAGTGATCGTGGGGGTGGTGGCCGCCTCGCTCGCGGCTTTGATCCCCGCGTGGAGCGTGACACGCATCTCGACCCTCGCGGCGCTGGCCGGGCGCCGCCCGCTACGCCCGGTCCGCCACCGGGTGACGGCGAGCGGCCTGGCCGCCGTCGCCGCCGGACTCGGGCTGATGGCGCTGGCCGTCCTCGGCGCCCGGACCGGCGACGACCAGAACGTGTGGGCTTTCGTCGCCGTCCTCGGCGGCGTGCTGGAGCTGCTGGGGGCCTGCGCGGTGGCGCCGGCGGTCGTGGCCCGGCTCGAACGCCTCGCCGGACATAGCCGCGGCGCCTGGCGCCTGGCGGCCCGCGGCCTGGCTCGCGAGCGGGCCCGCACCGGGGCGGTGGTCAGCGCAGTGGCGGCGGCCGGTGGTCTGGCCGTGGCGTCCACGGCCCTGGTGGTCGGGGCCGCGGCGGGCCAGGCCGCTCAGCCCCAGCCCTCGGAGCGCATCGTGCTGGCCACGGAGACCCGCACGTTCGACCAGTCCGCCGGGAAGGCCACCAGCGTCTACGACCCGCCCGATGCCGCGGCGCGGGCCGAGCTGGGTCGCATCCTGCCCGACGCCCAGCAGGTCATGCTCCGCACGGCCGGAGACCAGGGAGACTGGCCCGACCTCCCTGTGCCGCTGGTGGCCGACGACGCGGTGCTCGACGGGCTCGGCTTCAGTTCCGACATACGCCGCGCCGTGGCGCAGAGCGGCCTGGTCATCCTCGATGCGGCCGGAGACCCGCCCCCGTGGGCCACGCTGCCCGACGGCCGCCGGCACGAGGTGGCGATCGTGCCCAGCGACCTGAGCCTCGGCCCGCAGCCCGGCGTGCTCATACGCCCCACGCTCGTCGACGAGATCGGCGTCGAGCCGCACGACGCGGCAGTCGCCTACATCGCCGGCCACGCGCTGTCCGCGCGCCAGCTCGATGCGGTCGAGACATTCCGCGACGACTGGCAGTTCGACGGCCCCGCCACCGAGCGGAGCGTGACCACCGCGTGGCCGGACGACGGCGCTTCGCCGGTGCAGGTCGAGCTGATCCTGGCGGCCGTGGCGCTGGCCTTCGCCGTCCTGGCGGTGGGGGCCGGACTGGCCCTGGCCGCCGCCGAGTCCCGGGACGAGCGCGACGTCCTCGCCGTGGCCGGGGTCGCCCCGCGCACGCTGGCCCGCTCGGCCGGGGGCAAGGCGTGGCTGCTGGCGGCCATCGGCGCGTGCATGGCGGTGCCCATC
>DASRJM010000082.1:0-28393 GCA_035649475.1 Acidimicrobiales bacterium
GCGCCGCCGGTGGCGACCAGCACGTGGCGGGCCAAGACCTCGACCCGGTCCGCCGCCGGGCTCAGCGCCACGACCCCGGCGCAGCGCCCGGCGTCGACCAGCAGGTCGAGGGCGAACCAGTGCTCGTAGATGGCCGCCGCGGTCCGCTGCACCGCGGCCACCAGCGCCCGCTCGACCTCGATGCCGGTGGCGGCCCCACCGGCGTGGACGACCCGGGCGTGGGAGTGCCCGCCCTCCCGGGCCAGCAGCAGCTCGCCGGCGGCGTCCCGGTCGAAGATGGCGCCCATGGCGATCAGCTCGTGGACCCGGTCCGGCCCCTCGTCGACCAGCACCCGCACCGCGTCGGCGTCGCACAGGCCGGCGCCCGCGGTCAGCGTGTCGGCGAGGTGGAGGTCGGTCGAGTCGGGGTCGTCCGTCAGCACGGCCGCCACCCCGCCCTGGGCCCAGCGGGTCGTGGCCTGGTGCAGCTCCGCCTTGGTCAGGACCCCGACCCGCAGGCCGGCCAGCTCGGCGGCCCGGACCGCGGCCGACAGCCCGGCGACGCCGGATCCCAGGACCAGCAGGTCGAGCTCAGCCACGGGGTTGCTCAGCTGGCCGGGACCTCGACGTAGCGGTGCGGCGCCGGGCCCGGCTGCCGCGCGGCCAGCAGCTCGGCCGTGACCGCGTCGATCTGGCGGTTCGCCGTGTCGACGTGGACGACCCGGGGCGCGTAGCCGTCCAGCTCGGCATCGTCGTAGTCGGCGTAGGAGATGACGATGACCCGGTCGCCCGGGGACACGAGCCGGGCGGCCGCGCCGTTCAGGCACAGGTCACCCGAGCCGCGGAGGCCGGCGATGGCGTAGGTCTCCAACCGGGCGCCGTTGTCGATGTCGACGATCGCCACCTGCTCGTGCTCGAGGATGTCCGCGGCCTCGAGCAGGTCGGGATCGATGGTCACCGACCCCACGTAGTGCAGGTGGGCGTCGGTCACGACGGCACGGTGGATCTTGGACTTGAGCATGCGGCGGCGCACGTCGGCGGGACCTCCTGGGTGGGTGCCGTCACACGGTCACCCCCACGTTGTCGATCAGTCTTGCCCGTCCGAAACGAACCGCCGCGAGGAGCCTGAGATTCCCGGTGAGCGGATCGGGGACCGCGAACGAGTCTGCGTCGACCACTTCGGCATAGTCCAATCTCGCCAGGGGCTCGGCCTCGATGATGCCTGCCATCAGGTCACGGACGGCCGCGGGGTCCCGCTCCCCCGCACCGACGGCGGCCGCCCCGGCCCGCAGCGCGGTGTGGACGACGGGCGCGGCAGCCCGCTCTTCCGGGGTCAGGTACACGTTGCGGGAGGACATGGCCAGGCCGTCGGGCTCCCGCAGGGTCGGGCACGCCACGACCTCGACCGGCATCGACAGGTCGCGGGCCATGCGCCGCACGACGGCGATCTGCTGCCAGTCCTTGGCCCCGAAGTAGGCGCGGCACGGTCCCACGATCGAGAACAGCTTGGCCACCACCGTCGCCACCCCGGCGAAGTGCGTGGGCCGGGACGCGCCCTCCAACGGGGCCGACACCCCGGCCACCGACACGGTGGTGAGGACCGGCTCCGGGTACATCTCCTCGACCGGCGGCACGAACAGCAGGTCGACGCCGACCTCGGCGGCCAGGGCGGTGTCGCGGCCGAGGTCCCGCGGGTAGGCGTCGAGGTCCTCGCCCGCCCCGAACTGGAGCGGGTTCACGAACACCGAGGCGACCACGACGTCGGTCGCGGCCCGGGCCGCCCGCATGAGCGAGGCGTGCCCCTCGTGCAGGTAGCCCATGGTCGGCACGAGCCCGACCGTGCGGCCCTCGGCCCGGGCGTCGTCGAGCGCGGCGCGCAGCTCGGGGATGGTGGCGATGGACTTCACGTGTTCCCCCGGGCCCGGTGGTCGGCGGCCAGGCGGCGGGCGGCGTCGGCCAGCGCGGCATAGGCCTCGCGCTCGTCGGGCGGCAGGGCGGCCAGGTGGGCGCGGATGGTGTCCTCGTCGCCGCGGGCGGCGGGTCCGGTCAGCGCGGCCCCGGGTCCCAGGTCGCGGACGTTGTCGAGCGTGGCGGCCACCAGCGCAAGGTAGGCCTCGAACGGGACCCCGACGGCCTCCGCCAGGCGCTCGACCTGGCCGAGCAGGGCCACCAGGTGGTTGGAGGCGACCACGGCGGCGGCGTGGTAGGCGGGACGGTCGGCGTCCGCGACCTCGAACGCCCGGCCGCCCATCGCCTCGACCACCTCGCCGGCCAGCGGGTCGCCGGCCACCGCGAACCAGCCGCCCGGCAGGCGGCGGGCGCCCACCTCGGCCGTGGGCAGCGCCATCAGCGGGTGGACGGCCGCCCGGCGCTCGTGGGGCGCCAGCACGTCGAGCCCGGCCGAGCCGGACAGGTGGGCGATCACCACGCCGTCGCGGGGCCGCACCCGGCGGGCCACGTCTGCGATGACCGCGTCCGGCGTGGCCAGCACGACGAGGTCGACACCGTCGGCCGCGCCCTCCACGTCGTCGAGCCGGCCCAGCACGGGCAGCACGTCCCACCCCGCGTCCGCCAGCGCCCGCGCCAGCGACTGACCGGCCCGCCCCCGGCCGACGATCCGGACCCGCCGCTCGCTCACGTCCCCTGGAGGGAGTCCAGCGCGCCGACCGGCTCGACGTAGCCCTCGGACGCGTCCACCGCGGCCCGCTCGAACAGGTCGGGGGCCAGCTCGTGGAGCGGCGCCATCACGAATCGGCGCTCCCACATGCGGGGGTGGGGGACCTCCAGGTCCGGCTCGGCCACGGTCGCGCCCTCGACCCACAGCACGTCCACGTCGAGGGTGCGCGGGCCCCAGCGCACGTCCCGGACCCGGCCGGCGGCCGCCTCCAGCCGGTGGCACACGCCTAGCAGGTCGCGGGGGGTGCGGTCGGTGCGCAGCTCGACGGCCAGGTTGAGGTACGGGCCCTGGTCCTCCGGCCCGCCGACCGGCGCGGTCTCGTACACCGACGACACCCGGGTCCGTCCGACCTCGGACAGCGTGGCCACCGCGTCGCGCAGGTAGCGCAGGCGGTCGCCCAGGTTGGATCCCAGACCCAGGTAGGCGCGGGGCGCCCGGCCGTCGGTCACGGCCCGACCTGCTCCCGCCGGCGGACGATGTGGACGCCCGTGCTGGCCAGGTCGTGGGGCACCGGCGGGCGCAGCTTGCGCACGGCCAGGTCGACCGTGGCGATGCGGTCGTCGACGGCGAAGACGGCGGCGACCGTCCGCGCGGCCAGGCTCTCCAGAAGGTCGACGTGGCCGGACCGCAGCGCGCCCGCCACCGCGTCCAGCACGGCGCCGTAGTCGACGGTGTCGGTGAGGGCGTCGCTGACCCCGGCGGGCGCCAGGTCCACGTCGAGGTCGATGTCGACCTCCAGCGGCTGGTCGGCGGCCTGCTCGTGCGGGAGCACCCCGACCCGCGCCACCACCCGCAGGCCACGCAGCTCGATGCGGTCGTTCACTCGGCCGCCGGGTCGCGCAGCTCGTCGGCCATGGCCACCAGCTCGCGGCCGAGCGGGCCCAGCTGCCGGCCGGTCAGCCGCTCAGTGACCGAGATGGCCTGGGGGCCGTAGGGCACGAGGCCGGCCCACAGCAGGTAGCCCGCCACCAGGCCACACAGCCGGTCGCCGACCTCCTCCTGGTGCAGGAGGAGCTTCTCGCCGTCGGCGAGCAGCTGGCGCAGCTCGGTGTACAGGCTCTGCTGGAACGCCACCGGGTCGTCGTGGGGGCCCTGGGGGCGGTGCAGCCAGGGGACGCCCAGCTCCTCGTAGTTGTGCAGGTTGTGGGCGGCGGCGATGAGGGAGATGACGTGGGTGAACCCCTGCTCACGGATCCAGATGATCTCCTCCTGGCGGCGGACCCGGCGGTGGTTCTGCCCGTAGCCACCGGGGCGCTCGCACACGGCCAAGCGATCCTTGAGCACCCACACGAAGTTGCGCGGGGTGATGCCCTGGGCCCACTTGCCCTTCATCGGTGGCACGACTCTGCTCCCTCTTCCTCGTTGCACTACGCGGCCCGGGCCGCCACGACCTCGACCGCGTCCCGGGCCCGCCGGCTGGCGGCCACGTCGTGGACCCGCACCATGGCCGCCCCGGCGAGCTGCGCCCACACCGCGGTGGCCAGCGACCCCTCCAGCCGGTCGGCCGGCGGGGGAACGCTGCCGGCGCCGCCGGGCTCGGCCCGGGCGGCGAGCGTGCCCAGCATCGCCTTGCGGCTGGTGCCGATCAGCACCGGGTAGCCCGTCGCCACCAGGGCGTCCAGGTGGGCGAGCAGGGCGAGGTTGTGGTCGAGCGTCTTGCCGAACCCGATGCCCGGGTCGATCCAGACCTCGGGCACGCCCGCCGCGGTGGCGGCCTCGGCCCGGGCCACCAGGTAGTCCCGCACCTCGGCCACGACGTCGTCGTAGCGGGGCTCGTCCTGCATCGTGGCGGGGTCGCCCTGCATGTGCACGGCGACGAAGGCGGCGCCGGTGGCGGCGGCCACGGGTGCGAGGCGGGCGGTGACGTCGTTGACCATCCGGGCGCCCGCGGCCACGGCGGCCCCGGCGACCTCGGACTTGCGGGTGTCGATGGACACGGCCACACCGTCGGCGGCCAGCGCCTCGACCACCGGCAGGACCCGGCGCAGCTCCTCGGCCTCGGGCACGGGCTCGGCTCGCGGCCGGGTCGACTCGCCCCCGACGTCGATCCAGTCCGCCCCCTCGGCCACCAGCCGGCGGGCGTGGGCGAGCGCGGCCGCCGCGTCGAGGTAGCGGCCCCCGTCCGAGAAGGAGTCGGGGGTCACGTTCACGACACCCATGACCTGCACAGGTCGCATCCTATGTCGCGCACTTCGAACGCCCGCGGCTCTCAGCGCGCTCGCAGCCTCACGTTGGGTGGGGCGCCTGGGCCGCTCTCAGCGCTGGCCGATGATGAAGCGCATCGCCTCCTCGCGGGTGGCCACGCTGGTGCGGAACAGGCCGCGGACGGCCGATGTGACCGTCGTCGAGCCCGGCTTGCGGACACCCCGCATCGTCATGCACAGGTGCTCGGCCTCGACCACCACCATGACCCCCCGGGGTTGGAGCGTGCGGTCGATCTCGTCGGCCACCTGGGCGGTGAGACGCTCCTGGACCTGCGGGCGCCGGGCGAACGCGTCGACCAGGCGGGCCAGCTTGGACAGGCCCGTGATGCGGCCGTCCCGCCCCGGGATGTAGGCCACGTGGGCCTTGCCGATGAACGGGATGATGTGGTGCTCGCACAGCGAGTAGACGGCGATGTCCCGCACCATGACCATCTCGTCGTGGCCGGCCTCGAACGTCACCGCCAGGTGGGTGTCGACCTCCTCGTGCAGTCCCGAGCAGGTCTCGGCGTACATCCGGGCCACCCGCTCGGGCGTGTCCCGCAGGCCGTCGCGGTCGGGGTCCTCGCCGATCGCCTCGAGGATGCCCCGCACCGCCTTGGCGATGCGGTCCAGGTCCATCGGCGTGTCGATGGGCGGGAACTCCCGGCTCGGCCACTCGTCGCTCATTGGCGCACCCGTCCGGCTGCGCGCAATGAGTGATCGGCCCTCCGGGCCGAGCAACGCACGGTGCTCACGGTTCGCTCGCTCACTTGGCTCCACGCTCCGCAGCGAGCTCACGTACCCGATGGCCGCGGGTGCATGCCCCAGCGCCGCAGCATCCGCCGCCACGCGGGCTCGGGCGGCGCGCTCGGCACCGGCCGGGCCTCGGGCCGGGCCGCCTCGGCCACCGTGACCTCGGTCGGCTCGCGGCGGGACACGATCTGGCGGGGCCGCTCGAGGTCGGACAGGGGCACGTCCTCGATGCCGGCGCCCTTGTCGACGTCGCCGAACACCTCGGCCAGGTCGCCGTCGTCGAGCGTCTCCTTGTCGACCAGCGACGCCGCCAGCCGGTCGAGGATGCCCCGGTGGGTCACGAGGATGAACCGGGCCCGGTCGTGGGCGTGGTCGACGAGCCGGCGCACCTCCTCGTCGATCAGGCCGGCGATCTCGTCGGAGTACGTGGCCTCGTGGCCGTAGTCCTTGCCGAGGAACACCTCGCCCGACTTGCTGCCCAGCTGCTGCGGGCCGAGCCGGTCGCTCATGCCGTACGTGGTGACCATGGCCCGGGCGATCTCGGTGCAGCGCTCGATGTCGTCGCTGGCGCCGGTGGTGGGCTCACCGAACACCAGCTCCTCGGCGGTGCGCCCGCCCAGCAGCATGGTCATGGTGTCGATCAGCTCGGAGCGGGTCTTGAGGTACTTGTCCTCGGTCGGCAGGGCCAGGGTCCAGCCCAGCGCCCGGCCCCGGGACACGATCGACACCTTGTGGATCGGGTCGGTGCCCTCCAGCACGTGGCCGACCAGCGTGTGCCCACCCTCGTGGTAGGCGATGACCCGCTTCTCCTGGTCGGACATGACCCGGGTCTTGCGCTCGGGGCCGGCCAGCACCCGGTCGATGGCGTCCTCCATGGCGGACATCGTGATGTCGACGCCCCGCCGGCGGGCCGTGAGCAGCGCGGCCTCGTTCATGAGGTTGGCCAGGTCGGCGCCGGTGAAGCCCGGCGTGCGGCGGGCCAGCACGTCGAGGCGGACGTCGTCGGCCAGCGGCTTGCCCTTGGCGTGGACGTCGAGGATGGCCTTGCGGCCCTCGAGGTCGGGCTGGTCGACGACGATCTGGCGGTCGAACCGGCCCGGACGCAGCAGCGCCGGGTCGAGGATGTCGGGCCGGTTGGTCGCCGCGATGAGGATGACGCCGGTGCGGGCGTCGAAGCCGTCCATCTCGACCAGCAGCTGGTTGAGGGTCTGCTCGCGCTCGTCGTGGCCGCCGCCCATGCCGGCGCCGCGGTGGCGGCCGACCGCGTCGATCTCGTCGACGAAGACGATGGCCGGCGCCGCCTGCTTGGCCTTGTCGAACAGGTCGCGGACCCGGCTGGCGCCGACGCCGACGAACATCTCGACGAAGTCGGAGCCCGAGATCGGGAAGAACGGCACGCCGGCCTCGCCGGCCACCGCCCGGGCCAGGAGCGTCTTGCCGGTGCCGGGCGGCCCGTACAGCAGCACGCCCTTGGGGATGCGGGCGCCCATGGCCTGGAACCGGGCCGGGTCCTGGAGGAACTCCTTGATCTCCTGGAGCTCCTCCACCGCCTCGTCGCACCCGGCCACGTCGGCGAACGTGACCGTCGGCTCGTCCTTGCCGACCTGCTTGGCCCGCGACTTGCCGAACTGCATCACCCCGCGTCCGCCGCCCTGGACCATGTTCATGACAAGGAAGAACGCGCCCACCAGCAGCACCGTGGGCAGCAGGCCCACCAGCAGGCCCGTCCAGGCCGAGTCGTCCTGCTGGTCGGTGGTGACCTCGACCGGCGGCTCGGCGGCGTGCAGCTCGTCGACCAGCTCGTCGGCGAACTCGGCGGGGTAGGCGACCTCGTACTCCGTGTCGTCGCGCATCTTGCCGACGACGACGTTGTCGTGGTCCTTGATCTCCGCGGTCGCCACCTCGCCCTCGTCGACGGCCTCGCGGAACTCGGACAGGTCGATCTCTTCGCGGTCGGGGCCCCGGCTGGAGAACCGGATGCCCACGAAGAGCACGGCGGCACCGACGAGCACGTAGATCAGGGCGGCGCGGGGGAAGCGTCTCACGGTGGCGATCAGGCTATCGGCGCGACCCCGCGACAGTCAGGCCGGGGGGTCGAACTCGCACACGTACGGCAGGTTCCGGAAGCGCTCCCCCACGTCGAGCCCGTAGCCCAGCACGAAGGCCGGCGGGATCTCGAAGCCGACGTAGCGCAGCTCCTCCTGCGTCTTCTGGTTGCCCTGCCGGACGAACAGGGCGCAGACGTCGAGGCTGGCCGGTTGGCGGGCCGCGAGGTTGCGGCGCAGGTAGGTCAGCGTCAGCCCGGAGTCGACGATGTCCTCGACCAGGATCACGTGCCTGCCGGTGAGATCGAGGTCGAGGTCCTTGACGATCCGCACGACGCCGGACGACTTGGTCGAGGCGCCGTAGGACGACACCGCCATGAAGTCCACCTCCAGCGGGAGGCGGATGGCCCGGGCCAGGTCGGCCAGGAAGATGAAGGCGCCCTTCAGCACGCAGATGAGCAACGGGGCGCGGCCGGCATAGTCGCGGGTGATCTCATCGCCGAGGGCGGCGATCCGCGCCCGGATCTGCTCCTCGCTGACCACCACCCTCCCGAGGGCCGCCTCGTCGATGTGGTGCACGAAGCCGGCGCCGTCGCTGCCGGTCACAGTGGTGCTGTCGCCGGAGGGATCGGTCGGCATGCGTGGCAGAAGCTAGTGGTCGCCGGGACCCGCGGTCGAGGCACCCACGGGCCCGAGCCGGAGGACGAGCGCGCTGGCCTCGACGACGTCGTCGACGAGGTCCTCGACCGTGCCCCGCTCGCCGGGCGCGTCGTCGTCCCCGCCGTCGAGCACCCAGGCCGACACCAGCTCGACACCCGCCCCGAACGCGGCCCGGGCCAGGGCACGGCGCCGGCGCGGCGGGATGCCGAGGCCGTCGAAGTGGCCGTCGAGGTAGGACGCGATCCAGGACGGGAAGATGGCCATCAGCTCTCGGCGCCGCCGGATTCCCTCGGGCTCCAGGGCCAGCGACTCGACGAACACGATGCGGGCCACCCGGGGGTCGTCCACCAGCGCGTGGACGAGCGCCGCCACCCGGGCCCGCAGCGCGGCGGCCGCCCGGCGGGGGCCCGCCGGGGGCGCGTACTCGGTGGTCCAGGCAGCGAAGGCCTGGGCCGCGATGCGCTCGCCGACGGCCACCAGGAGGTCGAGGCGGTTGTCGAACTCCTCGTAGAAGTTGCGGGTGCTGACGCCGGCCCGCCGGCAGACTGCGTCGACCGTGGAGCCCGCGTAGCCCCGGGTGCCGAACAGCTCGAGCCCGGCGTCCAGCATCGCCTCCCGCCGGAGGCGCTGGCGCTCGGCCAGGGTCCGGCCGCGGATCCGCCGCCCGCCGGGTGCCGGGTCGCTGCGGCGCGGGCTCGTCGCCTGGGTCACGGGAGCCGATGCTACGCATCCCCGCCGCTATTGGCGAGCACATCCCGTTTTAACTGAAATATTGACTGACCATCTAATAGTAGCTACGTTGCCACGGCGGGCGCAGGGCGCGCTCGGGACCGCTGTGTTCGGAGGGATGCACATGCGACGGGGAAGGGCCGCGCGCGTGGTCACGGCCACTGCGCTCGCCGCCATGACGCTGGGGGTTGCCGGCACGGCGCCCCCGGCGTCGGCGGCACCGATCACGCTCGACTGGACCGCGGACATCGACTCGACGATCGGCGGCCTGATCAACCAGACCGTGGCGTTCCCCGACGGCACCTTCGACGGCGAGGTGGACCTCGGCACCGGCCTGATGACCGGCGACATCGCGCTGCCCACCGCCACGCTCACGTTCAACGCCTTCGGCCTCATCCCGGTGCGGACCGACATCCAGGTCGTGCCCGAGGGCCCGGTCACAGGCACGGTCGACATCACCACCATGCAGGTCACCGCCGACCTGACCTTCGACATCGTGATACCGCGCTTCCAGCTCGTCGGGGTGGGCGTGCTCAACCCCAACGCCGAGTGCCGCACGGTCGAGCCCGCGCACGCCACGCTCACCGGCACGCTCGACTCGTCGCTGGGAGCCGCCTCGCTCACCGGGACCTACGCCATCGGCAGCTTCCAGGGCTGCGGCTTCTTCGGCGGCTTCATCAACCTGTTCACGGTCAACCCGAACAACACGCTGACCGCCGAGCTGGCCGCCAAGGCGACCCCCGGCGCGGCCCCGCCGGCGTCCTTCTACCAGCCGCCGGCCCAGCTGCCGCCCAACCCCGGCGACGTGATCCGCACCCAGCCCGTCCCGCTGGGCGACCGCACCGGCGTGAACGGCACGGCCGTTCTCTACCGCTCGACCAACGCCGTCGGCGGGGCCAACGCCGTGAGCGGCACCCTGTACGTCCCCACCGCGCCGTGGAGCGGCGGCGGCCCCCGGCCGATCGTCGGCTTCGCCCCCGGCACCCAGGGCCTGGCCGACCGGTGCGCGCCGTCCCAGACGCTGCCGCTGGCCACCAACTACGAGCTCAACACTGTCAACGCCCTGCTCGACAAGGGCTGGGCCGTGGCCGTCACCGACTACGAGGGCCTGGGCACGCCGGGGCACCCCACCTACATCGTCAAGGACGCCGAGGCCAACGCCGTGCTCGACATCGTGCGGGCCGCCCAGCGGATCCCCGGCAGCGGGGTCACGGCGTCCAGCCCCGTCGGCATCTGGGGCTACTCCCAGGGCGGCCAGGCCGCGGCGGCCGCCGCCGAGCGGGAGGCCACCTACGCGCCGGCCCTCGACGTCAGGGGCGTCGTGGCCGGTGCCGCCCCGTCCGAGCTGGGGGCGGTGGCGGCCCACCTCGACGGCGACGGCAACGCCTTCTTCTCCTTCCTGGCCTTCGCCTCGCTGGGCCTCGACACCGCCTACGCCGAGCTGGACCTCGGGACCTACCTCAACGCCGACGGCCAGGCGCTGTTCGCCACCGCCACCCAGGGCCAGGGCGTGTGCCTCGTCGACGGGCTGCAGCTGGGGGCCGGCAAGCACATCGCCGACCTGACCACGTCGAACCCCCTGAGCACGCCGGCGTGGCAGGCGAGGATCGCCCAGCAGGAGCTGGGGACGGTGGCGCCCGCCGCCCCCGTGTTCCTGTACCACGGCAGCAACGACCAGGTCATCGACTTCGCCCAAGGGACCTCCCTGCGCACCGACTGGTGCGGCCGGGGCGGGAAGGTGGTCTTCACGTCCTTCCCGGTCGACCACCTCGGCGGGATCACCGCCGGGAACGCCGACGGGTCGGACTTCCTGGCGGCCCGGTTCGCAGGGCAGGCGCTGCCCCCCACCTGCACCTGAGGGCCTGACCGTCCGACCGGTGGCCGCGCCCGGCCGTCCCCCGGGCGCGGTCACCCGCCTGTCGATAACATCAGGACTGCAATCGACGTACTCGTCGGTAACCGGACATGGGGGGTGAGGCCGGGCATGCGCGAGGAGACGGACGACCTCGTCATCTTCCCCACCCTGCGACGGCTGGGCGTGGCCTGGGTGATCGTGTCGGTGCCGGTCATCACGCTGCTGTCCGGCTCGGTCCGCTCGCCCGGGGGCTACGTGTTCGTGCTCGTCTACCTGGCCTGCGGCGCGTACACGACGCCGGCGCTCGTGGCCGGCGTCTACGCGCTGCACCACTCGCCCGACGAGGCCCGCGCCGCCTACCGGGTTCTGTACGCCGGGCTGGTGCTGATGTGGTCGATCGGCGTCGGCATGCTGGTCGGGGTCGGGACCGGCTGGACGTGGGCCAACGTCGCGGGCCTGCCGGCCGTGGCGGCCTCGGGGGCGCTGCAGATCCTCGGCGTGGCCATGATCGTGCGCACCCGGTCCGGGAAGCGGGCGATGTCGGTCGACGTCGTCGAGGCGGTGGCGGCCGTCGTCGCCCTGTTCGCCCCGGTGATCGTGTTGTGGGGTCCGTCGATCTACCGGGCCGAGCACGCGTGGTTCACGGTGCCGGCCACGCTGACGCTGTTCTTCACGTTCGCGGGCATCTACTGGACCGCCCTGCTGTGCGTGCGGCTCGGCCCGGGACGCCGGACCTTCGAGGCGTGCGCGCTCGGCATCGCGGTGATCGGGTCGGTCAACGTGGCGCTGCAGATCGCCCAGGGGGTGTCGGGGTTCACGCTGCCGGCGCCACCGCTGATCCTCGTGAACGCGCTGGCCGTCAGCATGTACTTCCTGATCCCGCTGTACGCGCCGGCGCTGCTGCCGCCCGGGCTCGGGCGGCTGCCACCACAGGACCAGGTCCGGGGCACCCGGATGGGGACGGCGGTGACGCTCGCCGGCCTGGCGGTGCTGCTGGCCGCGACCGCCGCGGTGGCGGGCGAGCGGCCGTGGACCGTGGCCTTCTCGCTGGGGGTGGCCTCGGTCCTGTTCGTGCTGGCCGCACTGCGGCAGTGGGTGGCGACGGCCGAGACCCGGCGCCTGTACCGGCAGGTCGAGGTGGCGTCCGAGGAGCGGGGCCGGCTGCTCGCCCAGATGCTCGAGCGGTCGGTCGACGACCGGCGGCGCTTCGCCCGCCAGCTCCACGAGCAGGCCGTGTCGGCGGCGGCCTCGTTCGCCACCCTGGCCGGCGCCGGGTACGCGCCGACCGGCTTCTCGCCGCTGGTCACCGAGGCGTCGGCCCTCGTGCGGGGCGAGCTCGGCCGCCACGCCGACTCGTTGCGCGACCTGATGATGGCCATCCGCCCCCGGGACTCCGCCCGCCAGGCCCAGGCCCGGCTGGTGACGCCGATCGCCGCCCATTTCGCGTCGGTGTACGGCGACGGGCCCAGCCCCGAGCTGACCGTCGACGTCGCCGAGGACCTGGTGCTCGACTGGGTGACCGAGACGGTCGTGCTCCAGATCGTGCACGAGGCGCTGCACAACGTCTGGCGCCACAGCAACGCCACCGCCGTCGACATCGTGGTGTCGCACGTGGACGGCACGGTCACGCTGCGGGTGTCCGACGACGGCGTCGGCTTCGACGCCGACACGATGCCGGAAGCGCCCGGGCTGGCCAGCATGCGGTCGTCGGCGACGGTGGTCGGGGGGACGGTGGCGATCACGTCCCGGGCGGGCGAGGGCACGGTGATCGACGCCCGCCTGGGCGACCTCGGCGGCCCGTGGCCGGACCCGCCGCGCCCGACGCCCCCGCCCACGCGCACCCCGGCCCTCCGCCTGGTCACGAGGTGACCGCTCACTCTGGCGTCCAGACCCGCTCAGCCGCCAGGTGCCTCCAGCCGTAGCCGGCCTGCGGTCCGCGCCACCCGCCAGCCCCCGGCGACCTCGCAGGCCACCGCCTCGCCCCGGGCGACGGCCAGCACCCGGGCCACCGCCGCCGCGTCCGGCGGGTGCCGCTCCGCCCCGCCCGGGCCGCCGGCCCGCAGCCACGCCCGCACCGCCCGCCGGGCGAGGGACGCCGGCGCCGCGGCGAGCGCGCCGGCGTCGGTCGGATCGAGCGCGGCCGCCAGATCGTCCAGCACCCGGGCGTCGTCGCGGGCCAGGTCGGCCTGGCGGGCCAGCACCGGCACCACGTCCCGCTCGGCGATCGCCGACAGCAGTGGGAGCAGCTCGTGGCGCACCCGGTTGCGCCGGAACGCCGGGTCGTCGTTCGACGGGTCCGCCACGGGCGCCAGCCCCAGCGCTCCGCACAGCGCCCGGGTCTCCGACCGGCGCAGGCGCCGCAGCGGGCGCCGGGCCGGGTCCATGCCCGCCAGCCCGTCGAGCGCCGCCCCCCGGACCAGGTTGAGGAGCACGGTCTCCGCCTGGTCGTCGGCCGTGTGCCCGGTCAGCGCCCCGGCCGGCAGCGCCGCGTAGCGGGCGGCCCGCGCCCGGGCCTCCTGGTTGGGTCCCGGCGGCACCTCGACGCGCAGGGCCACGAACCCCGCCCCCCACCGCTCGGCCGCGGCCCGCACGACGTCGGCCTCGCCGGCTGACCCGCGCCGCAGCCCGTGGTCGACGTGCACGGCCGTCACCGCGCACCCGGCCTCCACGGCCAGGACCAGCAGCGCCAGCGAGTCGGCGCCGCCGGACACGGCGCAGCACACCTCGGTGCCCGCCGGCGGGAAGTCGCAGCGGGCGGCCAGTGCGGCGAGCGAGGCCGTTACCCCACCTACCCCACCAGCTCCTCGGACAGGCGCACCCGGTCGAGCCAGTCCTGGGGCGCGCGGATCTCCGCCAGCGTCGGCAGCCATTCGGGACCGCGCCAGACCGCGTCGAGGGCGTCCTCGCCCCCGTGGCGCTCGACGTAGGCGATGAACGCCTCGCCCTGGGCGTACTGCTTGATCTTGGCGTCGATGCCCAGCGCTCGCTGCGCCAGCTTGGCCATGTTGCTGCCCTGCTTGCGCCGCTCCCGCAGCGCCCGCGCGAACCGCGGCGCCGAGGGCACGTGCCCCTCCCCCGCCCGGTCCATGGTCACGTCGCCGTGGCCCTCCAGCAGGCTCATCATCCCGCCGATCCGCCCGAACAGGTCGCGCTGGTCGGGGCTGGCCAGCAGCGTGGCGATCCCGCCCTCGTCGAGCGGGTTCGTGCCGGCCCGCACGTCCTCGATCACGCGGGTCAGCGCGTCCAGGAACCGCTTGGGGTCGGGGTCGACGGCGTCGAGGGTCTGGCTGACGAGCGACAGGAAGTGCGGCCGCAGCCACGGGACCCCGGTGAACTGGGCCCGGTGGGTGACCTCGTGCAGCGCCAGCCACAGCCGGAACTCGCGGGGCGGGAACCCGTACCGCTTCTCCAGCGCCAGGACGTTCGGGCCGACGTAGTAGACGATGTCCTGGTCCTCGGGGTCCTCGTCCTCGATGATCAGCAGGTCGTACTGGCCGAGAACCCGGGTGCTCATCCAGCCGAGCAGGGCGCCGACCTCGAGCGCCGCCGCCCGTCGGGAGAACCCGCTCATCAGCGCCCGGGCCCCGCCGCCGTCGTCCATCCGCTCGGCCATCCGGTCGGTGAGCGGGCGCAGCAGCCGACCGAAGCTGGCCAGGTTGGCCCGGACCCAGTCGGCGCGGTCGACCACCCGGGCGCGGGCGGCGCCGCTGGCCGAGCGCAGGCCCGTGACCCGCTCCACCAGCTCCTCGGCCTGGGCCGTCACCTCGACGAAGTCGATGGCCAGCCGCGCGTAGTGGTACGAGTCGGCGAGCGGCTCGTGCCCGGCGACCCGGACCGCCACGCGCTCGGCGAGATCCCAGTCGACGGGGCTGCGCACGGGCCTATCGACCCTTCGGATAGCGGGTCTTCTCGACGCTGAACAGGTACCCCACCGCCAAGGCGCCGATCGTGAGGACCGCGCCGAGGACGAGGGCCACACCGATCCAGTAGTGCCAGACCACCGCAAGCATGGAGGCAGGATAGGAGACGTCCGGGAGAAGTCGCGAACCGGTCATCGAAGCGTCACGCGCGGTGTGGCGGCGGACGACCCCGGACGCGGAGGTACCGCTCGCGGCGCCTCCCGACGCCCGCGACCCGCCGACGACCGGCCTACGCCTCGGAGGCCCCGGCCGCTTCCCGCTCGAGCGCCGCCTTCACCTTGGCGAGGAGCGTGTCGGGCACCTGCTCGGCGCACTTGCGCCGGATCACGATGCGCAGCTCGGCCTCGAAGTCGTAGGGCTCGGCGCACGGCTGGCACTCGTCGAGGTGGTGCTGGATGACGGCCCGCCGGTCGTCGGTCAGCTCACCGTCGAGGTAGCTGTACAGCGCGTGGAGCGAGTTCTCGCAATCAGACATGGGTATCGGACATGGAGTCGTTCCGGGAGGGTGCCGTGAGGTTCCGCTCGACTGCGAACTCGTACAACTGCTTCTGGAGCGCCTTTCTTCCCCGATGCAGCCGCGACATCACCGTACCGATCGGGATGTCGAGGATGTCGGCGATCTCCTTGTAGGCGAAGCCCTCGACGTCCGCGAGCAGGACGGCCATGCGAAAGTTCTCGGGCAGCGCCTCGATCGCCTGCTTCACCTCGGAGTCGGTGAACCGGTCGAGCAGCTCGTCCTCGGCGCTGCGGCCGGCCATCGCGGCCTCGAGCCCCCCGATACGGCGGTAGAGGTAGAGGTCCTCGACCTCGTCGAGCTCTGTCTCGTCGGGCCGCCGCTTCTTGGCCCGGTAGCTGTTGATGTACGTGTTGGTGAGGATGCGGTACAGCCAGGCCTTGAGGTTGGTGCCCTCCTCGAACCCGCCGAAGCCGCGGTAGGCCCGCAGGTACGTCTCTTGCACCAGGTCCTCGGCGTCCGCGGCGTTGCGGGTCATGCGCAGCGCCGCGGCGTACAGCGACGGCATGAGGTCCATCGCCTGGTCCGCGAACGTCGCCTGGTCGGCCATCGCCCCGGACCCTACCGTTGCCCCGCGCGCGGACCAACTAGCGCGGAACCGGATCGACCGCGCCCGCGTCGTAGCGGACGGACGGGCTCCACAACAGGAACCGCTCGACGCCCATCGACCGGGCCGCGTCGATCTGGGCGCGGACCTCGGCCTCGCCGAAGTCGACCCCCCGGGCGGCGAAGTCCTGCAGCCACGGCACCAGCACCGCGCCGGTCCCGTCCGTCGCCTGCTGGTAGCGGCCGAGCACGCCCCGCACGAGGTCGCCAGGCTGGCGGCGGGGATCGGCGACGCCGTAGCGGTCGTTGCCCCAGTATCCGGGGAAGATCTCCGGGGCGACGTAGTCGGCGTTGCGGGCGATGCGGGTCACGTCCTGGCCCACGGGTTCGCCGAGGTCGGCGGCCTCGCCCTCGACGGTCACGCCCTGGTAGGCGCCCCGCCGCCGCAGCTCGCCATGGGCCTCGGCCAGGAACCCGGTGACGGCGTCGGACGGCGACCCGGCCAGGCCGGGCACGACGATGGCCTCCAGGTCGCCGGTCGGCAGCCGGGTGTCGGACCACAGGATGTCGTCGACGCCCCGGCTCACCGCGTCGAGCGCGATGTCGAGGTTGTAGCGCCGCACCGCGGCACTGGCCGGGTTGGTGTAGGGCCCGGAGCTGTCCCACAGCCCGCCGCTCGCCGTCTGGATGACCTGGTCGCCCTGCCCCGCCCCCCAGGCCGCCTCGGCCAGGGCCGGGTCCCGGAACGTCACGACGCGGCCCACGACCCGCACCCCGCGGTTGTCGAGTGTGGTGATGGCCGAGTCGAGGTCGTAGTGACGGACCACCGCGCCGATCTCGTGGGCCCGCGCCACGTCGGTGTCGAATCCGACGATCCCGCTGTCGTCCTTGAGGTCGAGCTGCACGGTGTCGATGCGGCCCTCGTCGATCATGGCGAGGATGCCGTCGCGCAGTTGCTGGTTGCCCCAGGCGGCTGCGGTCACGTGCACGCCCCGCAACGCGGGGTAGGTGATCGGGACGACGACCTCGACCGTGGTGGCGTTGCCGGCCCGGTCGACCGCCTCCAGCGTCACCGGTCCCGCGGGCGGGCGGTCGAACTCCAGCGCGAACGAGCCGTCGTCGGCCACCCGGACCCGGTCGTCGTCGGCGGTGAGCTGGGCGCCCTCCTCGACCACGCCGGACACCTCGGCGGGCTCGTCGATGCCCACGGGGTCGGTGGCGGTCGGGACGACGAGGGCGGGGGCCGTGCCGTCCACCGTGAAGTCCCACTGGAAGTGGGCGTCGTCGAGCACGGGCCGGGGCACCTCCAGCTCGACGCGGTGGTCCCCCTCCGGCGGCGGCGCCGGCGGGCGCCACACCAGCGTCTTGCCCTCGATGGCCGGCTCCTCGACGACCGCGCCGTCGTAGCTGAGCGTGATGCCATCCGCGACCTCGGCCGACGAGAACTCGACCCGCAGCTCGACCGCCGCCGCCTCGAGCGTCGTGATGACGTCGCCGTCCTTGATGCCGGTCTCGTCCAGGTCGACCCGGGTCCCCCGGTACACCAGCACGCCGACCAGGCCGAGCGTGGCCAGCGCCACGAGCGCGGCGAACACGGTCCCGACCTCGATGTAGCGCTTGCGCTGGCGGAACATCGCCGGGCCGCCGTCGCTGCGGGAGTCGATCGGCACGGTGGGCAGATCGAAGCCGACATTGCCGGCCGGGGCCCGGGTGTCGATCGTGAGCTCCGACCAGCCGCTGCGCTCCCGCTCGCGCTTGTCCCGCCGGCGCTCCCGGCGATTGCTCCGGGCGCTGTGGCGGGGGCCGGTGGCCCCGGGGTCGGCGCCCGCGGCGTCGCTCAGCGATGTCACTGCGGGCAGTCTCCCCATCCACCCGCCCGGAGGCAATGACCGCTCCGTTACGAGCGCCTGCGGCGCGGGGCGGCTGGGCCACGGCTGCGCCTATCGGCGCAGCCTCTTACACGTAGCCCCGGAGCCGCGCGGCGTGGGCCACCTTGCGGATGCCGATGGCGAACGCGGCCTGCCGCAGCGTGCAGCCCAGCTCGGCCGCCGCCGCGGCCGTGGCCTCGTAGGCGGTGTGCAGCCGGTCGTGGAGCTCCTCGTTGAACTGGGACTCCTTCCACGTGAACTGCTGGATGTTCTGGGTCCACTCGAAGTACGAGCCGGTCACGCCGCCGGCGTTGGCCAGCACGTCCGGCACGACCGTCACGTTGCGGTCGCCGAGGATCTTGTCGGCGTGCGGGGTGACCGGGTAGTTGGCCGCCTCGACCACCACGCTCGCCTGGACGTCGCCGGCGTTGTCGGCGTCGATGACCTCGCCCAGCGCGGCGGGGACGAGCACGTCGCACGGCCCGACCAGCAGCTCCTCGTTGGTGATGCGGTCGACGCCGGGCTGGTCGGTGTCCTCGAGCCTCCCGCCGTTCCACACGGTGCGGGCCAGCAGCTCGACGTCGAGCCCGCCGTCGTGGCGAACACCGCCGAAGCGGTCGGACACGGCCACGACCGTGGCGCCCCGGGCGGCGGCCTCGACCGCGGCCCACGAGCCGACGTTGCCGAAGCCCTGGACCGCCAGCCGCAGACGGGTCAGGTCGAGGCCCCGGGCCTCGCAGTGGGCCTGGAGGACGTAGACGACGCCCCGCCCGGTGGCCGCCTCCCGGCCGGGCGCCCCGCCGAGGTCGAGCGGCTTGCCGGTGACGATGGCGGGGCTGTAGCCGTGGGTCGCCGAGTAGGCGTCCATCATCCACGCCATCGTCTGGGCGTTCGTGTTCATGTCGGGGGCCGGGATGTCCCGGTACGGACCGATCACATGGCCGATGCCGTTGGTGAACCGCCGGGTCATGCGTTGGAGCTCGGCCGCGCTCATCTCGGTGGGATCGACCTCGATGCCGCCCTTGGCCCCGCCGAAGGGCAGGCCCAGCAGGGCGGTCTTCCAGGTCATGAGCGACGCGAGGGCCCGGACCTCCTCCAGGTCGGCGGTCGGGTGGTAGCGGACGCCGCCCTTGTACGGCCCCCGGGCGCCGTTGTGCTGGACCCGGTAGCCCCGCACGACCACCAGGTCGCCGTCGTCGCGCCGCACCGGGATCTGGACCGAGATCTCCCGGTAGGTGGAGGTGAGCACCGAGTACATGTGCTCGTCGAGGTCGATGAGGCGGGCCGCCTCCTCGAAGTAGCGGTTCACCGCCTCGAAGGCGGTGAGTCCCTCCTTGGCCACGGCGCTACTGGGACCCGCCTCCGCGGCCGGCCCGCGCCACCGTCCGGGCGAGGATCCCCAGCGTCGCCCGCAGCGCTCCCTCGGACAGGATCGGGAAGATACCCGCCTCCTTCCACTGGGGGTCGATGTCCGACCAGTCGTAGTAAGAGGTGACGAGGGTGGTGTCGTCGTCGCCGGGCTCGAGCGAGTAGCCGTAGACGTGGCCGATCTGGGGCCGGATCCGGCCGAGGATCGTCCACTCGATGAGCCGGTCCTGCTCGAACTTGGTGATCGACACGGTCACGTCGTAGAGGCCGAGGGGGAAGTCGTTGAGCGCTTCGCGGTCCATGTGGACCACGAAGCTGTCGCCCACCTGGGTGACCGGCTCGCCCTCGGCGTCCATCAACATGCCCGAGCTGTCGATGGCCACATGGCCCTGGGGGTCGCGGAGGACCGAGAAGATCGCCTCCGGCGGCGCCGAAATGGTCCTCACGACCGCGATCCGCTCGACCGCCTCCCCCGTGCTGCCGGTGTCGCCCGTGGTGCCAGCGTCAGTCATGGTCGCATCATGCCCGCGAAACCGCCGCGTGCGCGGCTCCGGCGTGCCGTACTGTCTGGGACGTGTACGGGTCACAGCGCGGCTGGGCCGGTGAGCGATCCGGTGAGACGGCCTGGCGAACGGGGGTCACCAGTCTGAACGGCTGATCCCGCCGCTTCCACGGATGTCGAAGGAAGCGGCGGGAGACACGACGCGTCCCTCTCGCCCTCCTGGGCCCCTTGGGTGCGCGCTGCTCCTGCCTCGAGCGAGGAGGAGTGTCGCGATGCCGATGCCGCATCGGACGTTTCAGCAGGTGATCAAGCGCCGGCTCGCCGGCAAGGAGGGCGCGGCCCGCGCCCGCGAGCTGCGGGCGATCCTGGCGGAGCTGCCCGACTACCGCAACGGCCCCTACGCCGACCTGCGCAAGTGGGTCACGGGTCAGATGACCGAGACCGCCCGGCGGCGGGGTGCGGTGCACCGCGACTCGCTGGCCGTGCGGCGCCAGGGCGCGGCCCAGGTCGCGGTCGTCGGTCCGCCCAACGCCGGGAAGTCCAGCCTGCTCCAGGCGCTGTCGGACGTGCAGATCAGGACGGGCGACTACGCCTTCACCACGACGCGGCCGGTGCCGGCCGTGGTCCGGGCCGGCGGCGTGCTGGTCCAGCTGGTCGAGATCCCCGGGCTGATCGAGGGCGCGGCCGAGGGGCGGGGCGGCGGCCGGGCGCTGCTCGGCGTGCTGCGCTCGGCGGACGCCATGGTGCTGTGCCACGCCATGACCGAGCCCCCGTCCGAGTTGGCTGTCGTGCGTGCGGAGCTGGCCGAGGCCGGCATCGAGCTGCCCACGGTCGTGGCCGCCACCAAGGCCGACGAGGCGGGACCGGGCGCCGTGGCGGCGTTGGCGGCGTCGGTCACCCCGCTGCGGGTGGTCGAGGTGTCCGTGCTGGACGACGCCAGCCTGGCGCGGTTCCGGGACGCGGTCTGGGACCTCACCGGGCTGTCGCGGGTCTACCTGCGCCAGGGCGGCGAGACCGACCCCGACCCGGTCGCCCTGCCCCCGCCGGTCACGGTGGCCGACGTGGCCGACTCGATCCACCACGAGCTGGCCGCCCGGTGCCGCGGCGGCCTCGTCTGGGGCGCGTCGGCCCGGTTCCCCGGCCAGCGGGTCGGCCCGGCCCACCAGCTGGCCGACGGCGACACGGTGGAGGTCCTGGCCTAGGAGCCGGCGACCCCGGCGGCGGCGATGCGGGCCAGCAGCACCGGCGTCCAGTGGTCGCCGTACCGGCGCTGGAGCTCGGGCCGCCGCCAGTCGTGGCCGGTGATGCGGTCCCGGCACCCGTCCGCCCCGCAGGAGCAGGCGAGCGTGAAGTCCGGCCCGGCGGAGCACGTCCCGTAGTCGAGGGTCAGCTCCTCCCCGGGACCGACGCGCCGCCGCGCCCGCACGTCGTAGGGCCCGCAGAACCACATCGTGGGGTCGCAGCTGTGGTTCCCGAAGTGCAGCGGCGTCCCGGCCGGCAGGACGAGGTGCCGGTCGGCGTAGACGGCCACGGTGTCGACGTACTCGCCGGCCTCCTCGAACAGCGCGGCGAGCTCGCGGTCCGACACGAGCCGCCCCCCGAGTTTCAGCACGAGCTCACCGGGGTCGATCGGCGCGGCGGCGAACAGGCCCCGCCCCTCGATCCCGGACTCCCGCACGACCGCCCGCGGGTCGACCCACACCCCGGCGGGCGGCTCGATCACCGGGCGACGGCCAGCCGCACGACGGCCCCACCCGCCGCACCGACGGCGGCGCCCACGGTGACGTTGGCGAGCCCGAGCCCGGTCCCGACCACGAACGTCGCCAGGCTCCCCCCGCCAACGCCGACCACGACGCCCCACACCACCGCGGCCAGGAGCGCCGCCAGCGCCAGGCGCCGCAGGTCGCGCACCAGCGCCGCGAGCACCAGCCCGACGAGCAGCAGCGAGGGGATCACGCTCGCACCCTACGAACCGCCGCGCGTGTCGATCACGCAGAACCGGTTGCCCTCGGTGTCGGCCAGCACGACGAAGTCCGGGTCCTCCGGGTAGCTGTCCCAGTCGACCCGGGTGGCCCCCAGCCCGACCAGCCGCTCGATCTCGGCGGCCTGGTCGGCGGTGCCGCCGGCGTACAGGTCGAGGTGCACCCGCGGCCGCTCCTGCACGGGCGTCTCGCTGAGGCCGAGCGAGATCCGGGGCCCGGGCTCGCCGCCGGGCGGGTCCAGCACGACCCAGGTCTCCCCGACCACGCCGTCCCGGGGCACGTACCCCAGCGCCCGGGTCCAGAACTCGGCCGCCCGCCGGACGTCGGCCGCCCCCATCACCACGGACCCCGCGCGTCGCGTCGGCCAAGCGGGGCCGGCGGCGACGCGGCGGCACGGCTGCCGACCGGTCAGCCGGCGCCCACCGTCTCGGCGAGCTTCACGCCGTGGTCGGCGGCCAGCATCTCGGCCGCCTTCTCCCCGATCATGATGGTCGGGGCGTTGGTGTTCCCGCTGACCACGTTGGGCATGACGCTGGCGTCGGCCACCCGCAGTCCGGCGACGCCGTTCACCCGCAGCCGGTGGTCGACGACGCTGCCGATCCGGCAGGTCGACGTCAGGTGGTAGACGGTGAACGAGTAGTGCCGGGCCAGGTCCTCGAGCATGTCGTCGGTGGGCGCGTCGCCGGGCTGGTAGTCGTGGCGGGCGGCGATCGTGCGAGGCACGACCAGCGGGCCGAGCGGCCGCTCGGTCGGCCAGCTGGCGACGACGTCGAGGGCCTTGCGGAGGACGGCGATCATGATCTCCATGTCGTAGGGATCGCCGTAGTAGTTCATCCGGATGTCCGGGTGGTCGGCCGGGTCGGCGCTGGCCAGGACGATCTCGCCCTCGCTGTGGGGCTGCACCGGGTTGGCCAGGACGATCACGCTCTCCGCGTCCGCGGCGAGGGCCGTGGCCGGGTCCTCGAAGTACTCGGCGGGGTCGACCCGCAGGCAGGTGCGCCAGATGTCCTCGTTGTAGCCGCACGCGAAGAACCCGAGCTGGGCGTCGTGGGTGTGGTCGTCGCCGAGCCCGGTGGAGTACCAGGCGCAGGCGTCGTACAGCGACGAGGCGACCAGGCCGTGCCCGGTGGTGGCCCACTCGGTGACGCGGCGCTCGGCCTCGTCCTTGATGCCCTGGAGCTCGGGCGGGAGCGTGCCGTCGTCGGCCGGGTCGGCCGGGAGCGGGCCCGCCGGGGCCCGCAGCGCGTCGGGGCCCATCGACAGGCCCATCTGCGTCATCGAGATGCCGGTGCCCGGCGCCTGGTAGACGAGGCCGACCTGCAGGTGGTCCTTGAGGTGCTTGCCGACCTCGGGGGCGTCGAGCCGGCACGTGATACCGACCGACTCGATCTCCGCCCGGGGGCCGATGCCGGAGAGCAGCAGCACGTGGGGTGAGCCGACGGCCCCGGCGCTGAGGACGACCTCCTTGGCGGCGTGGGCGACGGCGGTGGTGCCGTCCTCGGTGCGGTACTCCACCCCGGTGGCCCGCAGGTCGCCGCCGTCCCCGTCGAGGACGACCCGGCTCACCTGGGCGCCGCAGATGACGTCGAGGTTGGGGCGCCCTTCGGTGTCACCCTCGAGGAAGGCGTGGTAGGTGCTGGAGCGCTTGCCCTCACGGGTCGTGGTCTGGAGGAGGGACACGACGCCCTCCGGGCCGCCCCGGTCGCGGCCGTTGTAGTCGCCCTGGGGGATGCCGGCGGCGACGGTCGCGTCCACGAAGTCCCGGGCGCCGGGGAGCACGGGCGACCGCACCGAGACGCCGAGCGGGCCTGCAGTGTTGTGGGCGTCGGTGTCGACGACGATGTCGCCGGAGGGGGCGAGGCCCTCGGACTTCTTGAAGTAGGGCAGGACGTCGTCGTAGGCCCACCCGGCCGCTCCGCCGGCGGCCCAGGCGTCGAAGTCGCCCGGATGGCCCCGGACGTAGGCCATGTAGTTGATGCCGGAGGAGCCGCCAAGCATCTTGCCCCGCGGGACCATCATGCGGCCGCCCGCGAGGCCGAGGCCGCAGCCGCCGGCGTCGGCCGTGTACATCCAGTCGGTGGCGGGGTTCTGCTGGAGGACCGGGCACGCGGCCGGCATCGACTCCTGCGGCGGCGGCGGGTGGCCGGCCTCGAGGAGCGCGACGCGGATGTTCGGGTCCTCGGACAACCGGGCGGCGACCACCGCCCCCGCCGATCCTCCCCCGACCACGACGAAGTCGTACTGCCCGTCCATGGCCGGCAGGCTAGCCGCCGGCCTGTGACCGGGGTCACTGGTTGGATTCGAACAGCTCCACGGGATTGCCGGCCGGGTCCTCGACCAGGACCTGCCGGCCGCCGACGCCGTTCACGACGTCGTTGCGGAAATGGGCCCCCTTGGCCCGGAGGTCGCCGACGACGCTGTCGAGGTCGTCGACCTCGACCTGGAACCGGTTCCAGCCACCGGGCTCGGGCAGGGTCCCGTCCGGCATCGCCTGCCCGGCCCCACCCCCGCCGCCCGGCGAGTTCAGCAGGAGGCGCAGGTCCCCGCGGTCGAGCATGGCGAAAGCGGGTGCGGGGTGCATCTGCACCTGGAACCCGAGGATGTCCGTGTAGAACCCGATGGCAGCGTCGACGTCGTCGACGATGTAGCGCACGCTGACTGTCGTCATGTGACTAGAACTACCCGGGCGGCACGCACTGTGACGCACCGGACCCGGTGCGCTGCGTTCCGCTCGACGTGCGTGCTGGCTGTCAGGTGGGCAGAGGCCGTTCTAGCTCCTCGTGGGCAGACCGCAGGCGGAAGCCGACGATGATGTCCGAGATACCGCGGAAGAGTGCCGCCACCCCGATCCACACGACCAGCAGCACGGAGCCCCGGTACGTCGACACGGTCTGCTGGTCGGGAGCGATCGCCCAGAAGCCGACGAGGATCATGATGATCCCGCTGATGAGTTGCACCCACCACAGGCTCTCCATGTGTCTCGTGCTGAAGGCGAAGACGACGTCGATGATCCCCCAGAAGAACAGGAGCCATCCCGCAAGGGCGCTGAGCACCAGGAAGGTCGAGCTCGGCCACACCAGGGCGATGATGCCGGCGACGATCGACACGATCCCGATGAGGACGTAGAGCCACTTCCAACCGGGGGCTACCGCGGCGACGGCAAATTCCATGATGCCGCCCATGATGAAGCCGATGCCGAAGAACAGGGCGATGGCCCACACGGTCCGGTAGTTGAACGACAGCACGATGAATGAAAAGACGATCCAGGCAATGCCAGCGGCCAGAAACCACCCCCAGTTCCGGGTCGCCGACTCCAGGTCTGCCCTGACCGATTGCGCTCTCACAGGTGCACCCTCCTCAGTCGAGCCAGGGCGTGAGATTACAACTCGGACGCGGCGTGCCCGGTGATGCTCGCGGCTGAATGGACGGCCGACCGTCCCGCCGATCGTGCTGGTGGCCGCACGGACGTCCTGCGGCTGCTCTCGGCCGTGCGGAACGGCCGAGAGCAGCCTCGTCAGGTACGGCGTGACCGACGGCTCGGATGCCTCAGTCGACCGGCTGGAAGTAGTGCTCCTGCCGCCAGCTCGCAACCTTCTTTCCCAGGGTGACCCCTTGTGCGTCCGCTGTCATGAAGTGGAGACCGCCGTAGACCCGTGCCAGGCGGATCTCGCTGATCGCATGGGAGAAGTGGGTGAAGCTCCGGGTGATCCCCAGCGTCGCGTGCGTCGCGCTGAACGACATCCGATTCGTACCGAAGAAGTCCTGCAGTGTGCTCACGATCGAACTGCTGAGGCAATTGTGCCCAGAGGGGTGGTCAGGGTAGGGCGGGTTGGCCAGCAGGGGCAGCCACCCCGGCTCGGCCGCCGTGGCGGGATTACCGTCGTCGGCAGCCTCCTGGATCGCCGTCTGTGGCCGCCAGAACCCCGCGCGCTCCTTGTCCTGGAAGCAGGCGATCGCCGCGTCCGCGCCGGTGAGGTAGAGCATCGCGAAGTAGCGGGCGTTCTCGACGGTCGACAGCTCCTGCGAACCCGACACCTGCCGGAAAATCCGGTTCCACATCGCCACGGCATGGTCCGCCCAGAACAGGGCCTGCTCCGTCTGGTCCGCGGTCCGCGTCGAGCCGGTCCTCCGACCGAGATTCTTCACCTCGTCGAACTCCCGTGCATACGCGGAACTGGCGACCGAGAGCGGACCGCCTGTAGCGAACCGGGAGGCATCGGGGACCAGGAACGGGTCCACCTCGCCGACCCACTTGAAGTTGTTCCCGGCGAGGCCGGGCGCCAGAGCCCGCCACTGTCCCGCGCCCGTGCCCTCACTGAATGACGCGTCGCCGAACCGACCGTCGCCCGTGCGCTCGGCGATCATCGTGGCCGCCGCGGCGTTCCCGACGGCAACGCCGCCATCCTCGGCCGGCCCATCCGGGATCGCCTCCAGCGACGCGGCGTAGTAGCCCGCGAGCTGCGCAGCCCGGTCCGGGATGACGTTCAGGAGCACCTGGTAGCCGGCCGCGGCGGCCGCCGCGTCCTTCGAGAACGAGGGCTCTGCATCCGGCGCACCCAGGTACGGCTCGAACCCGCCGTCGATCGCGTTCACGGCGTCGTAGATCGCGCCGTGCACCATCGCGAGGTGCATCACGACGACCGGAGGTGGCTGGCCCTTTCCGACGATCAGCTCGTTGTAGGCGTGGAGGTTCCACGCGAGCACCTGGTCGGGAACCTCGACTTGCGCGGCCGCAACGGACGTCGGCACGACGCCGATCACCGTCGTGAACGCGGTGAGCGTCACGAGACTGCGTACAAAATGTCGGTTCATTGCCATCTCCTTGAGGCCAACGGTTCGAACTCCTAGCGGCGCGCGTCCAGAAGGTCGCAGAACGGGGAACCTGCCCGGGTCTGGTCCGATCGCGGAGACAGGCGGGCCCGTGTCGATTCCTCGACCACAGGCCGAACACGCAGAATGCCGCCGCCTCATCACGCCCACCGGCCGGTTGTCTACTATCTAAATCTTTAAAGGAGCTTAAGCTCGTCAGGCCAGGCGGACTTTCGCACTACGGCGCCCGGCGTCGGCGGCGCCGAGCGGAGTACACGGAGTACAGAAGGTCCTCACCATCCGTAGGGCAACGGTGCGCGAGCTTCGCGGTGCGCTGGTGCACCACGGACCCGCGCGGCTCACAATCGTCGGAAAGTCGCGAGGCACGTTCGCCCTGCGGATTGCGTGCACCGAGGAGTTCGCTCGCCTTTCCCGACGACACGCGCATGATCTGGCTGACGCCCGTGTGGCGATCCGACGAGGCCTGGCGCGCGGCCTGCGCCAACACCATCGAGTCACTGCATGTCGTCGGCCTCGCCGACAGCGAGTACCACGATCCCGAACGCCACGCGGCAGTAGCGGGCGAGACCGTGGCGATCACCGGGGCCGATCACCGCCTGGTGAGTCGCGTCCAATGGACCCGGGTCTCGAACGGCAGCCGATAGCGGCTGGCGGTGAGCCGCGACCTCACCTGGGTGAGCAGGGTGAGGCGCTGCTCGTCGGGGAGAGTGCCGATCCAACCCATCGAGCCGAAAACGCCAGCAGGCCGTCGCGGTCGGTGGTTTGAGGGTTGGCGAACCGCTGCTCCTGGAGCGGTTCGAACATCGAGTGCGCGAACGCGCGTGGCCAGTCTCGTGCGTGTGGCAACCGATTCGGGTCGAGGTCGAGCGGCAGGTCGATCTCCTTGGGCCAGTACGGTTCGAGCAGCTGCTCGACCGCTGGGATCGGTGGCTCGGTCGGTCCGGAGGTCGGTCCGGATGGCCTGTTCCACATCAGGACGAGCGCGCCGCGCGGCCGCAGCACCCGCGCGAACTCCGCCAGAGCGCGCTCGTGGGCAAACCAGTGGAAGCATTCGGCGGCGAAGAGTCCGTCGACGGACGCGTCCGCGAGGGGCACCTGCTCCGCGGTCCCGGCGAGCAGCAGGGACCGACTGCAGAGCGCGGACAACCAGCGGCGCATCTCCGGGTCGGGCTCGATCGAGAGCACGTGTCCACACTCGGTGACGAGCAGGCGGGTCAGCTTGCCCGTGCCCGCACCGACCTCGAGAACTGTGGCCGAGGTCGCGAGACCCGGGACACGGACCACATCACGCGGGTAACCCGGTCGGCCACGCTCGTAGTCCTGATGCCAGCTTGCCGACATCTCGCTCCAGTGCTTCACCAGCGTTTCCCCGTTGGTCGAACTGGGTGGCGTGCGTGCAGGCCTGGGCACCGATAGACGCGGGGTGTCGGCGGTCCGTTCTGATGCGCTCGGCGCCCGCGGCCAAGGAAGTCACTCCACGATCGGCCGGTGCCCTCTCTGGACTCTACGGCCAGCCGACTCCGGCTGCGGGAGCATCGACGACGAGGACCTGTCCGGTTCTCGCCTCGACCGTGTCGTCGACGTTCTCGGGCCCGCGCCAGTCCGCGACGAGCATGAACAGCGAGCGCCGATCGGGCCCCCCGAGCATGGTCGCGAAGCACGACCGGTCGAGCTCGACCAGCTCGAGCACTTCGCCGCCCTCGCGAATGCGCGCGCAGTCGTTCGTCATGGCGCCGGAGGACGCCCAGATACAACCGTCGGCGTCGAGGCAGATGCCGTCCGGGCCAACCGGCTCTGCCCATGCCCGGCGGTTCGAGAGGCTGCCGTCGGAAGCGATGTCGAAGGCGGTGAGTCGTTGGGCGAACGACTCCGCAACGATCAGGGTCGAGTTGTCCGGCGTCACGACCATCCCGTTGGGGAACGCGATATCGCCGGCGACCTCGCGAGCCTCGCCGTCTGGCGTCACCAGTGCGATCTTCCCG
>DASRJM010000083.1:0-5643 GCA_035649475.1 Acidimicrobiales bacterium
GGCTCGCCCCGCAGCAGCCGCAGCACCGCATCGGCCTTCTTCCCAGCCGACCAGCGCGGCTGGGCCCGATAGTCCTTGCCCTGCTCATCGTGGTTGTTCACCGTCATGAGGGCCATCTTCACCCCTGTCTATCCGGTGCCCAACCCAACCGGGAGCGATGGACCGCCAACGCCGCCACTCCACCCTCGACTACACCAATCCTGCCAACTACGAGCAGCACACGCCCCAGCAGCAGCACCCGCGGCCTAACCACCGTGTCCACCGAAGCGGGGCAACTCCACCACAGCAAGTAGAAGCGCACCCGAGGCGGGGCGTGCTGTCGTTCGCATGTCCCCCCTGTTCGACCGTGATGGTGGCGGGCTGGTCGAGTTGGCGGAATCTACAACGCACAGCACTCTCAGGGTGCCGTCGGCGAAGGCGTCGACCAGCTCGTCCAGCGGGCCCTGGTCGACCCGTCCAGCAGGTAACCCTGTGTTGTCCAGCCGCGGCGGGGCGTCGGATCTCAACGGCGAACCTGTCCAGAAACGACCGTTTCTGGACGCGTTCGCCGGCGGTCGGGGCTCCAACCCCTGCAATGTGCCGAGACTGCTGGTTAGCGGCACTGAACGGTCAGCCCGGGCGGGTCGATCAGGCTCCGTCCCAGAATCGACGACCCAGGGTCGATGGCATAGTGGGCAGCCAGGCCTATGACTTGGCGAGCCGTAGAGCGGAGCCATCGTCAGCCCCGCCGAGTTCACAGCGATTGCGGCAGGGTCAGCGCCGGTGGTCGAGGGCCCGTAGCACGGCGATCGCCGGGCTGGCGATCGCACCGAGGGTGGCGGACAGGGCGACCGATCGGGCCCGCGGCCACCGGGCCATGGCGGCGGACACGGCCCGCAGCGCCGATACGAACGGGGCGAACACGATCACCCGGATGGCCCGGGCGACCGCCGGGTGGCGGGCCAGCCGGCCGGCCAGGGGTGGGGCGGCCAGGTCGTAGCCGGCGGTCAGGCGGGCCGCGAACCGGCGGCCGGCGCTGGTGGCCCGCAGCTGCCGGTCGCGCACGTCGCGCAGGAACACGACCGAGGGGTGGGCGGGGTCGTGGTACAGGGTCGTGGCGACCAGGCAGTCCTTGTGGGGAGGCGCCGTGGTCGCGACCGCGGGGGGTGCCGGAACGATCGGGCCGGTCACGGGGATGGCTGCCACCTGGGTGAGGAACGACCACACCGCGGCATGGATCTCCCGTTCGATCTTGGGGTACTGGGTGCGGTAGTGGGGCCAGAACTCACCGTCCTGGGCGTCCACGCCCTTGCTGGGGTCGCCGCCCGCCTCCATGGTCAGGGCGACCACGGGCGGGATGGGCCGGCCGGCGGCGGCGCCGGTGAACCAGCGGCTGAAGCAGAAGTCGTCGACCGCCCCGGTGGTGACGTAGAGGCCGGCGCCGGAGGGCTTGGCCTGGTAGGTGGAGCGGCGGACGGCCACGGGATCCGACCCGCCAGCCCGCGCCTTGATGTCCTGGCACATCTGGGTCGCGATGGCGGCCGCGGCCGCTTCCTGGGCGGCGGGGATGTACTCGCTGTAGGCGTTGTGGGTGACCCCGTCGCGCTTGTGGTCCCAGGCCGGGTTGGTGAACGACATGGTCGCGTCGACGGACTGGTTGGCCTCGATCCCCCACGAGTACAGGATCGACCGGCTGAAGCTGTGGACGTCCAGGAAGTAGCTGATGCCCTCGTCGCGGAAGAGCTTGACCAGGTTGGCGGCCTCGGGCTCCGACGCCGCGCTGGGACCGCGGTAGCTGTCGTCGAGCGGGTCGTTGGAGGTGTGGACGTCGGCCACGGCGACGTCGTAGTGCTTGGCGAAGTCGAACAGGATGTCGAAGTTGCGGTTGAGGTCGACGCCGGCCGCCGACTCGTCGGTCACGCCTGCGGGCTTGGGCCGGCGGTTCTTGCGCCACAGCTTGTGGAGGTTGGGGTCGTCGCCCGCCCCCAGCCGCGCCAGCACGAAGTCGCGACCGTCCGCGTTGACCAGCGGCGCCACCACCAGGCGCAGGCGCTCGACGACCGAGCTGACCTCGTCGGCGGCGACCTCGAAGGCGGGGAAGGCGACGCCTCCGGAGGTGACGGCCGGGTAGCTGACGCCCGTGCCGGCGGCATAGGCGGCCAGCAGCCGCTCGACGAAGCTCACCAGCGCGTCCGGCGGGGCCAGCTCGCGGGCGTGGACGCCGCCGGTGACCAGCACCGACCACCGGGTGTCGGGGCTGGCCGGGGTGGTCGCGGCGATCGTCACGTAGCCGGCCGTCCCGCCCTCGTGGCCGGCGCCCCAGCGGCCGCGGGTGGCGACCGTGCCGTGGGGGGCGACGGTGCCGTTCGTGGCCACGGCGGTGTCGAGCCGGGCGTTCACCCCGGCCGTGCGCAGGTAGCCGGCCATCGGCGCCTCACCCGACCTCGGGCTCGTCGACGTCGATCTCCTGCCAGCGGGCGACGAGCTCGGCGTCGGTGGTCAGGACCTCGACGGCGTAGCCAAGGGCCTCGAGCGACGGGACCTGGTCCTCGGCCGCGTAGACGGTGACCGACCAGGTGCCGTCGTCGTTCGCCTCGGCCGTGGAGGCCACGATGCTCACGGACACCGACTCCTGGGAGGGCAGGCGCCCGAGGAGGTCCCGCGGTCCGGTCAGGGCGAGGGTGGCCATGATGGTGCTCCTCGGGGTCAGGCGGTGTCGGCTGCGGTCACGGTGGCGGCGGGGGCGGCGAATGCACCTTGGCGATGACGCCGTCCAGGAGCCGGACGAGGTCGTCGTAGGCGTCGCTGTCGCCCTCGATGTAGCCGCCAATGACCACAGCGACGTAGCGGAGGGTGGTGGCGCCCTCCTTCCGCAGGATGATGGCGGCATCGTGGGCGCCCTGCCGAGTGTTCTGCGGCGGCGGAACGCCGATGCCGATCTTGGAGTACGCCTCGTCGACCGGGTGCGACCCCGAGGGTGGGGCGATGGCGGACCGGATGAAGCTCTTGTCGGGCAGGGGGACCCCGGGGATCGCATGCCGGCGCATGATCAACCGCATCTCGCGGCAGGCCGCGGCATCGGCACCGTTGAACAGCTCGCCGCGGTCGGTGAGCGCGAGCAGCCGCGCCAGCTGCTTGGCGGTGCCCACGAAGTCCGTCGTCGACTTGTAGTGCGCCGTGCCGCGAGCCGACAGGTCCATGGCATCGATGTCTGGTCTGGGGCGTGGCTTCCAGTCGCGGTTGGCATAGTTGCCGGAGACCCAGAGACCCCTCTTGGCCGGCGGGTGGAAGAACCCGCCCTCTCGCAGGGCACCATTCAGGTACGGGTAGCCGACGGCGTCGATGACCAGGCCGGCGGCGATGCCGTTGGACATGAAGATCATGCTCTTGATCAGCTCGAGGAACTTCATCTTGGACGTGGGCGTGCCCAGGTCGAGGTGGATGATCTCGGTATCCGTGGCCGTGCCGTGCTTGAAGTCGATCTGGCCGGTCCGTCGTCCGGGCGGCGGCGGCACGGGGATGGTGGTAAACGTGAACATGTCGCCGAGCTTCGGGAACCGCGCCGGCATGCGGGTGTCGAACCCGGGGAAGCCCTTGGCCACCCGCCCGCTCCAGGTCCGCTGCACCAGCTTCTGGAACCGCTTGTCCCAGTTGGCCACCGTGACGTCCAGGCCCTTCGCCTCGGCGGCCTTGAGGGCCTGGCGGAGACGGAACCGGAGCTCGAAGGCGGCGTACAGCGCCAGCATCTTCCCCATGCTGCCGATGTTGAAGGTGTCCTCGTCGTCGGAGGCGTGGGAGCTGGCGTAGGCCATCGGCCCCGCCCCCGCGGTGAGGTCGATCAGCGCTCCCGACAGCGTGTCGGCGGACGGCAGGCCGGCGGGCAGGCCGGCCAGGAACGGTCCCACGTCGGCGTCGACCCTGGTCTTGAGCGCCGTGGACCGGTGGCCGTCGACAGCGAGGGTGTAGGGCTTGGGGAACGGGCTGACCGAGGCGACGGCCAGCTCGACCGGGTCGGCCGTGCGCCGCACCTTCTCCATGGCCAGGACGACCTGGGCCCGCCGGTAGCGGCGCGAGACCAGGGCGGGCAGCCGGAACCGGGCCGCCCAGTCCGAGCTGAGCGTCACGTTGCCCTTGGCGTCGACCGTGCCTCCGAGGAAGCTCCGCAGCGCGGCCGCGTCCATGACCGTCGACGACCGGCCGTCGGCGCCGAGCTTCCGCAGCCGGAACTTGGCCGGGTCGGCGGGGTCCTTGTCGACGTCGAGGCCGTGGAGCCCGAAGAACAGGTCGAACTCGTCGGCGGCGTCCTCCTTGAGCTTGAACAGCAGGGCGGGCAGCCCGGCCGGGTCGAGCGCGGTCCAGGCGCCGAGGCCGACCGACAGCAGCCCGGCGTCCCGGGCCTTCACGGCGTCGAGGCGGTCGACCTTGGCATCGGGGAGGGCCAGCAGCGCCAGCGGGCCCGCTACCGCGGGGTCGTCCGCCTTGAGGCCCCTGGCGTCATCGTCCAGGAACGGGTCCAGCAGCAGCCGCCCGCCGAACGCCGGTCCGGTGAAGGTCACCCCGCCCACCTTGGCCGAGTCGCGGCGGCCGACGGCCACGTCCCGGCCGAGCACGACGCGGTGCAGGCCCCCGGCCGGGTCGGTCTTCGCGCCCGGCACCGGCTTCGCCGACCCGGGTCGCGCGGCCAGCAGGTCGGCCATCTCCGGCACCTCCCGGTGGGGGCGCAGCGTGCGCGCCGCCGGCGGGCCCTGGAAGAGCGCGTTGTCGACCAGGGTACGGGCGGCGGCCAGCTTGGCCATGTTGGTGCCGGGCGGGGGCGCGGGCTCCAGCACCTTGGCGACGCGGCGCAGGATCCCGTTTCCGGCGGTGGTGGCCGCCAGCATGGCGACGTGATGGGGCTGGGCGCTGTCGACGAAGGCCAGGGCGAAGTCCAGCGCCCGCTGCTGGCCGGTCGTGCCGGCCTCCTGTGTCTGACGGACGATGGCGATGAACGTCAGGACGACCTCGGAGGGGTTCCGCAGCGCCCGCTCCCACTGGCGGACGGCGGCGACCGCGGAGAGGATGCGGGCGACGCGGGCCTCGGCCTCGATCTGGGCCGGCTCGGGCACGGCCAGCGGGGTCGGCGGGGTGGAGAGCCGGGTCCTCCAGGCGGGCAGGAACGAGCCGGCCCACCCGCGCACCTCGTCGGCGTTGAGCGTCCACGCGCCGGTGGCATCGACCTCGATCGGCAGGGGCAGGCACAGGCCGACTTGGTGGTTGCCCCAGGTGCCGGCGGGCAGGAGGTCCCGGTTGTAGACGACCAGCCCCTTGGCCAGCTCGTCGGCCGTGGGGGGCTTGGCGCCGGTCGCCGCCGTGTAGACCGGGAGCAGCGCGGCCGCGAGCCCCTGGAAGGTCGCGCCCGGACCGAGCACGGCGACCACCCGGTCCGGCAGCGGGCTGCCCTGGGCCGGCCCGGCGTCCTTGTGGACGAGCGGGCCCTGCTTGGCCGTGGTGGGCAGGGCCGCCGGGAGCAGCAGGACATTCGACGCCTTCGGGGCCAGGCCCTTCCGGGCGGCCACCGGCACCAGCGGAAGGAGTTGGTCGAGGGCGCTCACGACGGTGCCTCCCCGGGAGGCGGGCGCAGGGTCAGCCAGCCCTCCTCGGCCGCGGCCACCCCCGTGGTCATCA
>DASRJM010000084.1:0-6920 GCA_035649475.1 Acidimicrobiales bacterium
GCCGCCACCGCTGAGCCCGCCGGCCCAAGCACGAGGACGCCCGGCCAACGTCGCCGGAGCGTGGCCGCGACCTCGGCCGCAGCCGGCGCCGCCGTCCGGAGCACGACCAGGTCGAGGCGCGCCACGCCGCGGTCGCGCAGACCCGCCAACACCGCCTCCTCGCGGGCGCGCCCGTCGACGATCACCGCCGCCGCTCCGCCGCCCTGCCAGAGCTGCGCACCCGGGCCCACGGACTCGCCGTCGATGACGCCGTGCCCGCCGGCCGCGGCGGCCGCGTGGCCGAGGACGACGACCGCAACCAGCGCCGCGCCGCCGCGCGTGACGCTCACGTGCCGGCGTTGCGGCGGGCGCACCCGTGCCCCCACCGCGACCGCCGCCGCGGCGGCGACGGCCAGGAGCGCAACGTGGCCCGCGCGCAGCTGGCCCAGCGGCCAGCGGGCGGCGGCGGTGGCGACGCCGTCGATCCAGGCCACGAGGGCGCGTGTCGGGAGGTGCATCACCGTGGCCACCGCAGGCCCGCCCAGCCCCGCGGCCAGCCCGCCGGTGAGCCCCCAAACCATGACCGGCCCGGCGGCCGGAAGTGCGAGGAGGTTTGCCGGCAGGGACGCCACCGGAACGGCCCCGAACGCGCCCACCAGGAGCGGCGCCACCGCCAGCTGGGCGGCCAGCGTGACCGACAGCGGCGTCGCCAGCCAGCGAGGGCCCGGGAGCACCCGCTCGATCCGTGCTGCGCCCACGATGATCCCGGCTGCCCCCGCCACCGACAGCCGGAAGCCCAGGGACGTCGCCAGCAACGGGTCGACCAGCAGGACGCCGCAGACTCCCAGCGCCAGGACCCGCACGGACGATGCCGGCCGTCCCAGGGCGGCACCGGTGGCGGCCACGCCCGCCATCGCCGTGGCGCGGAGCACCGACGGCTCGAACCGCGTCACGAGCGCGAAGCCGGCCAGCACCGCCAGGGTGACCACCAGCCGGGGACCGAACCGCAGCCGTGCCAGCACCGGCGCCACCAGCACCATCACGAACGCCACGTTCTGACCCGAGACCGCGAGGATGTGTGTCAGCCCGGCCGCCCGGAACGCGTCGGTCATGTCGGCCGGTTGGTCACGATCGTCTCCGAGCGTCAGCCCGGCCAGCAGGCTGGCGTGCCGGTCCGGCAGCACGTCGGCGCCCTGCGCCAGCGTGCGGCGCAGGCCGTTGGCCACCCGGCTGACGCCGCCGCCCGGCCGCCAGCCGACCACGGCGTCGACCTCCAGCCGCCCCGCCAGGTGGCGGTAGCGCAGAGCCGACTCCGTCGGCCCCGGCGGGCGGACCTCGCCGACGACCAGGATCCGCTCGCCGGCCAGCCGGTCGTCGAGCGCCGCCGCCGGCGCCAAGCGCGCGTGCGCCCGCAGCCGGCGTCCGTCGAGGCGGACGTCCACGCCGACTCCGCCGCGCCCGTCCGGGACCGGGTCCGATACCAGGGTCACCTCGGCGGTCACCGGGCCGGTGTCGAGCGGCGCCTCGAGCCCGGCCATGGACCGCTGTCCCAGCGAGGCCGCCACCAGGGCTGCGCCGACGCACAGAACCCCCGGCCGACGGACGGCCAGGCCCAGCGCGAGCGCCGCCACCGCTAGGGCGAGCGGCACCCGCGCCACGTGGCCGTCGGCCGCGGCGATCGACCCGGCGAACGTCGCGACGGCGAGGGCGACCACCCAGCGATCGGCCACGGGGTTGCCTCACACCGAGACGAGGTCCCGGAGCTGCTCGAGCTTCGCCTCGCCGATGCCGCGCACGTCGAGCAGCTGGTCGACCGAGGTGAAGGGGCCGTGCTGCTCCCGGTGCGCGATGATCGCCGCCGCCGTCGCTGGCCCGACGCCGGGCAGCGTGTCCAGCTGCTCGGCGGTGGCGGTGTTCAGGTCGACGGCGGCGCCGGGGACCGGGCCACCGCTGCCGGCGGCACCGGCACCACCGGGGACACCGGCAGCGGCCACTGGGACCTCCTCGCCGGGCTTCGGCACGTAGACCTGCTGCCCGTCCACCAGCAGCGCTGCCAGGTTGATGCGGGGCAGGTCGGCGCCCGGCAGGGCCCCGCCGGCGGCGTCGAGCGCATCGGTCACCCGGCTGCCCGGCGGCAGGCGCCGCACCCCGGGGGACGCGACGGCGCCCGCCACGTGGACGACGACCTCGGTGGGCGCGGTGGTCGCGCTCGCACCGCCGTCATCGGCAGCCTCGGCGTCCGGCGACGGGTCGGCGCCACCGTCCCCGGCCTGCGAGGGCTGGGCGAACGGGAGGCGCATCTCGGCCGGAGGGGGCGGCGGCGCCAGCAGTCGCCAGCCGGCGATGCTGATGCAGACCAGTGCGACGGCGCCCACCAGGAGGCGCCGGGGCGAAACGTCGAACGACTCGGCCAGGCCGGCCAGCCGCTCGCGCCAGGTGCGCGCCGGCAGGGGCCGCGGGAGCTCGGGCGTGGGGACGGACATGGCAACCCTCCGGGCGCGCGGTGACGTCGGGAGGGGAAGTCCGGAGCCCGAAGACTAGCCCCCGACGGCGGGCCGCCCAGGACGAGCCGGAGCCCTATCGGCTGGCGAGCCCTCCGGCGGTCCCGATCGCTCTGGATCCGTCTCCGGCACCCCGCCTTCGATGGGTGCCCGGCGGGCCCGCCACTCGGCCTCGATCTCGAAGGGGATCCGGCGGTACGCAGCCAGGTGCCCGTAGCCCCGTGCCCGCCAGCGCAGGTACGCACCCAGGTAGCGCCACAGGAACCCGATGACGCCGTAGCGGCGCCACTGGCGCACATGCTCGAGCTCGTGGCGCCGCAGGCGGGCGTCGCCCACGCCGCGGGGGCGCATGAGGATCAGAGACCCCAACGTGGTCGCCGTCGCCCCCGGCGCCGCGGGGCCGATCAGCAACCAGTAGCCGTCGTGGCGCTCGAGTCGCACTCGGCCTCGCCCCCGATGCTCGCCCTACACCCGATCAGAACAGGCGGGCGGTCAGGCGCTTGCGGTAGTCGGCCGTGCGGGGGTCGTCGTTGCCGAGCACCTCGAGCAGGTCGACGTAGCGCTGCCGGGCGTCCTCGTCGGCCTTGACCTGGTCGAGCAGGGCGTCCAGCTCGGCGGTGATGTCCTCGGTCGAGGCCTCGTCGCCGCCGGTGCGCACGAGCGCCGCGACCCGGCGGGTCTCGGGCGTCTCCGGGATCCGTTCGAGCAGCCCCAGGGCCTCGTCGATGTCGCCGTCGCCCCGCCGACCGGCCAGCAGCTCGGCGAGCGCCACGATGGCGCCGGCATGATCGGGCTGGCGCTCGAGCGCCTGCCGCAGCGAAGCCTCGTCGCCGGCGGCCAGCAGCTTCTCGACCTCCTCCTCGGCCTCGCTGGGTAGCAACCGGTCAACGAACTCCCGCACCGCCGTCTCGCCCTGGGCGCCGATGAAGCCGTCGACCACTTTGCCGCCGGACACGGCATACACGGCCGGGATGCCCTGCACCCGAAACGCGGCCGACACCTGCGGGTTCTCGTCGACGTTGACCTTGGCCAGCACGACCTTGCCCGCGGTCTCGTCCACCACCTTCTCGATGATCGGCCCGAGCTGGTGGCAGGGCCCGCACCAGGGGGCCCAGAGGTCGACCACGACCGGTGTGGTCTGAGAGCGGTCGAGGACCTCGGTCTGGAACGTGGTATCGGTGACGTCGATGGGCATCGCCAGCCAGGCTATCGACGGCGGTCCCCCGTCCCGCCTGACTGGGACCGGCGGCCCGGTCTAGCCAAGGGACCACTACGGTGAACCAACCATGACCGCTAATCCTCGGGGGCTGCGCCCCCGTGCCCCATCGTCGCCCGGCTCGCTGGCGCTCACGCGGTCGACCGGTCAAGAGCTGCGCTCATGACCGATGTGTCCGCGATCGAGACCAGCGAGGTGCCCGAGGGCATCGACGCCGACGGCGTGACCGGCTGGTTCGAGGCCCATGCGCCCGGCGTCGAGCCACCGCTGCGGTTCTCGCTCATCGCCGGGGGTCGCTCCAACCTCACGTACCGCGTGAGTGACGCCGGCGGGCGGTCATGGGTCCTGCGCCGACCGCCCCTGGGCCACGTGCTGGCCACCGCCCACGACATGGGGCGGGAGCACCGCATCATCTCCGCCCTCGCCCCCACCGACGTCCCCGTGGCGCCGGTCGTGGGCCTCTGCAGCGACGAGGACGTCAACGGGGCGCCGTTCTACGTCATGGGCTTCGTGGACGGCCTGGTCGTCCGCGATCGCGCGGCGGCCGAGCACCTGGGCGTCGACCAGCGCCGCAACGCCAGCCGCCAGCTGGCCGAGGTGCTGGCGAGCATCCACGCCGTCGACCCCGATGCCGTCGGCCTCGGCGAGCTAGGCCGCCGCGAGGGGTACATCGAGCGCCAGCTGCGCCGCTGGTACGGCCAGTGGCAGAGTTCGAAGACCCGAGACCTGGACGTCGTCGACGAGGTGCACGATGCCCTTGCCGCCCGGGTCCCCGAGCAGGGTGCGGCCACGATCGTCCACGGCGACTACCGGCTCGACAACTGCCTGCTCGAGCCGGACGGCACCATCGCCGCGGTGCTCGACTGGGAGCTCTGCACGCTCGGCGATCCGCTGGCCGACGTGGGCCTGCTGCTCGTGTACTGGACCGAGCCCGGCGACGCGCACCCGGCGCTGCTCGACGCGGCCACGGCGGCCGAGGGATTCGTCACGCGCGCCGAGCTGATGGACCTCTACGGGGCCGCCTCGGGCCGCGACGTGAGCCACGTCGACTACTACGTGGCGTTCGGATACTGGAAGCTCGCCTGCATCCTCGAGGGCGTCTTCGCCCGGTATCGAGGCGGGGCGATGGGCTCGGCCTCGGGCTTCGAGGGCTTCGCCCACCAGGTGGAGCTGCTGGCCGAGGCCGCCCGCACCGCCCTCGGGCGGCTGGACTAGGCGAGGCGAGGAGACCGCGCCGTGCCCCTGTACGAGCTGATCGAGCAACCGGACCTCGAGGACCCTGTCCTGGTGCTGGCGGTCGAGGGCTGGATCGACGCCGGCCTGGCCGCGGCCACGGCCGCCGACGTCCTGTCCGACCAACTGGACACGATCACGGTCGCCCGGTTCTCCACCGACGACCTGCTCGACTACCGGGCGCGGCGACCGATCGCCCACCTCGAGAACGGGGTCCTGCGGGGCCTGACCTGGCCCTCCCTCGAGCTGCGGGCGGCCGCCGACCTCGAGGGCAAGGAGCTCCTGCTGCTCATGGGCGCGGAGCCGGACCGGATGTGGCAGCAGTTCACCGACGAGGTGGTCGGGCTGGCGCTCGACTTCGGCGCCCGCATGTGCGTCGGGCTGGGTGCCTATCCGTTCGCCGCGCCGCACACCCGGTCGCCGCGGGTCGCGTGCACCGCCTCGACGCCCAGCCTGGCCGACGGCGGGTTCCTGCGGGCGTCGCTCGACTTCCCCGGTGGCATCCAGGCCGCCGTCGAGCAGGGCTGCCACAGCCGCGGCATCGGGTCGGTGGGGCTGTGGGCGCAGATCCCCCACTACCTGCCGCCCGCCATGCCGTTCCCGGCCGGCAGCGTCGCGCTCATCGAGGCGCTGGCTCGGATCGGCGAGCTGTCATTGCCGTTCGGGGACCTGCCGGGACGGGCCGAGGCCACCCGGAACCGGCTGGACGAGCTCATCGCCCAGAACCCCGAGCACGTCGCCATGCTCCACCAGCTCGAGACGGCCTACGAGGAGGCCGAGACGCCGCGGTCGTTCGCCGCCGAGGACCTGCCGACGGGCGACGAGCTGGTGGCCGAGCTCGAGCAGTTCCTGCGCGATCAGCGCCGCGGCGAGGCCTGACGGCGGCGGCCGACGCTACGGTCACCCGCCATGAAGATCGACGGAGGGATCTGGGGCGGGCTCGACAAGGCCGGCCCGGCGGCGGCCCAGCAGGAGGCGCGCGGCTACGACGGCATCTGGGTGCCAGAGACGAGCCACGATCCGTTCCTCCCCCTGGTCCTCGCGGCCGAGCACACCGAGCGCCTCGACCTGGCGACGGGCATCGTGGTGGCCTTCGCCCGCAATCCCATGACCCTGGCCCAGGTGTCGTGGGACCTGCAGGCGGCCTCGCAGGGCCGGTTCATCCTCGGGCTCGGCAGCCAGATCAAGCCGCACATCACCCGACGCTTCTCGATGCCGTGGTCGAGCCCCGCCGCGCGGATGCGGGAGATGATCCTCGCCATCCGTGCCATCTGGGAGTCGTGGAACCAGGGCACCAAGCTCGACTTCCGGGGCGACTTCTACAGCCACACCCTGATGACGCCGTTCTTCAACCCGGGCCCCAACCCCCACGGCGACGCCCGGGTCTTCCTCGCCGGCGTCGGTGAGCGGATGACCCAGGTGGCGGGCGAGGTCGCTGACGGCTTCCTGTGCCACGGCTTCACCACCCGGCAGTACCTGGACGAGGTCACGCTCCCCAACCTCGCCAAGGGCCGGGCCAAGGCCGGCAAGGCGATGGACGGCTTCCAGCTGGCGGGGCCCATGTTCGTGGTCACCGGGCGGGACGAGGCCGAGATGGCCGAGGCGGCCAAGGGGGTCAAGGGCCAGATCGCCTTCTACGGCTCGACGCCGGCGTACCGCCCCGTGCTGGAGCTCCACGGCTGGGGCGACCTCCAGGAGGAGCTCAACCGGCTCTCCAAGGAGGGTCGCTGGGCCGAGATGGGCAGCCTGGTCGACGACGACATGCTGGCCACGTTCGCCGTGGTGGCGCCCCTGGACGAGGTTGCCGGCGCGCTCAAGGAGCGGTGGGGCGACGTGCTGGACCGGCTGAGCTTCTACACCCCCTACGACACCGACCGCGCCCAGTGGGACGAGGTCATCGCCGACCTCAAGGCCGCCTGAAACCCTACCGGCGTCCCAAAACGCCGGGAGCCGGAGCAAACGAACGCCGGTTCGCGAAGACCGGACGGCGG
>DASRJM010000085.1:0-19024 GCA_035649475.1 Acidimicrobiales bacterium
CGCTACACGTCGATCGGCGCCGGCGCCACCGAGGTCCAGAAGAACATCATCGCCGACCGGGCCCTGGGCCTACCGCGTCGCTAGCGGCATGAGCTCCAGAAGCTGGCCGTCCGGGTCGCGCACCAGGATGGCGTGGCCGCCCACGTCGGTGTCGGCCAGCACCTCGCCGCCGAGGGCCGCGATCCGGTCGCAGGTGGCGGCGAGGTCGGGCACCGAGAACGACAGGTGGGTCAGGCCGGGCTCGGTGAACGACCTGTCCCGGCCGGAGGCGTTGCCCTCCCGCCCGAAGTGGAGCAGCTCCAGCACGAAGCCGCCCAACTCCAGGTACACGGCGGTGAGCCCCACCGGCTCGGGCACCCGCAGCAGCCGCGAGGCCGCCGCGTCGAGGACTTGCAGGTGGTTGCGGTGGGCGAACCCGAGGGCCTCTACGTAGAAGCGGCGGGACCGGTCGAGGTCGGTCACGCACAGGCCCACGTGGTTGACGACGCTCATGTCCGGATCGTAGGGGCTGAACTAACGTCGGCGTCAGCTTCGATGTCCGGTGACCTGTTCCTTCCCGAGCCCGAGCCCCGCGAGGTGCTGGCCACGATCATCTCGGTCGACGACCACCTGGTCGAGCCGGCCGACATGTTCGACGGACGCCTGCCCGCTCGCCTCCAGGACCGGGCGCCGCGCATCGTCGTCGACCGTCACGGTCACGAGGTGTGGGAGTTCGACGGCCAGCGCCACAGCCAGGTGGGCATGAACGCGGTCGCCGGACGCCGGCCGGACACGGTGGAGATGGAGCCGTTCCGCTTCGACCAGATGCGCCGGGGCTGTTACGACGTGGACGCCCGCGTCCACGACATGGAGCTGGCGGGCATCTGGGCCTCGCTCAGCTTCCCGTCGATGATCACCGGGTTCTGCGGGCGGGTGTACTCGCAGTGCTCGGACCCCGAGTTGGGCCTGGCCACCACCCGCGCCTTCAACGACTGGGTGTACGACGCCTGGTGGCGGCCTCACCCGGACCGGATCATCCCGCTCGGGATCACCTGGTTGTCCGACCCCGACGTAGGAGCGGCGGAGATCCGCCGCAACGCGGCGCGGGGCTTCCGGGCGGTGACCCTGCCCGAGCGACCGCACAAGATCGGCTACCCGTCGATCTTCGACGACTACTGGGCTCCGATCCTCGAGGCCTGCGCCGAGACCGGCACGGTGGTGTGCCTGCACGTGGGGTCGTCGGGAATCGGCGACATCCCGCCCGGCTGCGACCGGGCGATCGTCCCGCTGGTCGCCACGCTGTTCGGCCAGCTGTCCCTGCAGGCCTGCACCGAGTGGCTGTGGGCGGGCTGGACGGTCCGCCTCCCGGGGCTGCGCGTCGCCATGGCCGAGGGCGGGATCGGCTGGGTGGCCATGCTCCTCGACCGCCTCGACAACGTCGTCGACCGGTCGGGCTACGGCGCGGGCTGGGCCGAGCGCCCGGCCGACGTGCTGCGCCGCAGCTTCTGGTTCTGCACGATCGACGATCCCTCCACCATCGACACCCGCCACGCCATCGGCCTCGACCACATCATGGTCGAGGTCGACTACCCCCACGGGGACAGCACCTGGCCCGACACCCAGGCCGTGATCGAGGCGGCGTGGGGCCACCTGCCGGCGGCCGAGCGCCGGCAGCTGTGCTGTGAGAACGCCGCCGCGCTGTTCCGTCACCCGCTGCCGTACCGCGTGCTGCCCGAGGACCCGGGCGGCTGACCGATGTCCACGCTGGGGCCGCTGGTGGCGGCGGACGAGACGCTCCACCACCAGATCACCGACACTTTCGCCACGGTGGCGCAGTCCGACCGTGCGTGGACCGAGAAGGTCTGCGCCATGGCCGCCCCGCAGGACGGCTCGGTGCAACTCGCCTTCGGACTCGGGAAGTACCTCAACCGGGGCGTGCTCGACGCCTACGCGGGCGTGAGCCGGGGGGCCGAGCAGTGGACGGTGCGGGCCAGCCGGCGGCTCCTCCCGGAGCCCGACCGCAGCGAGGTCGGTCCCATCCGCTACGAGGTGGTCGAGCCGTTGCGGGTGGTGCGCTTCAGCCTTGACGCCAACGACGTGCAGCCGATCAGCTTCTCGTGGACCTTCACGGGGGCGGTGCCGCCCGCGCTGGAGCAGCGCGAGCAGCACCGCAGCCGGGACGGTGTGCGCCTCGACGCCGACATCGTCCGCTACCACCACATCGGCACGGCCCGCGGCTGGGTCGACGTCGACGGGACGCGCTACGAGTTGCACGACGACACGGCCGTCTCGACCCGCGACCACTCGTGGGGCGTCCGCTACATGGTGGGGGCACCCGTGGCCGACGTCGAGGACCCCGCCCGGCCGCGCGACGTGTCGACCACGGTGATCTGGTCGCCCATCCTGTGCCGCCGGCCCGACGGCAGCCGCTACGGGATCCACCTCTACCACCAGCGCCACGGGCTCGGTGGCTGGCAGCGGATCGAGCTCCAGGGCGGGATCGAGCATCCGGACGGCCGCCGCGAGCCGTTCGCCGCCCTCGTGGTCGAGCCACAGGTGCGGGACGACAACCGGCGGCTCACGTCCGCCCGCCTGGGGGCCACGATGGCGGACGGCTCGGCCCGCCCGCTGTCGGTCACGGCGCTCGGTGCCACCGGGTTCCACCTGGGCACCGGGCTGTACTTCGGCTTCGACGGCCACTGGCACGGCGAGTGGCGGGGGGACCTGCACACCGACGGCGAGCACGTCCCCGACTGCGCCGACCCGGCCGCGGCCCGGCGCATCCACCAGATGCGCGACAACCTGGTGCGGGTCGAGGATCCGGTGGGCGGGGGGACGGGCGTCGGCAACATGCAGACGATCTTCGCCGGCCCCCACCCCGAGCTCGGCCTGACCGCGGAGGCGAGCTTCCTGTGACCCTGGCCGCCGGGCGCGACCTGGGCGCTCTCCGGCCCGGGCTGGAGCGCTGGCTCGGCCGCCCGGTGGGCGACCTGCGGCGCCCGGCGCCGGGGTTCTCGTGCGAGACGCTGGTGATCGACGACGAGGTGGTGATCCGGCTCCCTCCGTCGGGTGCCGGCATCTTCCCCACCTACGACCTGGCGCAGCAGGCGGCGGTCCAGGACGCGGCCGCCCGGGCGGGCGTACCGGTGGCCGGTCCCGCCCGCTACGAGCCGGACCCGTCTTTCCTGGGTGCCCCGTTCCTGGCCATGCCGTTCGCGCCGGGCCCGATCCCCGGCGACTTCACCGCGGGCGACCCCTGGCTCGCCGGGCTGCCGGGCGACGCTGACCGGGCCGCGGTGTGGCGCTCGTTCCTGGGGGTGCTCCCCGTCGTCCACCGAGCCCGCGCCGAGGGCCTGGGGCTGCGGCGCGGGCTCGCCGAAGAGCTGGCGTGGTGGCAGGGCTACGTGGCCTGGGCGACGGACGGCTTCCCACCGCCGGCGCTGGTGGACGCCCTGGCCTGGTGCGCGGACCGGCGCCCGGCCTCGGAGCCGCCGGGCGGCCTGCTGTGGGGTGACGTCCGGCTGGGCAACGTGGTGTTCGACCCCGACCGGCGGGCCCCGCGAGCGGTGCTCGACTGGGACATGGCCGGCGTGGGGCCCGCGGAGATGGACCTGGCCTGGTTCCTGGCCCTGCGGGCGGTCGAGGAGGACCTCACGGGCACGACGGTCCCCGGCTTCGGCTCCCGGGAGCAGGCGATCGCCGTCGTGGAGGCCGGCCTCGGCCGCCCGCTGGACGACCTGGTCTGGTACGAGGTCTTCGCGCTGGTCCGCGCCAGCGCCGTGTCGACGCGCATCGCCCTGCTGTTCGAGCGCGCCGGCCGGCGGTCGATGTTCACGGCGGACGGCGACCCGACGCTGGCCGCCGCGGTCACCCGGATCGAGCGGAGCGGCTGAGGGGACTCAGGCGAGCATGCCCGCCCGGCCCGCCTCGGCGAACGCCCGGGCCAAGGCGGCGGCGTCGTCGCCGGTGAGCCGCCGGTAGCCCGCCGACCGGTCGGGGCGCCACCAGACGGGGTCGGCGGTCCCCCAGCGCTCGGCCCGCAACGGCTTGCGGTCGACCTTGCCGGTGGCGGTGACCGGCAGGGTGCCGACCACCCGTACGAAACGGGGCGCCCATTTGGTGCCCAGGTCCGGCTGGTCGGCCAGGAAGCCGGCGAAGGCGAGCGGGTCGAACTCGCCGCCCGCGGCCATCTCCAGCGCCGCCATGACCTGGTCGCCCGTGCGGGGGTCGGGCACGCCGTAGACGACCGCGGCGGTGACACCGGGGAACCGTCCGAGGACGGCCTCCACGGGGCCGGCGGCGAAGTTCTCGCCGTCGACCCGCATCCAGTCGGCCGTGCGGCCGGCGAACCAGAACGTGCCCTCCGCGTCGCGGTAGCCGAGGTCGCCAGTCCAGTACCAGCCGTTCCGGGACCGCTCGGCGTCGGCCTCGGGGTTGGCGTGATAGCCCTCGAATGTGGCCAGCCCGTCCCGGCCCACGATCTCGCCCACGGCCTCGTCTGCGTTGAGCAACGCGCCCCCGCGACCGAAGCGGGCCCGCGGGCACTCCTCGCCCGTGTCGGGATCGAGCACGACCACGTCCGCCCCCGCGGCGGGGCGCCCGAGCGCGTCGGGGGGCATCCCCCGGAAGGGTTGGATCACGACGCCGCCCTCGCTGGAGCTGTAGCCCTCGGTGACGAAGCAGCCGAAGCGGCGCCGGAACTCCCGCCGGTCGCGGGGCGACGCCTCGGAGCCGAGGCACCACACCAACGGGTTGTCGCCGTCGGTGGGCGTCTCCGGCTGGGCCAGCACGTAGGCCAGCGCCCGGCCGACGTAGTTGAAGTACGTGCAGCCGTGGCGGCGCGCGTCGGCCAGGAGCTCCGACGCCGAGAACCGGGGCTTGAGAACGACCGTCGCGCCCGCGGCCAGGCCCGGCACCAGGCAGGCCAGCAGGGCGTTGCCGTGGAACAGCGGCATCGCACAGTAGAGGACGTCCGCCGGGCCGAAGGCGGCGGCCGTGGGTTCGACCGTGCGGGCAGCCCGACCCTGGCTCAACCTGACCGCCTTGGGCGCGCCGGTCGAGCCCGAGGTGAACAGCAACGCCCACAGCGCCTCCGGCCCGGGGAGAGCCGCCGGCGCCGGTGCGCCGCGGTAGCGGGCGATCTCCTCCGGCCACGCCGGGTCGTCGACGAGCCCGACCTCGGCCCCGTGCGCCAGCCCCGCGAGGAGCGGCGCGTGGGCGGCATCGGTCAGCACCAGCGCGCACTCGGTGTGGCGCAGGTCCCGCGCCAGCTCCTCGCCCCGTCGCGTGGGGTTGACGCCGACGATCGCCGTCCCGGACAGGGCCGCCGCGCCCAGCAGGAACACGAACTCGGGCACGTTGTCCAGCAGGACGCCGACGTTGCGCCCGGCCAGTCCCCGCTCGCGGAGCACGGCCGCCCTGGCGGTGGCCTCGGACACCACTTCCGCCCAGGTCCAGGACCCGTCGCCCGCCGCGGTGCGCAGGCCGCCGCCCGTGTCGCCCGCGCGGGCCGCGAGCAGGGCGGCGACCGTGTCAGCCACGCGCCAGGAAGCCGCGCCGGATGGTGAGGACCATGTTCCCGACGGCGTCGTCCTCGGACGTGAACCCCAGGGCGTAGACGCTGTAGGGCACCCGCTCGACGAGGGCGAGGAGGGCGGTGGCGTCGACGACCGCGTTGCCGAAGTCCCGCGGCTCCAGAAGGCTCACGAGCCGGGTGAAGACCGCCCCTGCCATCCGCCGGGCGAACGGACGCAGCTCGTCGCTGGTCCGCATCTCGGGCCACGTGCTGATCACGCCGCCGCTGTCCCGGTAGGCATGGAGCCAGGCGCGGAGCCAGGCCCGCAGCTCGGCCGGCGGGGCGGCCAGGTCGGCGCGGTCGAGCAGCGCGACGGTGCGGGCCGACGCCTCCTCGGCCAGCACCCGCATGAAGTCGTCCTTGTTGTCGAAGTAGCGGTAGAAGGTGCCGTGGCTGACCCCGGCGGCCGCCACGATGTCGTCGATCCGGGCGTCGTGGTAGCCGCGGACCGGCAGCACCGCGGCCCCGGCCTCCAGCAGCTGCCCGCGGGTGCGCTCGCCCCTGGCCCGCAGCGTCCGGTCCCGGACTTGCGGCTCGGGCGGCGGGATCGGCACGCCCCGCCGGCCGGACCGGCGGAACCGCTGCACGTTCACGCCGTCGGCGGGACCCGAGATGGTGCGGTGCAGCAGCAGGCCGATCGCCTCGGAGAGCGGCCGGGCGTCGGTGTCGGCGGGGACCTGCTCGGCGTAGAAGCTGCAGCGGATGAGGACCGACACGAGGTTGCTCACCAGCGTGGCGGTGGCCGGCGTGTCGTCGACGTCGAAGGCCCGGAGGAGGGCGGCGCCGGTGCGGTCGGCGACGCCGGCGGACCGCCGGGCCTGCGGCTCGTGGCCGCGGCTGGCGGCCTGGAACGAGGCGAACACAGGGGCCCACGCCTCGTGCAGCGCCATGAACTCGCCGACCCACTCGGTGAGGTGGGCGACGCCGTCGCGGTCGGGCGTCACCTGCTCCAGCTGACCGGCGTGGGCCACCATGTCCCTGCCCAGCTCGGCCGCGAGCGCCCAGAACACGTCGTCCTTGCTGGAGAAGTACTGATAGAAGGCCGGGCGCGAGCAACCGGCGCGGGCGGTGATCAGCTCGACGCGGGACTCGGCGAAGCCGATCTCCGCGAAGCTGTCGAGGGCCGCGCCGAGAATGCGACGCCGGGTGTCCGTGCCCCGCACGCCCACCAACGGGTTGCTCCCGAACGGCGGGCGCCGCACGGCGCTCGTGTCCATGGCCGGGTAATCTAACAGCAACGTCATTTAAGACCGCGGGGGTCGCAGCATGCGGGTCGAGGACCTCATCCTGGTCAGCGTCGACGATCACGTCGTCGAGCCGCCCGACCTGTTCGAGGGGCGGCTGTCGGCGCGGGCCGCCGAGCGGGCGCCGCACGTCGAGCGGCTGGAGAACGGCCGCGAGGTGTGGATGTTCGAGGGCGCCGCGCTGCCCAACGTGGGGCTCAATGCCGTCGCGGGCCGCGTGCCCGAGGAGTACGGCGTCGACCCGCTGGCGTTCTCGGAGATGCGGCCCGGCTGCTACGACATCCACGAGCGCATCCGGGACATGAACGTCAACGGCGTGCTGGGGTCGCTGAACTTCCCCAGCATCGCCGGCTTCGCCGGGCAGCTTTTCTCGACCTGCCCCGAGCGTGGCATCGGCCTCGAGCTGCTCCAGGCCTACAACGACTGGCACGTCGAGGACTGGTGCGGCGCCTACCCGGGCCGGATGAACCCGCTCTCGATCCCGCCGATCTGGGATCCCCAGCTGATGGCGGCCGAGGTCCGGCGGATGGCCGGCAAGGGCTGTCACGCCGTGACGTTCTCCGAGAACCCGGAGAAGCTCGGCCACCCCAGCTGGCACAGCGACCACTGGGACCCGTTCCTCGACGCGTGCGAGGAGACGGGCACCGTGATCTGCCTGCACATCGGCTCGTCGTCGCAGGTCGTGATCACCGCCATGGACGCGCCGATCGACACGATGATCACGCTGCAGCCGATGAACATCGTCCAGTGCGCCGCCGACCTGGTCTGGTCGCCGGTGTTCCGCAAGTTCCCCCGGTTGCGGGTGGCGCTGAGCGAGGGCGGCATCGGCTGGGTGCCGTACTTCCTCGAGCGGATCGACTACGTCTACCAGCACCACAAGGCGTGGACGAACCAGGACTTCGGCGACAAGTTGCCCAGCCAGGTGTTCAACGAGAACGTGCTGACGTGCTTCATCGACGACGCAGTGGGCATGGAGGTGCGCCACCACCTCAACCTTGACCACGTCCACTGGGAGTGCGACTACCCCCACTCCGACTCGACGTGGCCGCACGCTCCCGAGATGGCGATGAAGTACCTGGACGGGCTGCCCGAGGAGGACATCGCCCGCATCACCTACCGCAACGCGATGCGCAACTTCGCCTACGACCCGTTCGCCCACATCCCGCCGGAGCAGGCGACGGTGGGGGCGCTGCGGGCCCGGGCCACCGACGTCGACACGACGCCGGTCGCCCACGGCACCGGCAAGTTCCAGGAGGAGGGGATCGTCACCGCGATGACCCTCGCCGAGCGCATCGCCGCCCAGAAGTGACCGACGCCCCTTTCCGGGTGCTGCCGGCCCTCGACGACGCCAACCGCTTCTTCTGGACCTCGGGCGAGGACGGCATGCTGCGATTCCTGCGTTGCCGGTCCTGCGGCTTCTGGCTGCACCCGCCTGTGCCCCGCTGCCCCGTCTGCGGCAGCCGGGACGTGGCGCCCGAGGCCGTCAGCGGCCGGGGCGAGGTGTGGTCGTACACGGTCAACCACCAGCCGTGGGACGGCGGCACCGAGCCCTACGCCATCGTGCTCGTGGCGTTCCCCGAGCAGGAGGGCCTGCGCCTGACGAGCAACCTGGTCGGCTGCCCGCCCGACGAGGCCCGCATCGGCATGCCCGTCCGGGTCGTGTTCGAGCCGCGCGACGACGTGTGGTTCCCACTCTTCGAGCCCGCATGACGGACTTCGAGCGGCGGTCGGTCATCTCCGGCATCGGCCAGTCGGCCGTCGGCCGGCGCCTGGGGCGCTCGGGGCTCGACCTCACCCTCGACGCGGCGGTGGCCGCCATCGCCGATGCGGGTCTCACGCCCGACGACATCGACGGCCTCGCCACCTACCCGGGGGCGGGCGTGGGCGCCGGGCCGGGGTTCAGCGGCCCGGGAACGCCCGAGGTCCAGGACGCCCTGCGGCTGTCGCTCGACTGGCACGGTGGCGGCCTGGAGGGCCCGGCGCAGCTGGGCGCGGTGGTCAACGCGGTGCTGGCGGTGGGCGCCGGCCTGGCCCGTCACGTGCTCGTGTACCGGACCGTGACCGAGTCGTCGGAGCAGGGGTCGAGCGGCCGCCAGGGCATCGGCCTGGGCGGCGGGGGTGGGAGCGGTCGGGTCCCGCGGATGGGCGGCTCGATGCAGTGGTCCATCCCGTTCCGGGCGTACTCCGCGGCCAACTGGCTGGCGATGAACGCGCAGCGCCACTTCCACGAGTACGGGACCACGCCCGAGCAGCTGGCGATGATCGCCATCAACGCCCGCCGCAACGCCGCGCTGAACCCGACGGCGGTCTACCGGGACCCGATGACGCTGGACGACTACTTCGCCTCGCGGGTGGTCACCACGCCGTTCCGGCTGTACGACTGCGACGCCCCGGTCGACGGGTCGACCGCGCTGATCGTGTCGGCCGCGGAGCACGGGGCCGACGTCGACCACCCGGTGGCCCGGGTCGAGGCCGTCGGCACGGCGCTCCGGGGCCGGCCGTCGTGGGACCAGTTCGACGACATGACAACGATGGCCGCCCGGGACGCGGCCGCCCACCTGTGGGCCCGCACCGACCTGAAGCCGGCCGACGTCGACGTGGCCGAGCTGTACGACGGGTTCAGCTTCCTGACGATGTGCTGGCTGGAGGCGCTGGGGTTCTGCGGGGTGGGGGAGTCGGGGCCGTTCATCGAGGGCGGCCACCGCATCGCCCTCGACGGCGAGCTCCCGGTCAACACCCAGGGCGGCCAGCTGTCGGCCGGACGCCTCCACGGCTTCGGCTTCATCCATGAGGCGGTGCTCCAGCTCCGCGGCGAGGCCGGCGACCACCAGGTCCGCAGCGGCCCGGAGGTCGCGGCGGTCGCCAACGGCGGCGGCCCGGTCGCGGGCGCGCTCCTCCTCACCCGGGAATGATGTCTTTGGCGGCGCTCACGCCGGATATTCGGCGTCAGCGCCGCCAAATCGCTTGGTGAGGATCGCCGTGAGCCGCCGCCGGTCGACCTTGCCGGAGTCGAGCCAGGGGAGCTCGGTCTGGTCGGCGAACACGGCGATGTGGCGAGGAACCTTGTAGGAGGCGATCGCCTCCTTGACCCGCTTGCGAGCCTCGTCCTCGTCGAGCGTCTCGCCGGGGCGCAGGGCGATGGCGGCCACGACGTCCTGGCCGCGGTCCGGGTGGTCGATGCCGGTGACGAACGCCATCGTCACCTCGGGCAGGGCCTCCAGCGCCAGCTCGACGTCCCGGGGCGTGACGTTCATGCCGGACGCCTTGATCAGGTCGCCCATCCGCCCGGTGAACCAGAAGTGGCCGTCCTCGTCGAACATGCCGGCGTCGCCGGTGCGGTACCAGCCGTCGGGCGTGAACGTGTCGCCCCGCTCGCGCCTGTGGAGGCCGAGCATCACCGAATAGCCCCGCACCCACACCTCGCCGGTGGTCCCGGCCGGCACCTCCTCCAGGGTGACCGGGTCGACGATCCGGTGCTCGACGCCCGGCACCGAGAACCCGAACGAGCCCTCCTTGTCGGGGGGCAGCTCGGCGTCGTACGGCCCGAACGTGTGGGGACCCAGCGTCTCGGTCATGCCGAGGGAGGTGGCCTTCGGCGCCGGCGCGTCCGGCTGGCCGGGGGCCGGGAGGGCGGCGAGCGTCCCGCCCCGCAGCGAGGACAGGTCCCGCTCGGCGAAGCTCGGGTGATCGGCCAGCGCTTTGCCCATGTGGGGCCAGCCGAGGACCTGGGTGACCCGCTCCCGCTCGATCGTCGCGAGGGTGGCTCCCGGCTCGAACTGGTCCTCGAACACCAGCGTGGCCCCCGCGTGCATGGCGGCGACCAGCGTGAAGCTCAGCCCGCCCACCCAGAACAGCGGCATCGGCGTGTACAGGACGTCCTCGGCCACCAGGTCGCGCATCGGCCACAGGTTGTGGGCGTGGCGGACGGTGGCGCCGTGGCTGTGGATCGCGCCCTTGGGATCCGCGGTCGAGCCGGAGGAGTACACGACCACCATCGGGTCGGCCGGCGTGACCTCGGCCTCGCAGGCGGCCAGCAGCTCGGCCGTGATCCGGTCGCCCCGGGCCACCAGGTCGGGCACCGGCGCCGCCCACGGCCGGCGGCCCGGACCCCAGCTCCAGACAGACCGCAGATAGGGGTGCGACGGCACGACGATCCCCTCGGCCTCCGACTCGGCCAGCCCGGGGACCGCCGCCTCCAGGCGGGTCAGGTAGTCGTGGCCGAGCAGCCCGTCCACGGTGAGCAGCACCTGCACGTCGCCGTGGCGCAGGAGCCAGCCCAGCTCGGCCGCCTTGCTGTACGTGTTGAGCAGGACGGCGACCGCGCCCATGCGGGTGATGCCGAGCCAGCCCACGATCCAGTCGGGCCCGTTCCCGGCCAGCAGGCCGACCCTGGTCCCCTTGCCGGCTCCGGCGGCCAGCAGTCCCCGGGCCAGCGCCCCCGAGCGGGACTCGGCCTCGGCGTAGGACAGGCGGTCGTCACCCCGCACGGCCAGCGTCTTGGCGCCGAACCGGGTGGCGCCGGCTCGGATCAGCTCGCCGCTCGTCGGGGTGAACGGCGGGAAGCTCGGGGAGGGGCTCACGCGACGTTCATCAGGCGCGCCAGGTTGCCCCCCATGACCTTGGCGGTGTCCTCGTGGGACAGCCCCTTCAGCTCGTCGACGAAGGACAGCGGGTCGGACATGCCCTCGGGATGTGGGTAGTCGGAGCCGAACAGGACGTTGTCGGCCCCGATGGCCTCGACCAGCCCCACCGGGTCGTCCTCGTGGAACGGGTGCACGAAGACGTTGCGCTTGAACACCGCCACCGGGTCCTCCTCGAACAGGCGTGGCTCGAAGGCGTACGCGGACTCCATGTCGTGGATGAGCGGCCGCACCCAGCTGCTGCCGTTCTCGACCGGCACGATCTTGAGCCCGGGGAACCGCGTGCACAGCCCGTGACCGATGGCCGAGGCGATCGTGTCGGTGATGGCCCGGTAGCCGGCGTGGGTGATGGCGGCGAAGGCGCTGCCGCCGGTGAACGGCGTGAACTCGTCGTCGGGCACGCCCTCCCACTCGTTGAGGTAGCGCTGGTAGCCGCTGTCCGAGGCGTGCATGCCCACGACGACGTCCCGCTCCTGCACCAGTTCCCAGAACGGGTCGAACTCGGGCAGGGCGAAGCTGCGAGGGCCCCGGAAGCCGGGGACGGGCGCCGGCCGGACGAGCACGATGCGGGCGCCCCGCTCGGTGACCCAGTCCAGCTCCTCGATGGCCTTCTCGACGATGGGCAGGGTGATGACCGGCGTGGGGAAGATGCGGTTCTCGTAGTCGAAGGTCCACTGCTCGTGCATCCACTGGTTGAGGGCGTGGATGACAACGTGGGCGGCGTCGGGATCGTCCCGCAGCCGCTCCTCGACCAGGCTGGCCAGCGTCGGCCACATGAGCGCCCGGTCGAGCCCGATCTCGTCCATCAGCTCCAGGCGGGGGCCCGGCTCCCGGAACGCGGGGAGGGCGTCGATGGCCCGGCCCATGATCTCCCGGCGCGACTTCCCCTCCGGGTTGCCGACCCGGAAGTACTCCTCCTGGGCGCCGGGGGCGGCGACCCGGTCGAAGGTCGGGTTGGGGATGTACTCGCTGATCCGACCCTTCACCGCGATCTTCGTGCGCCCCCGGACCTCCACGAAGTCGATGACCCGGGCGTAGTTGTCGGGGAGGAACTTCGTCAGCGCCTCCCGGGTCTCGTACATGTGGTTGTCGGCGTCGAACACAGGGAAGTCGAGCTGACGCGACGGCATCGTGGGCACCCCCGGCAGAAGTGACATCGCTGTTAGATAGACCTTACACTCCGCCCCTGATCAGGGGAGGTGTGGTGGAGCTCGAGCTGACCGAGGACCAGGAGTTCTTCCTGGCCACGACCCGCAGGTTCCTGGCGGCCGAGGCCCCGGTCGCCTGGGTCCGCACCCTGGAGGACGACCCGGCCGGCTTCACGCCCGAGTACTGGCGAGCGGGTGCCGCGCTGGGCTGGACGTCGCTGCTGGTGCCCGAGGCCGACGGCGGCGGCAGCGTCAGCGGGAACGGTTTGGCCGACCTGGTCCTGGTGGCCGAGGAGATGGGTCGGCTTGCCTCGCCCGGCCCGCTGGTCCCGGTCAACGTGGTGGCCGCCGCCGTCTCGGCCGGCGGCTCGCGGGACCACAAGGACGCGGTGCTCCCGGGCCTGCTGGACGGGTCCGCCGTGGCCGCCTGGACCGGTCCCGGGGCGGTCGAGGCCGAGGCGACCGCGGGCGGCCACCGGCTCACCGGCGTGGCGTCGCCGGTCGAGGCCGGCGCCCAGGCCGACCACCTGCTCGTGAGCGCCCGCGGTCCCGACGGCCCCTTCCTCCTGCTCGTCGACCCCCAGGACCCCGACGTCACGGTCACCCCGCTCGGCGGGCTGGACCTCGTCCGCCGCCACGCCGAGGTCCGCTTCGACGGCGTGGCCGTGCCCAGGTCGGCCGCGGTCGACGCCGACCCGGAGCACCTGGCGCGGCTCGCCTGCGCCATCGGGTGCGCCGAGTCGGTCGGCGTCATGGACCGGGTCTTCGAGATGACCCTCGAGTGGCTGGCCGACCGCTGGTCGTTCGGCCGGCCCCTGGCGTCGTACCAGGCGCTCAAGCACCGGGTGGCCGACGACAGGACGGCTCTGGAGGCCTGCCACGCCATCGCCGCGGCCGCCGCCCGGGCGGTCGCGGCCGGCACCCCCGACGCCGCCGACCTGGTGAGCGCCGCCAAGGCCTGGATCGGACGCCAGTCCACCGAGCTGGTCCAGGACTGCATCCAGTTCCACGGCGGCATCGGCGTCACCTGGGAGCACGACCTGCACGTCTACCTGCGCCGGGCCACCGTCAACCGGCTGACCTACGGCACACCCGAGGAGCACGCCGACCGCCTCGCCGCCGGGTTGCTGGAGGAGGCGTCGTGAGCGAGCGAACCACGGGCACTGTGGGCGCCGAGTCGGTGACCGCCGGCGAGATGGAGCCGGTCGAGGAGTTCCGGATCCGTGCTCGGGCCTGGCTGGCGGAGCACATGCCGCCGTACCCCGGCCCGGCCTACGAACGCCACGACGACGGTCGCCGCGAGGACGAGCGCCGGCTCCAGCGCCGCCTGTGGGACGGCGGCTTCGCCGGCATCTGCTTCCCGCCCGCCTACGGGGGTCTGGGGCTGACCCCCGAGCACCAGCGGGCCTTCACCGAGGAGTCGCTGCCCTACGACATGCCGTTCGGCCTCAACGTCCCGACGCTCGGGATTCTGGCGGCCACGCTGGTCGAGCACGGCACCCACGAGCAGAAGCTGCGCCACCTGCCCGCCATCCTCCGGGGCGAGGAGCGCTGGGTGCAGTTCCTGTCCGAGCCGAGCGGCGGGTCCGACCTCGCCGGCTGCCTGACCCGGGCCGACCGCGACGGCGACGTGTTCCTGCTCAATGGCTCGAAGATCTGGAGCTCGGCCGCGTACGCCAGCGACTACGCGCTCTGCCTGGCCCGCACCAACTGGGACGTGCCCAAGCACCGGGGCCTCACCATGTTCATCGTGAGGATCCACCAGCCCGGGATCACGGTGCACCAGATCCGCCAGGTCGACGGCTCGTCCGAGTTCTGCCAGGAGTACTTCGACGACGTCCCCATCCCGGCGTCCGACGTCGTGGGCGCGGTCGACGACGGCTGGACCGTCGCCAGTCGCCTGCTGATCCACGAGCGCAACGCGGTGGGCGGGGCGTCGCCCTACACCAGCGGGCGGTCCGCCGGGCAGGAGGAGTCCGGCTCGGACGACGACCTCGTGCTGGGCGTGCGCCAGGCCGGGCTGGACGGCGACGCCCACGCCCGCCAGCTGCTGGCGGAGGCCCGGATCGGCCGGATGGTCGGCGGCCAGCTGGTCCGGCGGGTCACCCAGGGCATGGCGTCCGGCAAGCTGCCGCCGTCCGCCGGAGCGCTGCTCAAGCTGTACGGCGCGACCGCGACCATCCGCCGCACGGAGATCGCCCTGGAGCTGGCGGGCGGGACCGCGGCGACCTGGCCTGCGGGCGCCGACACCCCCGGACGCCGCATCGGCGAGGCGACGCTGGGGCGCCAGGGCGCCGCGCTCGGGGGCGGCAGCAACGAGATGCAGCGCAACATCATCAGCGAGCGGTTGCTCGGCATGCCCCGCGAGCCTGCTGCCGACCGCGACGTGCCCTACCGCGACGTGCGTCGGGCCTGAGGGGGTGATTTGGCGGCGTATGCGCCGAGATCTCGGCGCATACGCCGCCAAATCACCATCGGTCAGCCGATGGCGCCCGACTCCTTGAGTGCGGTGAGCTGGTCCCAGTCGTAGCCGGCCTCCAGCAGCACGACCTCGGTGTGCTCGCCGTGCTCCGGGGCCCGCTCCACCTCGACCGGCTGCTCGTCGAACTGGGCGGGGCTGGCCACCAGCGCGATCTCGTCACCGTTGCCGGCGGTCATCGTCGGCAGGTACCCGTTGGCCAGGACCTGCACGTCCTCGTACAGCTCGTCGAGCGTCTGGAACGGGCTCCACACGCCCTCGAACGTGTCGAGCACCTTGCGCCAGTGGGACAGCGGGTGGGCGCCGAAGGCATCGTCCAGCCGGGCGACGCAGGCCTCGGCATTCTCGGCCCGGGCGGCCGAGTCGGCGAAGCGGGGGTCGGTGGCCATGTCCGGCACGCCGAGCCGCTCCACGAAGTCGACCCAGTGCTTGTCGCTCTGGAGCAGGATCAGGCTGATGAACCGGTCGTCGGCCGTCCGGTAGGTGCCGACGCCCGGGTTGTTCGACATCGGCCGGCCGCTGCCCTGCGGGATCTTCGAGAAACCGAACAGCTTGGAGGCGATGACCATCGGCGAGATCTGCCACATCGCCGTGGCCAGCAGGGACACGTCGACCACGCTGGGCTCGCCGGTGCGCTCCCGCTTGACGAGCGCGGCGGCGATGGCCCCGGCCGTGGTGAGCCCGCCCATCACGTCCCCGAACGCCGGCGTCGGCTGCGATGGCGGCCAGCCGCCCTCCCGCTCGGGCATCGTCGCCCCCACGCCGCCCCGGGCCCAGAACGAGGCGCCGTCGTAGCCGCCCTTCTCGGCCTCCGGTCCCTTCGGGCCGGCGCCCGACCCCCGGGCCACGATGATCGACGGGTTCCGGGCCTGGATGTCCCCGGTGTCGATGCGCAGCTTGCGGCGGACCGGCGGCATGTAGTTGGTGAGGAACACGTCGGCCGTCTCGACCAGGCGCAGCAGCGCCTCCCGGCCGTCGGGGTGGGCCAGGTCGAGCGCCACCGACCGCTTGCCCCGGTTGGGCTGCTCGATCATGAAGTTCACGCCGCCGGACCCGCCGGGCAGGAGGCCGGAGGTGATCAGGCCCCGCTGCGGGTCGCCGGTGACGGGGTGCTCGACCTTGATGACGTCGGCGCCCCAGTCGACCAGCACCGAGCCCCCGGACGGGACGAACATCCAGCTGGCGACCTCGATGACGCGGATCCCGTCGAGCGGTCCGGGCACGTGCTCCTCCTCGCCGGTCAGGCCGGCCAGCCGACCGTCTTGGTCTCGGTGAAGATCTCCAGGCCCTCGATGCCGCACTGGCGGCCGATGCCCGAGTGCTTGTAGCCGCCGAACGGGGCGTCGGCGCCGTACCACAGGCCTCCGTTGAGGCCGAGCGTGCCGGTGCGGATCCTTCGGGCCACGCCCTTGGCCCGTTCCAGGTCGCCCGACGTGATCATCCCCGACAGGCCGTAGGGGCTGTCGTTGGCGATGCGCACGGCATCGTCGTCGTCCTCGAACGGGATCATGACCAGCACCGGCCCGAAGATCTCCTCCCGGGCGATGGCCATGTCGTTGTCGACATCGGCGAACAGGGTCGGCTCGACGAACCAGCCGCGGTCGAGGCGCGCGGGCCGGCCGCCGCCGGTCACGAGGCGGGCGCCCTCGGCCTGGCCCTTCTCGACGTAGCCGAGCACCCGGTCGCGCTGGCGGGCCGAGACCACCGGGCCCATGAGGTTGGCGGGGTCGGTGGGATCGCCGTAGGACACTCCGGCCAGGCCGGCGGCGGCCAGCTCCACCGCCTCGTCGTAGCGGGACCGGGGCACCAGGAGGCGGGTGGTCATGGCGCAGCCCTGGCCGGCGTGGAAGCAGATCGATCCCGCCGAGCCCGGGACCGTGGCCTCCAGGTCCGCGTCGTCGAGCACCAGGTGGACCGACTTGCCGCCGAGCTCCAGGAACACCGGCGTCACGTTGGCCGAGGCGGCCTCCATGATCCGCCGCCCGGTGGCGCTCGAGCCGGTGAACGCCACCATGTCGACCAGCGGCGAGGTCGTCAGCACTTCGCCCACCAGGTGGTCGCTCGACGCCACGACGTTGACCACGCCGGGCGGGATGTCGGTCTGCTCGGCGATCAGCCGGCCGATCCGGGTGGCGTTCCAGGGCGTGTCCGGGGCCGGCTTGAGCACGCAGGTATTGCCCATGGCCAGGATCGGGCCGAGCTTGTTGAGCGTGATCTCGACCGGATAGTTCCAGGGCACGATCACCCCGACGACCCCGATCGGCTCCTTCCAGACCTCGCGCAGCGTCTCGACGCCCATGCCGAAGGCGTCCTTGGTGCCGATGTCCCGGCGCCACGGGAACTCGTCGATCATGGCCGCCGGCCAGGTCAGGGCCTCTCGCAGCGGGGCGTCGAGCTGGGGCCCGTAGGTGATGAGCACCGGGCAGCCGACCTCGGCCACCAGCTCGGACCGCAGCGCCTCCCGCTCGGCCTCGAGCGCGGCCTGGAGCTGGAGGAGGCAGCGCTGGCGGAGCGCGTGGTCCCGGGACCAGTCGGTGGTGTCGAAGGCACGGCGGGCGGCCTCGACGGCGGCCGCCATGTCGGCGGGGGTGCCGTCGGCGGTGGGGCCGAGCACCTCCTCGGTGGCGGGGTTGACGTTGTCGAAGGTGACACCGCCGGCGGCGTCCACCAACTTCCCGTCGATCAGCAGGCGGCGCTCGCCCAGAGGGGTGGTCACCAGGTCAGCTCCAGGTTCTCGACGGCCCGCAGGCCCTGTGAGTAGTGCAGCTCCACCCCGTCCCGGATCCGGTAGTCCGGCACGGCGCGGTGCCATTCCTCGAGCGCCACGCGCAGCTCCATGCGGGCGAGGTGGGACCCGAGGCAGCGGTGGGCGCCCCCGCCGAAGGCGATGTGGCGGTTCTCCGCCCGGTCGAAGTCGATGGTGTCGACGTCGGGCCAGGCCTGCTCGTCGGTGTTGGCCGAGCCCAGGACGACCGACACGACCTTCCCCTTGGGGATCGGGCAGCCGGCGATCTCGCTGTCGGCCGCGGCGATGCGGATCACGCCCTGCACCGGCGTCTCCCAGCGCAGCATCTCCTCGACGGCGTGGGGGATGAGGCTCGGGTCCTCCGCGAGCCGTCGGCGCTGGTCGGGGTGCTGGGCCAGGTAGCTGATCATGCAGTCGAGCGAGGCGGTCACCGTGTCGAGACCGGCGAGGAAGAACAGATAGCCGATGTCGAGCACGTCCTCGACCGTCAGGCGGTGGCCGTCCACCTCGGCGTCGAGGAACATCGACAGGAAGTCGTCGGAGCGCTGCTCGAGCCGCTGGTCGATGGCCTCCTGGAGCACGGCGTAGATCCGTTGGCCGACCCTGGCCGTGTACTCGACCCGCTCGCGGTTGGTGGACACCGGCGGCCGGATGATCCCGTCCTTGAGCTGGATGAACTCCTTGGCCCGCTCGACCGGCAGGCCGAGGAGCTGGAGGAACACGGTGGTGGGCAGCGGCTCGGCCACGGCCTCGTGGAAGTTGCAGGCGCCCTCGTCGACGACGGCGGCGACCAGGCCCCGCACCAGGTCGCGGGTCCGATCCTCGAGCAGGGCGACCTGGCGGGGGGCGAAGATCGGGTCGAGCAGCTTGCGGTAGTTGCGGTGGTCCGGGGGGTCGATCTGGAGGGGGATGAGGGGCCGCACCTGGCCGATGGCCACGGCGTCGATGCCCGAGCTGAAGATGTCCGGGTGCGAGAGCACGTGGCGGACCTCGGCGTCGCCGCCCACGACCACCATCCCGCCCTCGCCCATGTCGACGACGGGGCCGGCGTCGCGCAGCAGCTTGTACTGCCCCTGGGGGTGGGCCGCCGCCTCGTGGTCCGGCTCGCCGCCGCTCATCAGGCTCAGGTCCGACATCATGCCCCCTCCGACGCCCGGTGGAACCCCCATTTGTAGCGCACATCTAACGTTGGCGTCACTTGTCGCGGGCAAGG
>DASRJM010000086.1:0-6043 GCA_035649475.1 Acidimicrobiales bacterium
GGGTGGATCGGCTGCTCGACCCGGCACGCTCCCACGGGCTGCCGCCCTTCCTCGCCGCCGATCCCGGCGTCGACTCCGGGATGATGATCGCCCAGTACACCGCCGCCGCCCTGGTGGCCGAGAGCCGGCGGTTGGCCGTACCCGCCAGCGCCGACTCGATCCCCACCTCGGCCATGCAGGAGGACCACGTCTCGATGGGATGGGCGGCCGCCCGCAAGCTGCGGACGAGCCTCGCGAACCTGGCCCAGGTCCTCGCGGTGGAGCTGCTGGTGGCGGCGCGGGCGCTGGATTTCCGGCGACCGCTCCGGCCGTCGCCCGCGACCGCCGCGGTGGTCGACGCCGTGCGCCGCGAGGTCGACGGCCCGGGGCCGGACCGGTTCGTGGCACCCGAGCTGGCGGCGGCCGAGCGCCTGATCCGCAGCGGCGCCGCCGTCTCCGCCGCCGAGGACGTGATCGGGGCACTGCCGTGAGCGAGCGTCCCGTAGGGCGAGAGAGCGAGCGAGGCCCGAGCGGCCCGGCCGAAGAGCGGGTAGCGACGAGCCCCGCCCCGGCCGGGCCGCGCGTGGTCCGGGCGCCCCGCGGCGCCGAGCTGAGCTGCCGCGGCTGGGTGCAGGAGGCGGCGCTGCGCATGCTGATGAACAACCTCGACCCCGACGTGGCAGAGCGGCCGGACGACCTGGTGGTATACGGCGGCACCGGACGCGCCGCCCGGTCGTGGGAGGCGTTCGACGCCATCGTGTCCAGCCTCCGCGACCTGGCCGACGACGAGACGCTGCTGGTGCAGTCCGGCAAGCCGGTGGGCGTGTTCCCGACCCACGAGTGGGCTCCCCGCGTGCTCATCGCCAACGCCAACCTGGTGCCCGACTGGGCGACGTGGGACGAGTTCCGGCGGCTCGAAGGCCTCGGCCTGACCATGTACGGCCAGATGACGGCGGGATCGTGGATCTACATCGGCACCCAGGGCATCCTCCAGGGCACGTACGAGTGCTTCGCGGCGATCGCGGCCAAGCGGTTCGGCGGGTCACTGCGGGGCACGGTCACCCTCACTGCGGGGCTGGGCGGGATGGGCGGCGCGCAGCCGCTGGCCGTGACCATGAACGGGGGCGTGGCCATCTGCATCGACGTCGATCCCGACCGGATAGAGCGCCGCCGCCAGCACCGCTACCTCGACCGCGTAGCCGCCGACATGGGTGAGGCCTGGACGCTGGCCGCTGCCGCCAAGGCCGCCGGCGAGCCGCTCTCCATCGGTGTGTGCGACAACGCCGCCGAGGTGGTGCCGGCCCTGGCCGCCGACGCCGCCCTCGTCGAGCTCGTCGACATCGTGACCGACCAGACCCCGGCGCACGACCCGCTGTCGTACGTGCCCGTGGGACTCGACGTGCACGCCGCCGCCGACCTCCGCCGGCGGGACCCCGATGCCTACCTCGCCCGCAGCCGCCAGTCGATGGTGCGCCACTGCGCCGGCTTGGTGGCGTTCGCCCGGCGGGGCGTCGAGGTCTTCGACTACGGCAACGCCCTCCGGGCCGAGGCCAAGGCCGCCGGCTACGACGACGCCTTCGCTTATCCGGGCTTCCTGCCGGCGTACATCCGCCCCCTGTTCTGCGAGGGGAAGGGGCCGTTCCGCTGGGCGGCGCTGTCCGGCGACCCGGCTGACATCGAGGTGACCGATCGTCTGGTCCTCGAGGAGTTCCCCGAGAACGAGACCCTGGGCCGCTGGATCCGCATGGCCCGCGAGCGCGTCCAGTTCCAGGGCCTGCCGGCCCGCATCTGCTGGCTGGGCTACGGCGAGCGGGCCCGCCTCGGCCTGCGATTCAACGAGTTGGTGGCGTCCGGCGAGATCGGCGCACCGATCGTGATCGGCCGGGACCACCTCGACTCGGGGTCGGTGGCCTCGCCGTATCGCGAGACCGAATCGATGCTGGACGGCAGCGACGCGATTGCCGACTGGCCGATCCTCAACGCTCTGCTCAACACCGCCAGCGGCGCCTCGTGGGTGAGCTTCCACCACGGCGGCGGGGTGGGCATCGGCCGGTCCCTGCACGCCGGCATGGTGGTCGTGGCGGACGGCACGCCCCTGGCCGCCGAGAAGCTGGAGCGGGTGTTGACCAGCGACCCGGGCATCGGAGTGGTCCGCCACGCCGACGCCGGGTACGACGAGGCACGCGAGGTGGCTGCCCACCACGGCATCCGCCTGCCGATGGCCCCACCCCAATCGTGAGCGCGCTTTCGTGGGGGCTGCGCCCCCGAACCCCATCGCCGCCCGGCTCCCTGGCTTGTCGACCCAACTATCCGCCCGTCTCGCGGCGACGAGGCGAGCGGGCTCTAGTTGGGTCGATCGCACGCTCGGCAGGTGGTCATGAGGTTCCCTCATGACCACGTGGTACGCCGACTACGCCTGGCTCGGCGGCCAGGAACTGGCGCCCGGGGTCGTGCTGGAGGACTCGGGCGACGGGCGGCTGTCGCGGGTCGCGGCCGGTCAGGACCCACCGGCGGGGGCCATCCACCTCGGCGGGATCGTGGTGCCGGGACTGGCCAACGTCCACTCGCACGCGTTCCACCGGGCGCTCCGAGGTCGCGCCCAGGCGGGCGCGGTCGATTTCTGGCGCTGGCGGGACCGGATGTACACGCTCGCCGCCGTCCTCGACCCCGACGACCTGTTCGAGCTGGCACGGGCCACGTACGCCGAGATGGCCCTGGCAGGGATCACCGCCGTGGGCGAGTTCCACTACCTGCACCACCGACCCGACGGGCGGCCGTACGCCGATCCCAACGTCATGGGCGGGGCGCTGGTCGCGGCGGCGGCCGAGGCGGGCGTCCGGCTCACGCTGCTCGACACCTGCTACCTGCGGGCGGGCTTTCGGGCCGGGCCACCCCTGACCGGTGCGCAGGTCAGGTTCAGCGACGGGGACGCCGAGCGCTGGGTCGACCGGATGGAGGACTTGGCGGCGCGGGCCGGAAGCGGCTGGCGCCTGGGCGCGGCGGTCCACAGCGTGCGGGCGGTCGACGAACGGTCGATGGGCGACGTGGCCGGCTGGGCCGAGGCTCGGGGCGCACCCCTCCACATGCACCTGTCGGAGCAGCCCGCCGAGAACGAGGAGGCGCTGGCCGCCACCGGCCGCACGCCCGCCGGGCTGGCCGCGGTCGCCGGGGCGCTCGGGTCCCACACCACCGCGGTCCACGTCACCCATCCGACCGCCGGCGACGTCGAGGTGCTCGGCGCAACCGGGACGGGTGTGTGCCTGTGTCCCACGACCGAGCGCGACCTCGGCGACGGGGTGGGCCCGGCCGGGGAGCTGGCGGCTGCCGGCTGCCCGCTGTCGCTGGGGACCGACAGCCACGCCGTGGTCGACCTGCTCGAGGAGGCCCGCCTGGTCGAGCTCCACGAGAGGCTGCTGCACCGCCGCCGCGGCGGGCTGGCGACGGCGGCGTTGCTCGCCGCCGCCACCGCCGGCGGATACAGGGCACTCGGGTGGTGCGCCGACGATGATCAGTCAACGTCGCCGCTGGAGGCCGGCCGCCCGGCCGACTTCGTGACGCTGGACTGCGGATCCGTGCGCCTCGCCGGGCTCGACCCCGCCGAGGGCGTGGCCGGCCTGGTGTTCGCCGCCACCGCGTCCGACGTCACGGACGTCGTCGTGGCCGGCCGCCCCATCGTGCGGGACCGCTGCCACGTGACGATCCCCGACGTGGCCCGTGACCTGCACCGGGCGATCACGTCGGCATGGTCGCGGGTCGTGCCGTGACGCGGGGCGGCAACCGGTGACCGCGACGACCTGGGACCTCCTGGTGGTCAACGCGGCCATCGCCACCATGGACCCGGCCCGGCCGGGTCCCTACGGTCTCGTGAGCGACGCGGCCGTGGGAGTGACCGACGGGCGCATCGGCTGGGTCGGGCCGATGGCCGAGCTGCCCTGCGGCGCCGGCGCCGCACTCACGGTCGACGCTGCCGGCGCGCTCGTGACCCCCGGGCTCGTCGACTGCCACACCCACCTGGTGTTCGGCGGCGACCGGGTGGCGGAGTTCGAGGCCCGGCTGTCGGGCGCCAGCTACGAGGAGCTGGCACAGCGGGGCGGCGGCATCGCCTCGACCGTCGCCGCCACGCGCGCCGCGGGTCAGGACGACCTGGTGCGCGCGGCCACCCGCCGGGCCGAACAGCTGCTGGCCGACGGCGTGACCACCGTGGAGATCAAGTCGGGCTACGGGCTCGACCTCGAGACCGAGCTTCGGATGCTGGCGGCGGCCCGTCGCGTGGGCGACGAGCTGCCCCTGCGCGTACGCACGACGTTCCTCGGCGCCCACACGGTCCCGGGAGAATTCCGAGGGCGGCCGGATCCCTACGTCGACCTCGTGTGCAACGACATGCTGCCCGCCGTGGCCGCCGACGGCCTGGCGGATGCGGTCGACGCCTTCTGCGAGCGCATCGCCTTCTCGGCGGACCAGGTGCGGCGGGTCTTCGACGCCGCCCGGCGGCACGGCCTGCCGGTCAAGCTCCACGCCGACCAGCTCTCCGACGGTGGTGGCGCGGCGCTGGCCGCGTCGTTCGGCGCCCAGTCCGCAGACCACCTCGAGCACACCGCGCCGACCGGCGTGCGGGCACTCGCCGACGCGGGCACCGTCGCCGTCCTGCTGCCGGGCGCCACGTACACGCTGGGCGAGCGGGCGCGCCCGCCGGTGGCGGCGCTACGGGCGGCGGGCGTGCCCATCGCCGTCTCCACCGACGCCAACCCCGGGACGTCGCCGCTGTTGTCGCTCAGGATTGCCGCCAACCTCGCCTGCACGCTCTTGGGGCTCACCCCGGCGGAGGCGCTCGCCGGCATCACCCGCACCGCGGCACGGGCGCTGGGGTTGGCCGGCACCGCCGGGGTCGTCGCCGGCGGCGCGTCAGCCGACCTGGTGGTTTGGGACGCCGGGCAGCCGGCCGAGCTCGTCTACTGGGTCGGCGGGCGGCTCGCCAGCACCGTCATCGTGGCCGGCGAGGTCGTCCGCTCCGGTTGATCCGGGACAAGATGGCGGCGATCCCCGCCACGACGAGCGCCGCCACGACCGCCGCGGCGATGAGGCCGCGTGACCGGGTCATCGCCTCACGCGCCGCCCGACTCGCAATGCCGCTTGAGCCCGTCCGCCTCCATCTGGACGTAGCGGCGGCTACGTGACCCCGTCAGCCGCCACACGACCGGAGCTAGGAAGCCTTCCTGGTCCAGGGTGAGCGTGACGGTCACGCTGTCCCCCGGCACGTCACTCCCGCTGCCACTGCCGCCCGGGACGGCGACCAGGCGGTGGCCTCCGGTGGTCGTGACACCCGGGGCCTTCGACGCCCAGCTGAACACCTGCCCGGGAACGTACTCCGTGACCTCCCACACCAGCCGCGGCATCCCCGGCTGCTTGACGCGCGCCCGGCTGCCCGCGCCGAAGTCGCCGGCGTCGAGCCGTTCGACCTGCGACACGGAGCGGGTCCATTCCGGCCAGCGCTCGACGTCGCTGAGCGTTGACCAGATGAGCTCGGGACTGGCGGCGATCTCGATCGAGGTCTCGTGATGCACGGCATCACCTCCGAGAACTTCCTAGTGCCTCGTCGTCGGCAACGGGGACTCGGGTCCCACGATCTCGTCGGTTCAGCATCGCGAACACGAGGGCCAGCGCCAGGTAGAGCAGCAGTGCCGCGGAGACGCCGGCGCCGTCGGCCAGCACGCCCGCGACCAGCGGGACCAGGACGGCGACCTGCGCCACCGCCGACACCATTGCGGACGTCGTTCCGGCCTGACCGGGGCGGAGCGTCAGGACGCGTGCCTCCAGCGAGATCCAGGCCAGATTCACCGCCGCGCCGACGCCCGCGGCGCCCAGCGCGGCGACGACCGGATGGGGCGCCAGCACGATCGCACCGACGCCGCCCACGAGCAGAGCGGCCACGGCCGGGGGTGTTATCTCCGCACGTTCGACGCGTGACGCCCAAGCTGCGGCCACCACGCCACCCGCCAGGCCCACGCCGGCCGTGAGGGCGGCCAGCCCGGCGGGCTGGCCGCGCGTCGTCACGAGGTAGGCGATG
>DASRJM010000087.1:0-2322 GCA_035649475.1 Acidimicrobiales bacterium
GTACGTCACGAGCACACCGACGGCAGGGCCCTGCGGGCGGCGCGGGACCGTGCGCACGACCTCGCCCGGCGCTTGCGGGTGGAGGCCGTCAGGGACGACGCGGCCGATGCAGGGCCGTTGCTCGGGGTCGCCTACCCCGACCGGATCGCCCAGGCACGCGGCGGCCCCGGCAGGTTCGTGCTGAGAGCCGGCACCGAGGGCTGGCTGTCCGCCGACGACGCGCTGGCCCGCGAGCCGTTCCTGGCGGTGGCCGAGGTCGACGGCCGCCGGCGCAACGGGCGCATCCGCATCGCAGCAGCCCTCGACGCCGACGAGCTCGACGAGATCGCTGGCGACCAGATCGAAGAGCACGCCCGGATCGACTGGGATCCCCGGCGCGACGACCTGGTGGCCCGGGTCGAGCGCCGGCTCGGGCGACTGCGGCTGGGCACGGTCGAGCGACGCCCGCCGGCGGGGAGGCCCACCACCACGGCGCTGATCGACCGGGTGCGGGCCACCAACCTCGCCGCGCTCCCATGGACCGATCGCGCCCGGTCGCTACAGGCCCGGGTCGGGTTCCTGCGCGCGATGCTCGGCGAGCCCTGGCCCGATGTGTCGGATGCAGCCCTGCGCCGCCAGCTCGACGACTGGCTAGCCCCGGTGCTGGCGGCCGCCGGCGCCACCGGGCGGGCGGACCTGGAGCGCGTCGATCTGGTCAGGGCACTGCGGGCCATGGTGCCCGCGGAGGTGGTGGGAGACCTCGATCGCCTGGCGCCGGTGGCGGTCACCGTGCCCAGCGGTCGCCGGGTCCCGCTCGACTACGGACGCGGGCCGCCGGGCGATCCCCCGGTCCTGGCGGTGCGGGTGCAGGGGAGATGTTCGGCACACGCGAGACGCCCACCGTCGCCGGGGGGAGGCTCCCAGTCGTGCTGCACCTGCTGTCCCCGGCCGGGCGGCCCGTGCAGGTGACGAGCGACCTGGCTGGGTTCTGGTCGGGGTCGTGGCAGGAGGTGCGCAAGGAGATGGCCGGCCGCTATCCGAAGCACGACTGGCCGGACGACCCGGCAAACGCCGTCAGTCGACGACGAGCCTGACCTTCATGTGCGACAAGCGCCCTGTCGCCGGTCAGGCGGCGGCCTTGACGGCGGCATCGTCGCCGACGGCCGCCGACGCCAACAACTCGCGCCCGACCGTCGCCGCAATGGCGTCGGACCAGGCGGCGGCGGGCAGCAGGTGCCGGCGCGTGTAGCGGAGCCCCACGAGGCCCTTGTGGGTCGCCCGGTCGCCTCCCTCGCCGGCCTGCTCCAGCAGGAGCGCCGCCGATGTGGTGCGGACGAGGTGGTCGCAGAGGCGCCCCGACAGCGCCTCGGCGGCGTCGGGCTCGAGCCCAGGCAGGGCGTTGACCCGGCCCACCAGCTCGTCCCGCGCCGCGGCGACGGCGTCGACGGCGGGCTGCGCCCAACCGGGGGCGCCGTCACGGGCCGTGGCCACCGCCTGGTCGATCCGGGCCACGACCGCCTCGTGGGCGGCGTCCCGGCGGATCGCTCGCAGCACGTCCAGGACGCAGATGTTCTCGCTGCCCTCCCAGATGGGATGGCACTGGGCGTCGCGGAGCTGGCGGGTCAGGCCCCAGTCCTCGCAGTAGCCGTTGCCGCCGTGCAGCTCGACCGCATAGGAGGCGGCCTCGACGCCGAGCCGGCACAGGCGCACCTTGGCCGCCGGCACCAGGATGCGGCGCAACCGGGTGCCATCGGCGAACCCGCCGGCGGCGGCGCACTCGAATCCCAATGCCACTGCGGCCTCGAGCTCGGCGAGCAGGTCGACGAGCTGCTCGCGCACGAGCGGAAGGTCGACCAGCGCCCGGCCCTTGGCCTGCCGGTGGTGGGCCCAGGCGGCGGCCTCGGCAAAGCAGCGCCGGGCGATGCCGAGGCCCATGAGCGCCACGCCGAACCGGCTGCCGTTGACCATCTCCATCATCCGCGCCAGCCCGCCGGCGTCCGACGCGGACTGGTCGATGGCTTCGGCGGACCCGGATGGTGCGGCGGCGTCGTCGGTCCTCGGGGGCCGCAGCGCGTAGCCGATGGCGTCGTGGAACTCGACCTCGCCGGTGGGGACGCTCTTGGTGCCCAGCTTCTCCTTCAACCGGCGGACCGAGTAGTGGTTACGCGTCCCGTCCTCGAGCACCCGGGGTACCAGGTACAGCCCGAGCCCGGCGGGTCCGTCGGCGGCGCCCTCGGGCCGGGCCAGCAGCACGATGGCGGCGCCGTCGACGTTCGAGCAGAACCACTTCTCGCCGCTGATCTCCACCCGGCCGTCGCCGAGGTCGTGGGCGGTGCAGTGGAC
>DASRJM010000088.1:0-8778 GCA_035649475.1 Acidimicrobiales bacterium
GGCCGCGGTGCTGGACGACGAGGGCAAGGCCGACCTGCGCACCACCGTGGGCCAGCCCCTGTTCGGGGTCGAGGCCCGCATCGTGATCCCCGGCCTGCTGGACGAGCAGCCCTGGGACGGCGAGTCGTCCGGCGAGCTGCAGGTGCGGGGCCCGTGGGTGGTGTCGAGCTACTACGACGACCCCCGCTCGCCGGAGTCGTTCACCGACGACGGCTGGCTGAAGACGGGCGACGTCGCCACGATCGACGCCCACGGCTACATCCAGCTGCGCGACCGCACCAAGGACGTGATCAAGTCCGGCGGCGAGTGGATCAGCTCGGTCGAGCTCGAGAACGAGATCATGGCCCACCCGGCGGTGGCCGAGGCCGCGGTCATCGGCCTGCCGCACCCCAAGTGGAGCGAGCGCCCGCTGGCGTGCGTGGTCCTGCGGGAGGGCCACACCGCCACGAAGGACGAGATCGTCGCTTTCCTCGACGGCCGCGTCGCCAAGTGGTGGGTCCCCGACGACGTCGCCTTCGTCGACGAGATCCCCAAGACCTCGGTCGGCAAGTTCTCCAAGAAGGACCTACGGGCGCACTTCCAGGACTACGTGCTGCCCACGGCGTGACGCCGATCCGGTGTCCTGTCATGTCGCGCGTGCGACGTGACAGACACCACACCGCCGATGGGTGATGCTCGTGATGCTGTACTCTGCGCATCATGCGCACCACAGTGGCGGTCGACGACAACCTTCTGGCCGCGGCCAAGGAGCTGGCTGCCTCGCGCGGTGTGAGCCTTGGCCGTGTGTTCGAGGACGGGCTACGGGCGCTGCTCGGGCGGCGACGAGAAGACGAGCGGCCCGAGATCCCGGTCGTGCACGGTCGTGGAGGCGTGCGGCCCGGGGTGGACGTGACGTCGAACCGTGCGCTGACGGAGGTGCTCGACGAGGGCACAGCCCTCGAGCAACTGCGGTGAAGCTCCTCGACGTCAACGTCGTCCTCGCCGCCCACCGGACCGACCATCCGCACTACGGCGCCGTTGGCCCCTGGTTCGCGAGGCTCACGTCCAGTGCCGACCAGTTCTGGGTCCCAGACGTCGTGTGGGCCGGCTTCGTGCGCATCGCCACCCATCGACGGGTGTTCGAGGTGCCGACCTCGGTCGACGACTGCTTCGCCTTCGTGCGCGCCGTCGTCGGTCAGCCGAACCACGTCGCCCTCGCGCCCTCCGAGCGGGCGCTCGGGCTGTTCGAGGGTTGGTGCCGCGACGCCGAGGCCACCGGCGACCTCGTGCCCGATGCGTACCTCGCGGCGCTGGCGACCGACCACGCCTGCACGCTCGTCTCGCTCGACCGGGACTTCGCCCGCTTCGACGGGCTGTCCTGGGAGCGGCCGGCGTAGGGGGCGTCAGCCGTCGCGGCCGACCGTCGGCCGCGTCCCGGGCGCTGGTCAGAACCGCCAGCGCGTCGACCGCGGCGCGAGCTCCTCGTCCGTGCCGAAGGCGTACACCGCCCGGGGACGCACGGCGTACACCTGGTACGGGGGCGGGCCGGCGGTGGGGGCGCCGTACGGGGCGTCGAAGGCGTCGCCGGCGACGCGGGCCGGCCAGCCGTACTTCGCCCCGTACGCCTCCGCCACCCGCTCGAGTTGCGCCGGGTCGAGAACCCGGCTGGCCGAGCCCTCCAGGACCATGTCGACGCTGTCGGCCGACAGCGAGAAGGCGCAGTCGCCGTCGACCTCCAGGTTGCGGGCCTTGCGGGCGCCCGGACCGGACGTCGTGTGCAGCGTGCCGTCGAGCCACACGCCCAGCACCGGGCGGACGTGCGGGCCGCCGCCGGGCGCCGTGGTGGCGAACCAGTAGGTCTGGGCGTCGGCCAGGCGCCGCTCGGCCTCCGACCACGGCAGCGGCTCGCCCGTCGGGGTGGCGTCGCCGGCGATGGCCGTGGCGTCCCGGGGACCGGGACCGGTGCGCGGATCGCTCATGCGGCTTCCCACAGGTCGAGCACGTCGGCCATGGGCACGAACGCGTCGGCGCCGTCGGCGAACACCCACAGGGTGCGGGCCGGCCCCCGGCCGGCGGAGACGAGCTGGCAGTCGTCGATCCGGTGCCCGCCCCGCACGGCGAGACCGACCCGGCGACCCTCCAGCGCCCTGAGCTCTCGGATCTGTTGTGCGGGCATGCCTCTCTGACGGCGCGACCGGGCCGGACTCATCGCGGCACCGCGTCCGTCGGTCGGAGCGGCTTGGCGAACCAGTGGTGGGCGTAGGGCTCGTCGTTGAACGGCTCGACCTCGGCGTAGCCGGCCGACCGGTACAGGGCGATCGCCTCGGTCAGGCTGCCGTTGGTCTCGAGCTGGGCGACGGGCGCGCCCGCGGCCCGGGCGTGGTCCTCCAGCTCGCTCAGCAGCCGCCGCCCGAGGCCCAGCCCGCGGGCGGCGGGGGCGACCCACATGCGCTTGAGGTAGGCGGTGCCGTCCGACTGCCGCTTGTAGCCGCCGCACCCGATGGGCTCGCCCCGCAGCCGGGCCACCAGGAAGGCGCCGGCCGGCGGGATCATGTCGTCCCGGTCGAGCGGCAGGCTCCGGGCGGCGTCGAACCCGACGTCGAACCGCCGGTCGAGCTCGACCATGTACTCGGCCAGGCACCAGCGGGCGTCGCGGTGGGCGGGATCGGTCGGCTCGACCTCCACGAGCGACGCCGTGAGCAGGCGCTCGACCTCGCCCATCGCGGTCACCAGCCGGTCCCGCTGGGCGGGGGAGAGGGGTGCCAGCATCCCGGCCGCCAGGGCCTCGCTGCGGTCGTCGAGCAGGTCCCGCTCGGCCCGGCCGGCCGCGGTGAGCCGGGCCCGGCGGACGCGGCGGTCGCCGTCACCGGCGCCGACGGCGACGAGGCCTGCGGCCTCCAGCGACCGCAGCAGCCGGCTCAGGTACCCGGAGTCGAGGTCGAGCCGGGCCCGCAGCGACCGTATGTCGCAGCCGTCGGGCCCGATCTCCCACAGCACGCGGGCCTCGCCGAGCGGGCGGTCCCGGGCCAGGTAGTGGTCGTGCAGGGCACCGACCCGCTGGGTGACGGTCCGGTTGAAGCGCCGGACCCGCGCCACATCCGTCTCGACCATTACCTGACTTTAGTCAGATATCAGCGCTCGGGGTCCCGGAACTTCTCGAACTCCCACCACTCCTGGCCGTCATAGGCGGCCTCGCCCCACCACGCCCGCAACCGCTCCAGGATCCCGGCTTCGTCGCCGTGGGGCGAGGGCCGGTAGTACACCCGCCGCTCGGCCGTGCCCGGCTCGCCACCGGCGATCTCGGGCGGCCGGTACTCCTGGGCCACGAACCCCGACGGGTCGTTGTGCGGGTAGCGGTAGCCGCCGCCCTCCTTCAGCTTGTTTCGCTGGTAGGGGTGGACGCTGCGCAGCGGCCCGGGCACCGCCCCGGTCTGGCGGCCCCGCACGTCGCCGAACGCCCGGCTCAGGCCGGCCATCGTCGTGTTCGACTTGGGTGCGGTGGCCAGGTAGATCACTGCGTGGGCCAGATTGAGCCCGGCCTCGGGCAGCCCGACGTACTCGACGGCCCGGGCGGCGGCATCGGCCACGACCAGGCCCATCGAGTCGGCCATGCCGACGTCCTCCGAGGCCAGGATGACAAGGCGTCGGGCGATGAACCGGGCGTCCTCGCCGGCCTCCAGCATGCGGGCCAGCCAGTACAGGCCGGCGTCGGGGTCCGAGCCCCGGATCGACTTGATGAACGCGGAGATCACGTCGTAGTGGTCGTCCTCGCCGTAGCGCAGCACGCGGGACTGCCGGGCCCGCTCGACGTCCTCCAGCACGACCTCGCGGCGGCCGGCCTCCTCGGACAGCGCCAGCGCGACCTCCAGGGTGGTGAGAGCGGCCCGGGCGTCGCCGTCGGCCATGTCCACCAGGTGGTCGAGGGCGTCGGGCGCGGCGGTGACCTCCTCGGCCGCCAGCGCCCGGTCGACCACCACCCGCAGGTCGTCGTCGCCCAGCGGGAACAGCCGGAACACCGTCGACCGGCTGATGAGCGGGGCGTTCACCTCGAAGAAGGGGTTCTCGGTCGTGGCGCCGATGAGCGTGAGCAGGCCGCCCTCCACGGCCGGCAGCAGAGCGTCCTGCTGGCTCTTGTTGAACCGGTGCACCTCGTCGAGGAACAGGATCGTGCCCCGGTCCTCCTCCTCCAGCCGCGTGCGGGCGGCGGCGATGACCTCCCGCACGTCCCGGACCCCGGCGGACACGGCCGAGAGGGCGACGAACTGGCGGTCGGTGGTGGAGGCCACGACGCTGGCGAGGGTGGTCTTGCCGGTGCCCGGCGGCCCCCAGAGGATCACCGACGACAGTCGGTCCGATTCGATCAGCGCCCGCAGGGGCGCCCCGGGCCCCAGCAGGTGGGGCTGGCCGACGATCTCGTCGAGCGTCCGGGGCCGCATCCTGGCCGCCAGCGGGGCCTGCGCTGCGAGCCGCTCCTCCAGCGGGGACGGCGGCGCGGGCGGAGCCGCCCGCTTCCCGGGGGCCCTGCGTGCCGGCACGCGCGGGAGGCTACCCGGGTCCTTACGATCCGGGGAACAGGTGCCCGCCACCCCGCCGGCGGGCCCGAGGGAGCCTTCGACGACGACGTGCACAACCTGGGCCGGTTCCAGGGCAACATCGGCGACCAGAACTACGAGCTGCCTCCGGTCGTCGACCCGGGGCGCTTCGCCAGCGTGGTCGTGTGGTGCGACCGGTTCGACTCGGCGTCCGGCGCCGCGGACCTGGCGTAACCCGGTCGTGCCCGCGCCGCCGCCGTGGCGATCATGGTGGGCGTGGACATCTACGACATCTGGTGCGACCTGGCCCCCGGGCAGCGCGACCTCGAGCTCGCCGACGCCGTCCACCGCTACCTCGGCGCGCTGCAGGCCGACGGCCTGATCGCCGGGTACCGGTTGTCGCGCCGCAAGCTGGGCCTGGGCATCGCCGGCCTGGGCGAGTTCCACATCGCCATCGAGACCACCGACCTCGCGCAGCTCGAGCGGGCGTTCCGGGCGGTGTCCACCCGGTCCGACCCGGTCGAGGGCTTCCACCACGCGGTCAACTCGCGGGTGGTCAACTTCCAGGCCGCCCTGTACCGCGACTTCCCCGACCCCCACCGGCGCACCGGCGAGGAGCGTTTCTGACGGCGGGCGTCACGCGTCGTCGAGCCCGAGCCGCTCCCGCACGTGCGACAGCCGCTCGCCGAAGTGCCAGCGGTGCCCCTCCAGGTCGAGCGCCTCGTACCGCCGGTCGCCCCAGAACATGTCCTCCAGGTCCATGACGATGCGGGCCCCCTCGGCCACCGCCCGGGCGTGGTGGGTGTCCACATCGTCGACGTAGACGTTGACCATGCAGGTGTTGGCCCCGCCGATGTCGTCCGGGCTGGACAGGTCGTGGTGGTCCGGGCCGGCCCGGCCGATCATCACCACGCCGTCGCCGACCTCCAGCCAGGCCAGGGTCCCCGTCTCGTTCTCCATGCGGGACTCCCGCCACTCCCGGAACCCGAACACGCGGGTCAGGAACTCCACGGCGGCCATCTCGTCGCGATAGGCGATCCGGGGGTAGATGGACGGGAAGCGCCGCCCGGTGTCGGGGTTGACGTTCTGGTCGATGGCGGACATGAGGCGCTCCCTCTGCTCGGCGAGGACCACCGGGTCCGGCGGGTCGTCGGGCTGCAGCCGGTCGGGCCGTACCCGTCGCAGCGGGTCCAGATCGTCGCTCACAGCCCGATCCTCCCGCGGTCCTCGGTGGGTGTCGACGGTTGTTCGCCGCCCGGAGCGCCGGGTTCGCGGGCCGCCCGCAGTCGGGTGCGGGCCCGGTTGAGCCGAGACCGCACCGTGCCGACCGGGATGCCGAGCGCCTGCGCGATGTCGTCGTAGCCCAGGTCCTCCCAGGCGTAGAGCAGCAGGGCGTCGCGCTCGCCGGCCGGCAGCCCGGCGATGGTGGCTGCCACCCGGGGCCACAGGTCGCGGGCGTCGGCCCGGGCGACCGCGGCCTCGGCCGGGCCGTCGGCCTCGCTCGGTGCGCCGGCAGTCGCCCGCCCGGCCAGGCGGTCCAGCGCGGCCAGCCGCCGTCCCTCGGCCCGGCGGTGGCGGGCCAGCACGTTGGTGGCGATGCCGTAGAGCCACGGCCGGGCGCACGGCCGGTCGAGGTCGTAGGACCCGCGGCGCTCGAAGGCGATGCGGAACGTCTCGCCCACCAGCCCGTCGGCCGCGTCGGGCCCGACCCGCCGGACGAGGAACCGCAGCACGGTGGCGGCGTGGCGGTCGAAGATCGGGGCGAACGACGCGGGGTCCGCGAGCGAGGCGGCGATCACCGCCGCGTCGGTGGGCTCCTCCACGTCGTGTCCTTCGCCGCTCGTGCCCTCAGGTTCGCGCCGGATCCGGCGACGGCGCACCGCGTGTCCTGACACATCCGGCCGCTCGTCCGCTCCGAACGTGGTCGTGACAGTTCACGGAACAGAGCCCCAAGGAGCAATCATGCGGAAGCGACTCGCAAAGATCGGCGCGATGGGAGCGACAGCGACGGCCGTGGCCGCCCTCTCCCTCTCCCTCACGGCGGGAACGGCCGGCGCCAGCGTCTGTGACGACGGTTGGACCCTCTACCACGCCTACGCCGACAACGGCTACAACTCGACGGCGTGGGCGATGCTGGAGACCCTCGCACTCAACGGCTGCTACTGACCTGCGCGATCATGGGGGCGCGGGCATCCCGGCACGGGAGGTCTCCCCATGGACGGCAAGCGGTCCAGGTTCGTCGAGGTCGTCGACGGCATTCGGACGATCCCTGAACGGCGGCGGCCCGCACTGCTGACCCGCGGGTGGGCAGCCGCGCTCGGGCTGGGGTGGCCCCTGGCGTTTCTCGTCAGGACGGCGCTGACGCCGGTGCCGGCAGACCCGCAGGCGGTGGCGCCGGCGATGGCCTACCTGTTCGGGGCGGGCATGATGGTGGCGCTGCTGCTCACCGCCACGATGGCAGGGGTCCGCGACCGGACGGCGGCGATCGCCGGCTCGGTCACCGGCGTCCTCTTCCTCGTGGACACGGTCGCTTGCCCGGTCACCGGCCACCACAGCTACGGCGCCTGGTGGTTCGCCCAGATGGCCGTGGTCGTGGCCATGCTGGCCGTCAGCGTGGCGGCCCTGGGTTCCCGCGCCCGGATCTGAGCCACGCGGCGACCCGGTCCGGGTCGGCTCCCCGCAGGCGCAGCCGCTTCCGGCGGCCGGCGGTGCCGGCCACGATCTCGACGTCCCCGGGCCGGATGCCGACCGCCGCCGCCACCAGCCGACGCACCGCCTCGTTGGCCTTGCCGCCCTCGGCCGGCGCGGCCACCCGGACCTTCAGCGCGTCGCCGTGCCATCCCGCCACGCCCGTCCGGGATGCGCCCGGCTGGACGTAGACCGGCACCACGACGTCGTCCACGGATCCACCCTTGCACCTCACGCGACGTGAGGTCTTACGGTGCAGGTATGGCAGGTCACAGGGTCGGCGAGCTGGCGGCGGCCACCGGGCTCACCGTCCGCACGCTGCACTACTACGAGGAGATCGGTCTGCTGGTGGCGTCCGGCCGCACCCCGGCCGGGCACCGGCTCTACGGCGACGAGGACGTGGAGCGCCTGTACCGCATCTGCCTGCTCCGCCGGCTGGGCCTGCCCCTCGACCAGATCGGCAAGGCGCTCGACGACCCGGCCTGGAGCCTGCGGGCGGCGATGTCCGCCCACCTGGGCGAGCTGGACCGCCGGCTGGAGGCGGGCACCCGGCTGCGAGGCCGGCTCGGCCACCTCGTGGCCACGCTCGCCGAGGGCGACGGCGACCTGGCCGCCGACCTGCTGCGCGTCATGGAGGAGATGACCATGCTCGACACCACCGTCCAACGCCGGATCCAGATCCTGGTGTACGCGGACCTGGAGGCCGCCCACGACTACCTGGTCCGGGTGTTCGGCCTGGGCGCCGGCGAGCTCACCCGGGACGAGGGCGGCCGCGTCGTCCACGCCGAGCTCCAGGCCGGCGACGGCGTCGTCTGGCTGCACCCCGAGACGGAGGCGTTCGGCCTGGCGTCGCCCCGGACTGCGGGAGTCGCCACGGCCAGCGTGGCCGTCATGGTCGACGACGTCGACGCGCACTACCGCCACGCCACGGCCGAGGGCGCCGCCATCGAGTACGAGCCCGTCGACCAGCCCTACGGCTACCGCGAGTACAGCGCCCGCGACAGCGAGGGCGGGCTCTGGTCGTTCATGAAGCCCCTCGACTGACAGCCGGGGGCCAGGGTAGGTCCGGCGCGGCGGCCTGACCTACCCTGGCCCCCCGTGGCGAACGCCCGCTTCCTGCTGCGGCCCCGGTGGCTTCTGTCGCACGCGCTCGTGGCGCTCCTGGTGGTCACGATGATCAACCTCGGGTTCTGGCAGCTGCGCCGGCTCGACGAGAAGCGGGACCGCAACGCGCTGATCGAGGCCCGCCAGGACGAGCCGGTCGTCGCGGTCGAGGACCTGCTGGCTCCGGAGGCGACCGCGCGCGAGGTCGGCGCCGCCCGCTATCGCCGGGTGACCGCCTCCGGTGGCTACGACGACGCGGCGACCGTGGCCGTCCGCAACCGCACCCAGGACGGTGCGGCCGGAGCGTGGCTGGTCACCCCCCTCGACCTGGGGTCGGGCGACCGGGTCGCCGTGATCCGGGGCTTCGTCGGCCTGACGGCCGACGGATCTGCCGCCGACGCCCCCGCACCGGAGGGCGAGGTCACGGTCACCGGCCAGGTGGTGGCGCCCGACCGGCTCGACGGCACCGCCCCCG